>NZ_JBEOVU010000053.1:0-33725 GCF_040295685.1 Streptomyces sp. NPDC002734
TGCTGATTGGCGGGGCCATACACCCCCGCCGCATGTGGGCGCCGGGCGCCCCCCCCCCCGCCCGCCTCAGACGGCGGGAACCGCGTCGGCGTTGCCGTAGTAGGCGCCGGGACCGTGCTTACGGGTGTAGTGGCGCTCCAGGAGGTGCGGCGGCGGCTCGGAGGGGGCGCCCAGGCGGGCGCCGAGGGCGAGGGTGTGCAGGGCCATCTCGGCGACGGCCTCGCAGACGACGGCGTTCTCCAGGGAGGCGGTGGCCGTCGGGCCCCAGGTGAAGGGGCCGTGGCGGGACACCAGCGCGCCGGGGACCTCCTCGGCCCGCCGCGGGTCGGACCGGAGCATCTGGACGATGACCTGCCCCGTGTTGAACTCGTAGTCGCTGGCGCACTGTTCGGGGGTCAGGTCCTCGGTGACCGGGACCGGGCCGTTGAAGGTGTCCGCGTGGGTGGTGCCCAGGACGGGGATGGACCGCCGGGCCTGCGCGAAGGCGACGGCGTGGGTGGAGTGGGTGTGGGTGACGCCGCCGATGAACGGGAAGGCCAGGTAGAGGCAGCGATGGGTCTCGGTGTCGGTGGAGGGCCTGAGGGCGCCCTCGACGACCCGGCCGTCGTCGAGGGCCACCACGACCAGGTCCTCCTCGGTGAGGTCGGCGTAGGAGACCCCGGACGGCTTGATGACGAAGACTCCCGCCTCCCTGTCCACGCCGCTCACGTTCCCCCAGGTGAGGGTCGCGAGGCCGGCCTCGGGGATGCGGAGGTTGGCCGCCAGGACCTCTCGACGCAGGCTCCTGAGGGGCGTTGCGTTCACTACGCTCTCACCGTCCTTCCGGGATCGACGGCCCGGCCACCGTGAGTGTTCTCGCGGAAAGCGGCCGCCGTTGTGGGTGGGCCCCAGAATTGTGAGCGCTAACATGGCGCCGACTCAAGGGTGGGGACGAAGTTGCGGTGTCCGAAGAAGAGGTTGGCTGCGATCATGATGTGAGCGCTCGCATCGGGCGCGCACAGGATGGGCCACGGGCCGGCCCGCAGCAAGGGTGCTCCGCGCGCGCGGGGCGGCGCACCCGGGCGGGCCGCCCATCGAGGAGGGAAGAGGATTGATCCAGCAACCGGACGGCTCCAAGGCGCCCACGATGGCGGACGTCGCCCGGGTCGCCGGCGTCTCGCACCAGACGGTCTCGCGCGTGCTCAGCGGACACCCGAACGTGAGCGCCAGGACCCGCGCCGTGGTGACGGAGGTCGTCGAGCGACTGGGTTACCGACGCAACTCGGCGGCCCGGGCCCTCGCGACGCGGCGGACGCACACGCTCGGCGTCATCGCGGTGAACACCACGCTGCACGGCCCCGCCAGCACGCTCGCCGGGGTGCAGGAGGCCGCGCGCGAGCGGGGGTACCTGACCTCCGCCGTCACCCTGCGGGCGGCCACCGAGGAGGCGCTCACCGAGGCGGTGCAGCACCTGGCGGGATGGGGCGTGGAGGGGATAGTCGCCATCACTCCCTGGCGCGACGCCGTGCGGGCGCTCGCGGCGCTGGAGGCCCCGTGCCCGGTGGTCACCGTCGAGGGCGGCCACGACCTGGACCTGCCCGGGGTCTCGCTGGACCAGCACCTGGGCGCCCGCATGGTCACCGAGCACCTGCTGACGACCGGGCACTCCACCGTCTGGCACGTGGCCGGCCCCGCGGACTGGCTGGAGAGCGAGGCGCGCACCGCCGGTTGGGAGGCGGCGCTGCGGGACGCCGGCGTGGAGGCGCCGCCGCTGCTGCGGGGGGACTGGAGCCCGCTGTCCGGCTACCAGGCGGGCCAGCAGCTCGCGGGCCGGGTGCTGGCCTCATCCGGCCGGGCGGGCGGCCTCACGGCGGTGTTCGTCGCCAACGACCAGATGGCGCTGGGGGTGCTGCGGGCGTTCCGCGAGGCGGGGCTGCGCACCCCGGCGGACGTGGCGGTCGCCGGGTTCGACGACATCCCCGAGGCCGAGTTCTTCCCCCCGCCGCTGACCACCGTGCGCCAGGACTTCGCCTCCCTGGGGCGGAGCAGCATCGGCCTGCTGCTGGAGTACATCGAGGGGACGGCGGAGGGGGTCGCCCACCACACCCTGGCCCCCGAGCTGATCGTGCGGGCCAGCACGGCGCGACGCGAGCCCCCGCGCGACTGAGGCGGCCGAGGCGCCTCGCGGCTGAGGCGACCGAGGCGTCCGAAGCGGTCGAAGCGGTCGAAGCGAACCGAGGAGAGCGAACGGACCGAGCCGACCGAGGTCCCGGCGACGACCGAGCCCCGTCGAGGTGACCGAACGCCGCCGGGCGCCGGACCGCGGCCACCGCGGTGGCGTGCGTCCCGGCGCCCGGCGGCGTTCGGTGCGGCGTTCGGTGCGGGCGCGTCCCGGTCGGGGTGCACGGCGGCCACGGCCGCCGCGTGCCCGACCGGGGCCGGCGCTCAGTCGGTCTCGGCGCGGCGCCCCGTCATCAGACGCTGGAGCACGATGAACACCAGCAGCAGTCCGCCGATGACGATCCGGGTCCACCAGGAGCTCAGCGTGCCCTGGAAGTTGATGACGGTCTGGATCATGCCGAGCACCAGGACCCCGAGCGCGGTGCCCAGGACGAAGCCGGAGCCGCCGGTGAGCAGCGTTCCGCCGATGACCGTCGCGGCGATGGCGTCCAGTTCCATGCCCATGGCGTGCAGGGCGTACCCGGACAGCATGTAGAAGGTCATCAGCACGCCGCCGAGGGCCGAGCAGAGGCCGCTGACGGCGTAGACCGCGATCTTCGTGGGCCCCACCGGCAGGCCCATCAGCCGCGCCGAGGACTCGTTGCCGCCCAGCGCGTACACCCCGCGGCCGAAGCGGGTGTGGTGCAGGACGACGAAGGCGATCAGCAGGACGGCCAGGGCGATGACGACGGACACGGAGACGAAGAGGCCACCTGAGCCGTACAGCCGGGTCTGGGCCATGGAGACCGTGGTGGGGTCGTCGATGGTGATGGACTCGGTGCTGATGGTGTAGCAGAGCCCTCGGGCGAGGAACATGCCGGCCAGCGTGACGATGAACGGCTGGATCTCGAAGGTGTGGATGATCCAGCCCATCAGCGCGCCGCCCGCGGCGCCGATCGCCAGGACGAGCGGGATCGTGGCGCCCAGGGACCAGCCGTGGTGCTCGACGAGCGAGGCGGTGATCATCGTGGACAGGGCCACCATGGAGCCGACCGACAGGTCGATGCCGCCGGTGAGGATGACGAAGGTGGCGCCGACGGCGACGACCAGCAGGAAGGCGTTGTCGATCAGCAGGTTGAGGACGACCTGGGTGGAGAAGAAGCCGTCGTAGCGCAGCGATCCGACGGTGAACATCGCCACCAGCAGCACCGCGGTGACGAGCAGGGGGATGCGGCTGCCCGTGACGCGTGAGCCGGTGCGGGTGAACGGGCGGCCGAGGCGCGCGGCCTTGGTGACGGTGCCGGTGCTCATGCGCGGACCTCCTGCTGCGGGCCGGCGGCGGCCGCCTTGCTGTCGGATCGGGCGGGCCGGCTCCCGCGTCGGCGCGCCAGCTTGGCCCGGAAGACCGGCGACTGCACGAGGCAGACCGCGATGACGACGAAGGCCTTGAACACGAGGGTGGTCTCGGGCGGGACGCCGAGGGTGTAGACGGTGGTGGAGAGGGTCTGGATGACGAGCGCGCCCAGGACGGTGCCGCCGAGGGAGAAGCGGCCACCGGTCAAGGCGGTGCCGCCGATCACCACGGCGAGGATGGCGTCGAGCTCGATCCACAGGCCGGCGTTGTTGCCGTCCGCGGCGGAGACGTTGGAGCTGATCATCAGGCCCGCGACGGCCGCGCACACCGCGCTGAAGACGTAGACCAGCGTCAGCAGCCCGGCCGCGCGGATGCCGGTCAGACGGCCGGCGGCGGGGTTGCCTCCGACGGCCTCGATGAGCAGGCCGAGCGCGGTGCGCCGGGTGACGACGGCGGTGAGCGCGACGACCACCGCGGCGAGCAGGACGGCGAAGGGCAGGGTCAGCCAGTAACCCCCGCCGATCATGTGAAACTTGGCGCTGCTCACCGTGATGATCTGCCCGTCGGTGATCAGCTGGGCCACGCCGCGGCCGGCGACCATCAGGATCAGGGTGGCGACGATGGGCTGTACGCCGAGGCGGGCGACGAGCAGGCCGTTGCAGAGGCCGAGGACGACCGCCACGCCCAGCGCGACGGCGACGGCGGTGAGCACGGTGCCGGCGCTGCCGGGGTCGGCGGAGCCGGCGATGTGCTCGCAGGCGAGGGCGCCGGCGATGGCCACGGTGGAGCCGACCGACAGGTCGATGCCGCGGGTGGCGATCACCATGGTCATGCCGAGCGCGACCAGGGTGAGCGGCGCACCGAACTGGAGGATGTCGATCAGGCTGCCGTAGAGGTGTCCGTCCTGCACCCGGACGTCGAAGAAGTCGTGGGTGAAGACGAGGTTGCCGAGCAGCAGGGCGAGCAGCACCAGCGAGGGCCACAGCAGCCGGTGTCCGGCCAGCCGCTTGAGGACGGCACCGGGTGCGGCGCCAGGTGCGGTTCCGGGTGCGGCCCCGGTGGGCGCGCCGGGCGGACCGGTCCGCGGGGACCGGTCGGGCGGGTTGGTCATGAGTCCGCTCCGGTGGCGATGGTGGCCAGAATGCGGTCGGGGGTGACGCTGTCGTCGTTGACGAGGGTGGCCACCATGCGGTGGTCCCGCAGGACGGCGACGCGGTGGCTCAGGCGCAGCACCTCTTCGAGTTCCGCCGAGACGAACAGCACGGCGGTGCCGTCCGCGGCGAGGCGCGCGACGAGTTTCTGGATCTCCGCCTTGGCTCCGACATCGATGCCGCGGGTGGGCTCGTCGAGGATGAGCAGCCGGGGTTCGGTCAGCAGCCAGCGGGCGAGCAGCACCTTCTGCTGGTTGCCGCCGCTGAGGTTGCGCAGCTGGGCCTCGGGGTTGGCGGGCCGGATGTCGAGGGCCTCGATCCAGCGGCGGGTGAGCTCCTCCTGCCGGGCGCGGGACAGCGGGCGCGTCCAGCCGCGTGCGGCCTGGAGCGCCAGGACGATGTTCTCGCGGATCGTCAGCTCGCCGAAGACGCCCTCGGTCTTGCGGTTCTCCGAGCAGAAGGCGATCTTGTGGGTGACGGCGTGGCGGGGCGACCGCAGGGAGACGGCCTTCCCGTCGACGGTCACCTGGCCGTTGTCGGCGCTGTCGGCGCCGAACAGCAGGCGGGCGGCCTCGGTGCGGCCGGATCCGAGGAGGCCCGCGAGGCCGATGACCTCGCCGGGGTGGATGTCGAGGTCGTAGGGCTCGACGGATCCCTTGCGTCCCAGTGCGCGGGCCTGGAGGAGGGGTTCGCCCGCGGCGCGTTCGGCCGCCTCCTCGTGGGCCTGCTCGGAGAGCTCCTCGAGGGTGGCGAGTTCGCCGCCGATCATGTGCTGCACCAGGGTGACCGGGGTGAGTTCGCCGATGGCGTACTCGCCCTGGAGGCGGCCGTTGCGCAGCACGGTGACCCGGTCGCAGAGCTCGAAGACCTGGTCGAGGAAGTGGGTCACGAAGAGGATGGCGACCCCGCGGTCGCGCAGCCGGCGGACCAGGGCGAAGAGCTGGGCGACCTCGTCGCGGTCGAGGCTGGAGGTGGGCTCGTCCAGGACGAGCACCTTGGCGGAGACGTCCACGGCCCGCACGATGGCGACGAGTTGCTGCACCGCAAGGGAGTGGGAGCCGAGCGGGGAGGACACGTCGAGGTCCAGGTCCAGCTCGGTGAGGAGTTCGGCCGCGCGCCGCTTGAGGGCCTTCCAGTGGACCAGTCCGAGGCGCCGGGGTTCACGTCCGATGAGGATGTTCTCCGCCACCGAGAGGTTGGGGCAGAGGTTGACCTCCTGGTAGACGGTGCTGATGCCCGCCTGCAGGGCCTGGAGAGGGTCGGCGAAGGTCCCCGGCCGGCCGTCGACGAGCAGGGTGCCCTCGTCGGCCGCGTGCACGCCGGTGAGCACCTTGATCAGGGTGGACTTGCCGGCGCCGTTCTCGCCCATCAGGGCGTGGACCTCGCCGGGGTGGAGCCGCAGGGCGACCCCGTCCAGGGCGAGGACGCCCGGGAACTGCTTGCGGATGCCGGTGGCCTCCAGGACGGGCCGCCGCTCGCCGGCGTCCGGCACTGCCGGGGTGGACGGGGCTGTCATCCGCCCTCCTCTCACTCGTGTGGCGGTGACGCCGGAGGGGGCGGTGCGTGCCCCCTCCGGCGCCGGTTCCGGTCGCCTCAGTACTGGCGGGTGGGCAGGGCCTCTTCGGCCTGGTCCTGGGTGAAGACGCCTTCCTCGGTCTCGACCCGGGTCGGCACCTCCTGGCCGTCGACGACCTTCTTGGCGAGGTCCATCAGCTGGTCGCCGAGGAGCGGGTTGCACTCCACCACGACGTTGATCTTGCCTTCGGTCATGGCGACGAAGGCGTCCTTGATGCCGTCGACGGAGATGATCTTTATGTCCTTGCCGGGCTTCTTGCCGGCCGCCTCGATGGCCTGGATGGCGCCCAGGGCCATGTCGTCGTTGTGCGCGTAGAGCACGTCGATGTCCTTGTGGGACTTCAGGAAGGCCTGCATGACCTCCTTGCCCTTGGCGCGGGTGAAGTCACCGGTCTGCGAGGCGACGACCTTGAACTTGTCGTCCTTGCCGACGATCTCGGCGAAGCCGGCCTTGCGGTCGTTGGCGGGCGCGGAACCGGTGGTGCCCTGCAGCTCGACGATGTTGACGGGGCCCTTCTCGTCCGCGTACTCCTTGGTCAGCCACTCGCCCGCCGACCTGCCCTCCTTCACGAAGTCCGAGCCGAGGAAGGTCTTGTAGAGCGAGGTGTCCTTGCTGTCGACCGCGCGGTCGGTGAGGATCACCGGGATGCCGGCGTCCTTGGCCTCCTTGAGCACGGTGTCCCAGCCGGACTCCACGACCGGCGAGAAGGCGATGACGTCGACCTTCTGCTGGATGAAGCCGCGGATCGCCTTGATCTGGTTCTCCTGCTTCTGCTGGGCGTCGGAGAACTTGAGGGTGATGCCGGCCTTCTTCGCCGCCTCCTGGACGGACTTGGTGTTGGCCGTCCGCCACCCGCTCTCCGCGCCGACCTGGGCGAAGCCGAGGGTGATCTTGCCGTCCGAGTCCCCTCCCCCGGCCTTCTCGGAGTCGGGCGCCTCGGTGGAACAGGCTGTCAGCGTCGAGGTGGCGAGAAGGAGGACCGTGCTGAGGGCGAGAGCGGCTCTGCGGGCCATGACGTGTGTCCTTTCGAGGTGCACGGAGGGTGCCGTCGATGCGACCGAACACCGGCCGCGCGAAGGGCGGCCTCCTCACGGAGGGCGCGCCGTCGCATTGTGAGCGCTAACAAGACAGGTTCTCAATCCCCTTGCGCGCGTTATCTTTCCGTGACTCGCCGTGACACCCTCAGGCGTGCGAACGCGTCAACTCCGCGCGCGCAGGAGATGCTCACTCTCCGCACGCCTCTTGCGCCGAGAGATTGTGAGCGCTAACACTTCGGTGTCCCCCGCACGCGCCTACGACGGGCTCCGAAGAGCCCCTCCGCGGCCCAACGGCCACCCGAAAGGCATCTCCGTGACCTCTGCCCCTCCTCCCCCGTCCGCCCCCGACTCCGCCGACGACCTGCCCGAGGGTGCCGAGCGGTACACCGTGGGCGTCGACTTCGGCACCCTCTCGGGGCGCGCCGTGGTGGTGCGGGTCCGCGACGGTGAGGAACTGGCCTCCGCGGTCCACGAGTACCGGCACGGCGTGATCGAGGAGCGGCTGCCCGGCTCGGACGCCCCGCTGCCACCCGACTGGGCGCTCCAGCACCCCGAGGACTGGCGTGACGTGCTGCGCGAGGCGGTGCCGGCGGCGGTCGCCGCGTCCGGCGTCGACCCGCGCGCGATCATCGGCGTCGCCACCGACTTCACGGCCTGCACGGTGCTGCCCACGCTGGCCGACGGGACTCCGCTGACCGAGACGCCGCTGGGCGGACGGCCGCACGCCTGGCCCAAGTTGTGGAAGCACCACGCGGCGCAGCCGCAGGCCGACCGGATCAACGCGCTGGCCCATGAGCGCGGCGAGAAGTGGATCGGACGGTACGGCGGGAAGATCTCCGCCGAGTGGCAGTTCGCCAAGGCGCTCCAGCTGCTCGAGGAGGACCCCGAGGTCTACGCGGCCTGCGTGCGCTGGATCGAGGCGGCGGACTGGATCGTCTGGCAGCTCACCGGCCGCGAGTCGCGCAACGCCTGCACCGCCGGATACAAGGGCATCCACCAGGACGGCGGTTACCCGTCCGAGGAGTACCTGGCCGCCCTGAACCCGGACTTCGCCGACTTCGCCCGGACGCGGCTGGAGTTCCCGCTGTCCCCGCTGGGCTCACGGGTGGGGTCGCTCACCGAGGAGGCGGCCGCCTGGACGGGTCTGAGGCCGGGCATCGCGGTGGCGGCCGGCAACGTCGACGCCCATGTCACCGCGGCGGCCGCCCAGGCGGTGGAGAACGGGCGGCTGCTGGCCATCATGGGCACGTCCACCTGTCACGTGATCAACTCGTCGGTGCTGGCCGAGATCCCCGGCGTCTGCGGTGTCGTGAACGGCGGCATCGTGGACGGCGCCTACGGTTACGAGGCCGGACAGAGCGCGGTGGGCGACATCTTCGCCTGGGTGCTGCGTCAGGGCGTGCCGCGCGAGTACCAGGAGGAGGCGGACGCCCGCGGCGAGGACCTGCACGCCCTGCTGACCCGCAAGGCCGCCGGCCAGCCGGTCGGCGCGCACGGCCTGGTCGCGCTGGACTGGCTGAACGGCAACCGTTCCGTCCTGGTCGACCACCACCTCTCCGGCGTCATCATGGGCCTGACCCTGGCCACCCGGCCGGAGGACGTCTACCGGGCGATGCTGGAGGCCACCGCGTTCGGCACCCGCGTCATCGTCGAGACGCTGGAGAACGGCGGCGTCCCGGTGCACGAGTTCGTGGTGGCCGGCGGGCTGGCGAAGAACGAGCTGCTGATGCAGATCTACGCGGACGTGCTGCGCCGTCCGGTCTCCCTCGCGGCGTCCGGTCAGGGGCCGGCCCTGGGGTCGGCGGTCCACGCCGCCGTGGCGGCGGGCGCCCATCCCGACGTGCGCACGGCCACGGCAGCGATGGGCCGGCTGCGGCGCGACGTGTTCGTTCCTGACACCGGCCGGGCGGACGCCTACGACGCGCTGTTCGCCGAGTACCGGCTGCTGCACGACCGCTTCGCGGACGGCGACCAGCTGCACCGCCTGCGGAGGCTGCGCGACGCGGCGCTCGCCGACGGCTGACACCGCCGCGCCTGTCCCCCTCCCCGGCCCGCCCCGCCGCCCTTCCCCGCCCCGTCCACTCTCGGACCACCACGCCACCAGGAGTCCTCGTGCAGAGCCCCAAGAGCCTCAATTCCTCCGTCCGCGAGATCTGGTTCCTCACCGGCAGCCAAGGGCTGTACGGCGAGGACACCCTCAAGCAGGTCGCCGAGCAGTCGCAGCGGATCGCCGCCGTGCTGGACGAGGCGCCGGAGCTGCCCGTGCGCGTCGTCTGGAAGCCGGTGCTGACCGACGCCTCCGCGATCCGCCGTGCCTGTCTCGACGCCAACGCCGACGACGCGTGCATCGGTCTGATCACCTGGATGCACACCTTTTCCCCGGCCAAGATGTGGATCGCCGGCCTGGACGCCCTGCGCAAGCCGCTGCTGCACCTGCACACCCAGTCGAACGTGGCCCTTCCCTGGGACACCATCGACATGGACTTCATGAACCTCAACCAGGCCGCCCACGGCGACCGCGAGTTCGCCCACGTCCAGGGCAGGGTCGGGGTGGCGCGCAAGACGGTGGCCGGCCACGTCAGCGACCCGCTGACGGTCGCGCGGGTCGCCGTCTGGGCGCGCGCCGCGGCCGCCCGTGCCGAGCTGGCCACCCTCAAGGTCGCCCGCTTCGGCGACAACATGCGCGACGTGGCGGTCACCGAGGGGGACAAGGTGGAGGCGCAGCTTCGCCTCGGCGTGTCCGTGAACACCTACGGGGTCAACGACCTGGTCGAGGCGGTGGACGGGGCGCCGCAGGAGGCGGTCACGGCCCTGGTCGCGGAGTACGAGGACGCCTACAAGGTGGCGCCGGAGCTGCGCACGGGCGGGGAGCGGCACGAGGCGCTGCGCTACGCGGCGCGGATCGAGGCCGGACTGCGGTCCTTCCTGACCGAGGGCGGCTTCGGGGCGTTCACCTCCAACTTCGAGGACCTGGGCGGCCTCCGGCAGCTGCCGGGCATCGCCGTGCAGCGGCTGATGGCGGACGGCTACGGCTTCGGCGGGGAGGGCGACTGGAAGACGGCCGTGCTGCTGCGGGCGCTGAAGACCGCCGCGGAAGGGCTGCCGGGCGGCACCTCGTTCATGGAGGACTACACCTACGACCTGACGCCGGGCAACGAACTGATCCTCGGCGCCCACATGCTCGAGGTCTGCCCGTCGGTGGCCGCCGCCACGCCCAGCTGCGAGATCCACCCGCTCGGCATCGGCGGCCGCGAGGACCCCGTGCGGCTGGTGTTCGACGCGGCCCCGGGGCCGGCCGTGGTGGTCGGGCTGGCGGACCTCGGGGACCGGTTCCGGCTGGTGGCCAACGACATCGACGTGGTGGCGCCGCCGCACCCGCTGCCCGCGCTGCCGGTGGCCCGGGCCGTCTGGCGTCCCACGCCCGACCTGCGGACCTCGACGGAGTCCTGGCTGACGGCGGGCGGACCGCACCACACGGTCCTCAGCTCGGCCCTCACCGCGGAGCACCTGGACGACCTGGCGGAGATGCTGCGGGTGGAGCTCGCCCTCATCGACCGGTCGACCACCACCCGTTCCTTCCGGCGCGAGCTGCGCTGGAACCAGGCCTACCACCGGCTGGCGCTCGGCCTGTAGGCGGCGGCCGCCGGAGCCGCGCGGTCCGGCCGCCGGCTCCGGTTCCGGCCGTCAGCCGCGCCTTTCGCGGGCCCAGTCGGTCAGGACGGGGACGCAGGTCTCGGCGAAGTGGGCGTAGTCGTCCGCCGTGTTGTAGGCGTGCGTGGACAGGCGGACGTAGCCGGTGCCGCCGAAGCTGGTGAACGCGGCGGTGACACGCAACTTGCGGGCCACCTCGTCGCGCAGGGCGTCGGCCTCCTCGCGGGTGCCCGCCAGGCCGTCGGGGAGCCGCACCAGCCGCAGGGCGGGGGCGGGCATGCCGACGCGTGCGGTGTGGTCCTCGCCGGTGAGGCGGGAGAAGGCGGCGGCCACAAGATGCTGCGCGTGGTCGCCGAGGGCGGTGGCGTAGGCGCGCACGGCGTCCCAGCCCCAGGTGTCCTCGATCAGGTCCAGGGCGGCGGGCGTCGCCAGGTAGTGCGTGGCGTCGACGGTGCCCTGGTGGTCGAAGCGCTCCGGGAAGGGCTCGGTGGCGCCCCAGGAGTCGATCAGGGGGTACAGGTCCTGGCGTGCCTCGGTGCGGGCGACCAGGACCGCCGTGCCGCGCGGCGCGCAGGGGAACTTGTGGAGGTTGCCGACCCAGTGGTCCACGTCGCCGAGGTCCGCCAGCGGGTCGGCGAGCATGCCGGGCGCGTGGGCCCCGTCGACGAGGAGGGTGACGCCGCGGCGGCGCGCCTCGGCCGCGATGCGCCCGACGGGCAGCAGGCGGGCGGTGGACGAGGTGATGTGGTCGACGACGGCCAGGGCGGTGCGGTCGGTGAAGGCGTCGGTGACGGCCCGGTACGCCTCGTCGGCGGTGGCCTCCAGCGGCACGTGCACGGTGCGCAGGGTTCCGCCCCAGCGCCGGGCCAGGCGGGCCGCCCCCATGGTGACGGCGCCGTAGCCGTGGTCGGTGACCACGATCTCCGCGCCCGCCCGGTGCGGCAGGCTGCCGAAGACGACGCTGGCGCCCGCGCTGGCGTTGGGCACCAGGGCCGTTCCGTCGTGCGGGGCCCCCAGATGCGCGGCGATCCTCCGGCGTGCCTCGGCGATCATCGCGGGCTGCGCGGGGAACCACTCGACGGGTGACGCCTCCATGCGACGGCGCAGGGCCGCCTGGGCGTCCTGCGCGGCGCGCGGGACGGCGCCGAAGGAGCCGTGGTTGAGGTGCCGGACCTCCGGGTCCAGCGACCAGGCGGCAGCGGCGGGACGTCCGTCGGGCAGCAGCAGGGGCGCCGGTGCCGCGGGAGGTTCGGTACGCACGGAACTCGGGACTCCCTGTCGATATGTCGATCTTCGCTCGACGTTCGTCGTTCGTCGTTCGTCGTTCGTCGTTCGCGGACACGATCGCACAGCGGTGGTCAGCCGGGCAGGGCGGTGGCGGCGTGCCCCAGCGCGGCGCGCATCACGTCGCGCAGGGCCGGCGACGCGGGGCCGTCGGCCCGCCGGGCCCATTCCTCGACGGCGATCCGCAGGGCGACGTTGAGGGTGCCGGCCCGCACCCGGACGGCGAGGTCGGACGCGTCGCGGCCCTCACGCTCGGCCAGGATCGCGGCGAAGGCGTCGGCGGCCTCGGAGTGGATCTGCAGCCAGACGGCGCGCAGTCCCGGCTCGCCGGCGGTCAGGCGCACCAGCTGGGCGACCTCGGCACTGTCCTCGTCCCGGCCGGAGGCCGGGTCGTCCAGGCCCAGGGCCTCGGTGAGGGTGACGCCGGGCGGCCAGGCGCGCAGCCGCTCGATGATGTCCTCGAGCCCGGTCAGGAGCAGCGGCCGGACGCACTCCTCCTTGGAGGGGAAGTAGCGCCACAGCGTCCGGGTGGACAGGCCGGCCGCGGCCGCGATCTCGTCGGCGGAGGTGCCGGCGACGCCCTGGGCGGCGAACAGGCGCACGGCCTGCCGGGAGATGTCCAGGCGGGTGGCGGCCTTGCGCCGTTCGGTCAGGGGCGGCCTGCCGGTGCGCCGGGCCGTGGGCCGCGCCGCGGACGGCACGGCGGGTGGTCTGTGGTCCATCGCTCTCTTCCTCGCTGGACGTGCGGAAGGCGCTCCGCACGGGTCGTCAGGCGGGGGCCGTCGTGGGGCTGTCACTGTACGTCACGCTTTCGTGGCATCCGATGCCTTTACGGCACGGCGCGACAGAAAGAGGTACGGTCGTCCTCGCGCCCGCCGCCGCAGGGGTGGCCGGGCGATGCGAGGGAGCAGCAGCAATGAGCAACGAGACCGGCCTGGCCGGCAAGAGCGTGGTCGTCACCGGTGCGGGTTCCGGCATCGGCAGGGCGGCCGCCCTGCGTTTCGCGGCCGCCGGGGCGAAGGTGCTGGTCGCCGACCTGAACGAGGAGACCGCGCGGGAGACCGTGGAGCTGGTGGAGGCCGCCGGCGCCGAGGCGGTCGCGGTGACCGGCGACCTGGGCGACCAGAGTGTCGTGGACCGGGTCGTGGCGACCGCGGTGGAGGAGTTCGGCTCCCTGGACGTGCTGGTCAACAACGCCGGCATCATGGACCGGATGTCCGCGGCGGCCGACGTGTCCGACGCCGAGTGGGACCGCGTGCTCCGCGTGAACCTCACCGCCCCGTTCATGCTGACCCGCGCGGCGCTGCCGCACATGCTGGCCGCCGGCAAGGGCGCGATCGTGAACACGGCCTCCGAGGCCGGCCTGCGCGGCAGCGCCGCGGGCGCCGCCTACACCGCCTCCAAGCACGGTGTGATCGGCCTGACCAAGAACCTCGCGGTGATGTACCGCGGCAAGGGCATCCGTGCCAACGCGATAGCCCCGGGCGGCGTGGCCACCAACATCAAGGTGGAGGCGGAGCAGGGCGCCCACGGCCCGGCGACGATCGCCCCGTACTTCGGCAACATCGGCTCGGTGACCTCCGCGGAGGACCAGGCCGCCGCGATCGTCTTCCTCGCCTCGGACGCCGCCGTCGGCATCAACGGCGCGATCCTGCCGGTCGACAGCGGCTGGGCGGCCGTCTGAGCAAGGCACCGGGGCCCGCGGGAACCGGACCGGGCACGCCACCGCCCGGTGCGGCGCGGCGGATCCGGTGGGGACCGGCCCGGATCCGGTGGGGACCGGCCCGGATCAGGTGGACACCGGCTTGAGGGGGTCGTGCCCCAGGGTCATCAGCCGGTGACGCCAGTTCGACTGGCCCGCCGTGGGCTCCATGTCGACGCCGCGTTCGGCGGTCACCGTGTCGACGACCTTCCGCATCACCCGGAGGTCGTCGCCGGTGAGGTCGCCGCGGCGCTTGCCGAGGATGTCCAGGACGCGGCGCCCGTTCTCGGTGCCCGCCCGGTCCGGGAGCGCCTCGGTGTCCTCGCCGGCGGAGCGGGTCATCAGCCAGTCCTGGAGCTCTCGGGAAGTCATGTTGACCACGGTGTGGAACTCGTTCCACAGGTCGTCCAGCTCGGGGTCCCGGTGGTCTGCCATGATCGTCGCTTCCTTCCGTCCGCGGTGTCGGCACGCTCCGGGTTGCCCGGGGCCCGCGGGGGAAACGGCCGCCCTCCGGATGCGGGGCGCGGCGGCCCGCACCATGCTGGAGCCATGTCCGAGCAGCCACCGGTCGTCGTGGAGCCGCCCGGGCCGTCCGGCGGACGGCGCGTGCGGGTGGACGGGCGTGTGCTGGGCACCGCCTATTCACTGCGGGACGTGACCGCCTTCCTCCAGGAGGCCGGGCTGCAGGGCTGGGACGAGCTGGACGTCGCGGCGTCCGGCCTGATCGACTGGCGTGGCGGCGGCCCCGACACGTGGGCGGAATCCTGATGCGCCACCGTCATGTCGCAGGTGCCGCTCGCGGGCTCTGCGGGTAGAACTGGGGCCTATGCGACCACTGGGCCGATCAGGCATCCTGTCGCGGCGGAGCGTCGCGGCACAGGTCTTCGTCGTGCACGTGGTCATCGTCGTGCTGCTGGTCCTCGCCGCGGTCGCGGCGCTCGTCCTGCAGGGACGCGCCGCCAGCGAGGAGGAGGCCCGCAACCGCTCGCGCGCGGTCGCCGTCGCCTTCGCCGAGGCACCGGGCACCTGGGAGGCACTGCGCTCCCCCGACCCGACGGCGGTGCTCCAGCCGCGGGCCGAGGAGGTCCGCAGGAGCGTGCCGGTGGACTTCGTCGTGGTGCTGAACACCGACGGGATCCGCTACACCCATCCCCGGCCCGACCGCATCGGCAAGAAGTTCGTCGGCGAGATCGGACCGGCGCTGCGGGGCGAGCCGGTCGTGGAGGAGATCACCGGGACCATCGGCCGGCTGGTGCAGGCGGTCGTGCCGGTGCGGGACCCGCAGGGCCGGGTGGTGGGGCTGGTGTCGGCGGGCATCACCGTGGAGAACGTGGGCAACACCGCCGACCGGCAGTTGCCGCTGCTGCTGGGCGCCGCGGGCCTCGCGCTCGCCCTGGCCACGGCGGGCACCGCGGTGGCGGGCCGGCGTCTGCTGCGGCAGACCCACGGGCTCGGGCCGCGCGAGATGACCCGGATGTACGAGCACCACGACGCGGTCCTGCACTCGGTGCGCGAGGGCGTGGTCATCGTCGGCTCGGACGGTGAACTGCTGCTGGCCAACGACGAGGCGCAGCGCCTGCTGGAGTTGCCGGAGGACACCGGCCGCCGCCGTGTCGGCGAGCTGGGCCTGTACCCGGACGTCGCCGAGCTGCTGATGTCGGGACGGGTCGCCACCGACGAGGTCCACCCGGTCGGCGACCGCCTGGTGGTGGTGAACCAGCGGCCGACCCGGCTGCGCGGCGGCCCGTCGGGGTCCGTGGCGACGCTGCGGGACTCCACGGAGCTGCGGGCGCTGGCCGGCCGCGCGGAGGCCGCCCGGGAGCGGCTGGACCTGCTGTACGCGGCGGGTCTCGGCATCGGCGCCAGCCTGGACGTCGGCCGGACCGCGGAGGCCCTGGCCGAGCTGGTGGTCCCGCGGTTCGCCGACCACGCGACGGTGGACCTGTTCGACTCGGTGCTGGAGGGTGACGAGCCGTCGGCGCGGCCGGACCCCTCGGCGCCGCTGCGCCGCACGGCGCGCAGCGGCGTGGACGAGGCGCCCCTGTTCCCGCTCGGTGCGCAGATCCGGGCCGACGGTTCTTCCCCGCAGGCCCGGGTGCTGCGCTCCGGCCGGGCGCTGCTGGAGCCCCGGCTGGAGGAGTCACGGGCCTGGGAGGGCCAGGAGCGCGAGCAGTGGGCGGAACTGCTGGAGCACGGGGTGCACTCGCTGATCGCGGTGCCCGTGCGGGCCGGCGGCCAGGTGCTGGGTGTGGTGGGCTTCTGGCGCGACCGCCGCAAGGAACCGTTCGACGAGGAGGAGCTCGCGGTCTCCGAGGAGCTGGTGACGCGGGCGGCGGTCGCCATCGACAACGCGCGGCGCTTCACCCGCGAGCACGGGATGGCGGTGACGCTGCAGCGCAGCCTGCTGCCGCGCCGGCTGCCGGACCAGGAGGCGCTGGACGTGGCCTACCGCTACCTTCCGGCGCAGGCCGGGGTGGGCGGCGACTGGTTCGACGTGCTGCCGCTGTCGGGGGCGCGGGTGGCGCTGGTGGTCGGCGACGTGGTGGGGCACGGTCTGCACGCGGCGGCCACCATGGGCCGGCTGCGGACGGCGGTGCACACCTTCAGCGCCCTGGACCTGCACCCGGAGGAGCTGCTGGGGCTGCTGGACGAGCTGGTGGCGCGCATCGACCAGGAGGAGAACACCGGCGGCGGCGCCGCCATCACGGGGGCGACCTGCCTGTACGCGGTGTACGACCCGGTGTCGCGGCGCTGCGTGATGTCGCGGGCCGGGCACCTGCCGCCGGCGGTGGTGCGGCCGGACGGACAGGTGGAGTTCCTCGAGGTCCCGGCCGGTCCGCCGCTGGGCCTGGGCGGTCTGCCGTACGAGACGGCGGAGGTGGAGCTGGAGGAGGGCAGCCGGCTGGTCCTCTACACGGACGGGCTGGTCGAGGAGCGGGACCGGGACATCGACGCGGGCCTGGAGCTGCTGCGGGCGTCGCTGGAGCGGGCCGGCGAGTCTCCGGAGGACACCTGCCGGGACGTGCTGGACGGGGTCGCTCCGCGGCCGACGGACGACATCGCGGTGCTGGTGGCGCGCACCCGGGCGATCGGCCCGGACCGCATCGCCATCTGGGACGTGCCGCGGGACCCGTCGGCGGTGGGCCGCATCCGGGCCGCGGCGACCCGGCTGCTGACCGAATGGGGCCTGGAGGAGCAGGCATTCACCACGGAGCTGATCCTCAGCGAGCTGGTGACCAACGCACTGCGGCACGGCAGCGGGCCGGTGAAGGTGCGTGTGCTGCGCGAGCGCGAGCTGATCTGTGAGGTGTCCGACGCGGGCAGCACCGCGCCGCGGCTGCGGCAGGCGGCCGGCTTCGACGAGGGCGGCCGGGGCCTGTTCCTGGTGGCGCAGCTCTCCGAGCGGTGGGGGACGCGGTGGACACCCGAGGGGAAGATCATCTGGGCGGCGCAGCCGTTGCCGTAGGACCGTCGCGGCGGCCGCGTCGCGCTCCCGACGGGGCGGGGAGGGCCGCATGAGGCCGCGTCAGGGCAGGATCGAGTCCACGTAGCCGCCGTCCACCCGCAGGGCGCCGCCGGTGGTGGCCGACGCCTGGTCGGAGGCGAGGTAGACGACCATGTTGGCGATCTCCTCGGGTTCGATCAGCCGCTGGAGCAGGGACTGCGGCCGGTGCCGGCGCATGAACTCCCGCTGGGCCTCCTGCCAGGGGAGGTCCGGGTCGACGAGTTCGTACACGAACGTCTCCACTCCCCCGGTGTGGGTGGGCCCGGCGATCACGGAGTTGACGGTGACGCCGGTGCCCGCGGCCTCCTTGGCGAAGCCCCGGCCCACGGCGAGCAGGGCGGTCTTGCTGGTCCCGTAGTGGATCATCTCGGCGGGGACGGCCACGGCGGAGTCGCTGGCGATGTACACGACTCGGCCCCACCCGCGTTCCTTCATGCCGGGCAGCAGGGCGCGGGTGAGGCGGACGGCGGCGAGCACGTTGACCTCGAAGAAGCGCCGCCACTCGTCGTCGGTGATCTCCAGGGCGGGCCGGGCGCCGAAGACGCCCAGGTTGTTGACGAGGATGTCCGTCTCCGGGAGGGCGCCCACGGCCGTCTCCGCGCCCTCCTCGGTGGCGAGGTCGGCCGCCACGGGCACGAACTCGCCGTCGGGGACCTGGCGTCGGAGGTTCGCGACGGCCTCCTCCAGGCGCCGGGGGTCACGGCCGTTGACGCCGACCCGCGCTCCTGAGCGGGCCAGGCCGGCGGCGATGGCGGCGCCAATGCCCTGGGAGGAGCCGGTGACCAGTGCGGTGCGGTCGGTGAGATCGATCAGCATGGCGGCGGGGTACCCGGTACTCGGGGCGCGAAGCCCCGCGGCCACCCCGACACGGGGTCACCCCGACACAGGAGGACACACGATGGCACTGTCGAACATGCTGCGCCGGTTCAAGCAATGGTCCGCCACCCCGCAGGGACGGCGGACCATGGACCAGGCGCGGCGGGCCGCGGCCGATCCGCGCAACCGGGCGCGGGCGCAGCGGTTCCTGGCCCGGCTGCGGGCGCCGCGCCGCTGAGCGGCGGGGCGTCCGCCCGGGCCGGGGCCGTCGGGGGCGGCGGTCAGGACACGTCGCCGCCGGCGGAGGCGCCGTCCTTCTCGGTGGTGGCGTCGGCGGTGGCCAGCGTGCCGCCCGCGCTCTCCAGGTGGGCGCGCACGAACCACTGGAACTGCTCCAGGTCGCGCAGCTGCTCGATCAGCAGGTCCTCGGTGGCCGGGTCGATCTCCCCGGCGACCTCGACCCCCTCGCGGACGGCCTCGAGGATGCCGGTGTAGACGACGTCCAGCGCGCCGAGGTGGGCGATGGCGTCGGCGCGGCCGATCGAGTAGTCGTTCCAGGTGCGCTCCTTGACCAGGGAACCCGGGGTGCCCTGCGCGACACCGCCCAGCGCGGCGAGCCGTTCGGCGACGTCGTCGGCCATGTCGCGGACGCGGTCGACCTGCGGGTCGAGCATCTCGTGGACGGCGATGAAGTGCGGCCCGACGACGTTCCAGTGGACGTGCTTCAGGGTGAGGTGGAGGTCGTTGAGGGCGTGCAGCCGCATGCGGAGCAGGTCGATCAGCTTGCGGGCGTCGTCGGTGCTCAGGCCGGGGACGGTGTACTTCGGGGTGGGAACGGTTGCCTTGGCCATGGCGGTGGTGCCTCCTCGGTGGATCGTCAGGTGATGGTGGGCTCGTGCCCCGGCCGGGCGATGCCATTCGTCCCGGTTTCGACCGGCGCGGTGGGCGCGGCCGGGCGGGCGCGGGGCGAACGGCACCGCCGGGTCGGGGCACGAGCGACGGCGGACGGGCGGGCGGAGGATGCCGCGCGCCCGTCCACCACGCATGGGGTCAGACCGTGGTCGGGAAGCGTTCCCAGACGCGGTGGGAGCCCATGAGCCGGCTGAGCTTCTCCAGGGTGGAGGGGCCGCTGGTGCCCACGACGACGCCGGGCGCGTCGGCGGGGACGCCGGCGGCGGCCAGCGCGGCGTCGCCGCCGCCCCAGACGCCGATGGCCTTGCCATGACGGAAGGCCTCGGCGAGGAGCAGCACCACCCGCGGGTCGACCGGGCCGGACTGGCCGGCGGTCGGGTTCGCCTTGGCGTCCCGGGCGCCGTAGGCGTCGTTGCCGACGGCGGGCGCGCCGGCCACCAGCACGGCGTCGAACTCGGTGGAGCGGGCGGTGGTGAAGGTGCGCTGGGGCTTGAGACCGCCGCTGCCGAGCGGGCCGCCGGTGGGGGCGACGACCAGCGGCACCATGCCCGCGCCGAGGACGGCCTCGCGGACCGCCGTGACGCCGTCGAGGTCGGCGTCGGGGGCGGCGACGATGCCGATCATGCGGCCGTCGGCGGGCCAGACCTCGCCCACCTGGGAGAGCGCGGGGCTCGGCTGCACGTCCACGAGCGGCACGGTCGGCTCGGGCGCCGGAAGGCCGAGGCCCTCGGCGACCTTGGAGCACAGCACCGGGTCGATGTTGGCGAGGATCTGGAGGTTGCGCTCCTTGATCGCCTGCTCGTAGCACTTGCCGAGCTCGAAGGTGTAGGCGGCGATGATGTGCTCGCGTTCGACGGGGCTCATGCTGAGCCAGAACCGCCGCGGCTGGCTGAAGTGGTCGTCGAAGGTCTCGGACTGCGCGCGGACCTTGACCGACTCCGGCAGCTGGACGGGCACGTCGACGAAGGCCCCCATGTCGGCGCCGGCCGTGAACGGGCAGCCGCCGTCGAGGGAGTTGGGCTTGTACGGGGCCACGCCGCGGTGGACGGCGGTCTGGTGGTAGCCGTCGCGCTGCATGTCGTTGACCGGCACGTGGGTGCGGTTGATGGGCAGCTGGTTGAAGTTGGGGCCGCCCAGCCGGGTGAGCTGGGTGTCCAGGTAGGAGAACAGGCGGCCCTGGAGCAGCGGGTCGTCGGTGACGTCGATGCCGGGGACCAGGTGGCCGACGTGGAAGGCGACCTGCTCGGTCTCGGCGAAGAAGTTCGAGGTGTTGCGGTTGAGGGTGAGCAGGCCGATCGGCTGCACCGGGGCCAGTTCCTCGGGGACGATGTTGGTCGGGTCGAGCAGGTCGATGCCCTCGAACATCTGGTCCGGGGTGTCCGGGAAGGTCTGGATGCCCAGTTCCCACTGCGGGTAGGCGCCCGACTCGATGGAGTCGAAGAGGTCGCGGCGGTGGAAGTCGGGGTCCACGCCGTTGATGATCTGGGCCTCCTCCCACACCAGGGAGTGCACGCCCAGCTTGGGCTTCCAGTGGAACTTGACCAGGGTGGTCTCGCCGGCCGCGTTGACCAGCCGGAAGGTGTGGACGCCGAAGCCCTCCATCATCCGGTAGGAGCGCGGGATGCCGCGGTCGGACATGTTCCACAGGGTGTGGTGGGTGGCCTCGGTGTGCAGGCTGACGAAGTCCCAGAAGGTGTCGTGCGCGCTCTGCGCCTGCGGGATCTCGCGGTCCGGGTGGGGCTTTCCGGCGTGGATGACGTCCGGGAACTTGATGGCGTCCTGGATGAAGAAGACCGGGATGTTGTTGCCGACCAGGTCGAAGACGCCCTCGTCCGTGTAGAACTTCGTGGCGAAGCCGCGGGTGTCGCGCACCGTGTCGGAGGAGCCGCGCGAGCCCAGGACGGTCGAGAACCGGACGAACACCTCGGTCTCGATGTCCTTGGCGAGGAAGGCGGCCTTGGTGACGGTCGAGGCGGTGCCGTACGACTGGAAGACGCCGTGCGCGCCGGCCCCGCGGGCGTGCACCACGCGCTCCGGGATGCGCTCGTGGTCGAACTGCATGATCTTCTCGCGCAGGTGGTGGTCCTGGAGGAGGACCGGCCCGCGCGGCCCCGCCTTGAGCGAGTGGTCGGTGTCGTGCAGCCGCACGCCCTGCGCGGTGGTCAGGTAGGCCCCGCCCTGGGCGACCTTGGCCTGGTCGACACCGGTGACCTGACCGGTCGGCGACACGGTGGCCGGACCGCGCTGGTCGGCCTTGGGCGGGAGCGGCTCCCTGGGCTCGGTCGGCTCGGCGACCGACGGCGACTCGGGTCCGGGCTTGCCGGGAACGCCGTCCTGAGGACCGGTGGCGGCGGGCTCGCCGGTGATCTTGTGCGCAGCCCTCTTCAGGGGGTTGCTCTCCGTCATCCTGTTTTCCGTTCCTTCGCTCTCACCTGTCGCGGGCCGCCGGAGGCGGCAGGACCTACGTGATCTGGTGACACGGAGCGGAGGAACAAAACATGAAATCACTCAACATGGCTTCAATATGCAGCCATCTGCCGGTACCCGGCGCGGCGACGAGGACGACCGGCCGGAGAGCAGTAGGATCATCAGGTGTGCTGTGCGCCCTGCCTGCGGGGGTTCCCGCATAAGCCGCGCTTATGGGTCCATAAAGCGGACCCGCATTCCAGGTAAGGCTTGCCTTAGCTTAGGCTTCCCGACGAGTCAGTTCATCGCTCGAAGGGAAATCGCACATGTCCCGCCCCCTGCGGGTAGCCATCGTCGGGGCCGGTCCCGCCGGCATCTACGCCGCCGACGCGCTGCTCAAGTCCGAGGTGGCCGCCGAGCCCGGCGTCTCCGTCGACCTCTTCGAGCGGATGCCGGCACCGTTCGGCCTCATCCGGTACGGCGTCGCCCCCGACCACCCGCGCATCAAGGGCATCATCACCGCGCTGCATCAGGTCCTCGACAAGCCGCAGATCCGCCTCTTCGGCAACGTCGACTACCCGAACGACATCACCCTGGACGACCTGCGCGCCTTCTACGACGCGGTGGTCTTCTCCACCGGCGCCACGGCCGACCGCGCGCTGCCGATCCCGGGCGTCGACCTCGAGGGCTCCTACGGCGCCGCCGACTTCGTCTCCTGGTACGACGGCCACCCGGACGTCCCGCGCACCTGGCCGCTGACCGCCGAGAAGGTCGCCGTCCTCGGCGTCGGCAACGTGGCGCTCGACGTGGCGCGCATCCTGGCCAAGACGGCCGACGAACTGCTGCCCACCGAGATCCCCGCCAACGTGTACGACGGGCTCAAGGCCAACCGGGCCAAGGAGATCCACGTCTTCGGCCGACGGGGCCCCGCGCAGGCGAAGTTCAGCCCGATGGAGCTGCGGGAGCTGGACCACTCCCCCAGCATCGAGGTCATCGTCGACCCGGAGGACATCGACTACGACGAGGGCTCGATCGCCACCCGCCGCGGCAACAAGCAGGCGGACATGGTCGCCAAGACGCTGGAGAACTGGGCGATCCGCGACGTCGGCGACCGCCCGCACAAGCTGTTCCTGCACTTCTTCGAGTCGCCCGTCGAGATCCTCGGCGAGGACGGCGAGGTCGTGGGCCTGCGCACCGAGCGCACCGCGCTGGACGGCACCGGGAACGTCAAGGGCACCGGCGAGTTCAAGGACTGGGACCTCGGCGCCGTCTACCGGGCGGTGGGCTACCTGTCCGACGAGCTGCCCAAGCTCCCCTGGGACGAGGCCACCGGCACCGTCCCCGACGAGGGCGGCCGGGTGATCGAGAACGGCGAGCACCTGCAGTCCACCTACGTCACCGGCTGGATCCGCCGCGGCCCCATCGGCCTGATCGGCCACACCAAGGGCGACGCCAACGAGACGGTGGCGAACCTGCTGGACGACCACGCCAACGGCCGGCTGCACACGCCGTCCTCCCCCGCCCCCGAGGCCGTCGAGGACTTCCTCGCGCAGCGCCGGGTGCGGTACACCACCTGGGACGGCTGGTACCGGCTGGACGCGGCGGAGAAGGCGCTGGGCGACCCGCAGGGCCGTGAGCGCGTGAAGATCGTGGAGCGCGAGGACATGCTGCGGGCCAGCGAGGCCTGAGGCAGGGCCGCGCGACCCGAGGTACGCGCCGCCTCGAGGAAGGGCTCCCGGCTCCGGCCGGGGGCCCTTCCTCGTGTCCGGCCGTGTCCGGTGGCGGACTCGGGGCACACGGTGCGGGATCCCGGAGGTCCGATGTGGCAGCGTGACCGGGCGACGCCCCGTCGAGGAACCGCGCACGGCAGGCCGTCGTGCGACGGAGAGGAGAGACGATGTCGAAGCCGCCGCTGCCCGAAGCAGCGATCGCCATGCTGGAGAAGCCCAACCCCGCGGTGATCACCACCGTCCGGGCGGACGGGCAGCCGGTCTCCGCGGCCACCTGGTACGTGTGGGACGACGGCCGGGTGCTGGTCAACATGGACGAGGGCCGCAAGCGGCTCGAGCACATCCGCAACGACCCGCGGGTCACGCTCACCGTCCTGGACGAGGCCAACTGGTACACCCACGTCACCCTCATCGGCCGGGTCGCGGAGCTGAGCGACGACAGCGACCTGTCCGGCATCGACCGGCTCTCGCGGCACTACGGGGGCAGGCCCTACCCCGAGAGGGAGCGGGGCCGGGTGAACGCCTGGATCGAGATCGACCGCTGGCACGGCTGGGGCTCCTTCCGCGACAGCGACCAGGCAGCCGGCTGAGCACCGCTCGGCCGGCTCGCGCGGGCCGGCGTCCCGGTGACGCGGAGCGGCCCGCACCCCGTGGGGTGCGGGCCGCCCGCCGTGCGTCGTGCGGGTCGTGCCCAGCCGGTACGGCTCAGGCGCGGCCCTTCTCCTTCAGGTAGTCCTCGACGCCCGGGGCCACGCGGGCCTCCTCCACGATCTCCGCCCCGCCCAGCGCGTCCTTGGACGGCTTGAGGACGTAGTTCTCGACCGCGGCCGGACGCTTGACGTTGCCGAAGTTCTGCGGGGTGCCGAGGCCGGTGTCGGCGTCGGTGAGCTCACGGTGCGCCTTGACGACGTCCTCACGGGCCAGGCTGCCGTTCTCGCAGGCCTTCTCCAGGGCGAGGCCCAGGAGCTGGGCGGTGTTGTAGCCGGAGAGCACGCCGGTGTCGACGGCCGCCTTCGGGTAGGCCTTCTGGTACTTCTCGACCATCTCCCTCACGCCGGGGATGTCGGCGTTGACGGCGGGGGCGGCGCTGATCATGTTCAGCATGCCCTCGAGCGCGGGAGCGGCCTCGGAGGCCATCAGCTGCGGCGAGTAGCCGGGGATGTTGGAGACCACGGGCACCTTCAGGCCGCGGGAGGCCGCGACGCCCACCAGCGAGGCGGTCTGCACCGGGCCGGCGCTGATCAGGACCGCCTTCACCTTGGCCTTCTGCAGCGCGGCCACCTGGGCCGACAGGTCCTGGTCGGTGGGCTTGATCTTCTGCTCGACGATCTCCAGCCCGGCCTTGGCGGCCGCCCACTTCGAGCCCTCGAGGGCGTTGGCTCCGTAGTCCCCCTCGAAGTAGACGTGTCCGACCTTGTCGCCCTTCTTGATGCCCTTGGCGCGGGTCAGGAAGTCGACGCCGGCGATCATGTCGACGTCGTAGGTGGTGCCGGTGACCTGGACGGGCTCGATGCCCAGCAGGGAGGCGGACCAGGCCTGCGGGTAGGTGAGGATCTGGTCCTTCTTGATGTCGTCGAGCAGCGCGGCGACCACCGGCGAGCCGATGACCTGCGACAGCGCCACCGAGTCGGGCGCCACCTCGGAGTAGGCGGCGACGGCCTTCTGGACGTCGTAGCCGTGGTCCTTGACGGTGATCTCGATCTTGCGGTCGCAGATGCCGCCGTCGGCGTTCACCTCGTCGGCCCACATCTTCTGGGCGTTGGTGATGGACTCGCCGAGGGTGGCGTACGGGCCGGTCAGGTCGGTGAGCGAACCGATCCGGATGGTGGTGTCGGTGACGCCGGGCCCGCCCTTGATGCCGCCCGCGCCCTCCTTGCCCTTGGAGTCCTCGGCCTTGCTGCTGCAGCCCGCGACGAGCAGCGCCGACAGGGCCGCGGCGGCGGTGATGCGGGTGGCGCGACGGTGCGCACGGGGCGTTGCGTTCACGGGGTGTGCTCCTTGACTGTGGCGACGGGAACTGCGGACGTGGTCACGGGCTCGGCGAGCCCGGTGTCGGGAGGCGGCGCGGAGGGCGTGGGCCGTGCCCGTGGACGGAGCCGGCGGGCGAGTCCGTGCAGGCCGTCGGGGGCCCACAGCAGGATCACGACGATCGCGGCGCCGTAGAGGTAGCGGGAGGCCTCGGTGGGGCCGAGGGATCCGTCCGGGGAGCCGGGGGCGGCGACCAGCGGGAGCTGGTCGGCGTACTTGGCCATCACCAGGGGCAGCGCGGTCACGAAGAACGCTCCGGCGACGGCTCCGGCCACCGAGCCCAGACCGCCGATGACGATCATGGCGAGGTAGTCGATGGACAGGACCAGCCCGAAGTAGTCGGGCACCACGCGCCGGAAGGACAGCGCGAGCAGCACTCCGGCGAGGCCGGCGTACATGGAGGAGACGACGAAGGCGGAGGAGCGGTAGCGGGCCACCGGGACGCCCATGACGGACGCGGCGGTCTCGCTGTCGCGCAGCGCCACCAGGGCCCGGCCCGGGCGGCCGCGCAGCAGGCCGCGGGCGGTGAACCAGGTGAACGCCAGCAGGAGCAGGCCGAAGTACCACAGGCGCTCCTCGGCGCCGAACGGCACGCCCATGACCGTGAGGTCGTCCTGGCCGGCGTCCAGGACGAGGCCGCCGATCTCCATCGGCGCCACCGAGCGGCCGTTGAAGCCGCCGGTGACCCCGTCCATGGTGAGCATCAGGTGGTGGCCGATGAAGACCAGCGCCAGGGTGGCGATGCCCAGGTACATGCCCTTCACCCGGCCGGCGACGGGGCTGAAGAGTCCGCCCGCCGCTCCGGCGAGCAGGACGGCCAGCACCATGGCGATCACCGGCGGGAGGCCGGGGCCGGGGTCGCCGGAGAAGTACACGTAGCCGTAGGCGCCGACGGCCAGGAAGAAGGAGTGGCCCATGGAGAGCTGGCCGGCGGTCCCGGACAGCAGGGTCAGTCCGATCGCGCCGATGGCGGCGGCCATGGAGAACAGGCCGATCCGCAGCCAGTAGGACTCCAGGTAGAGCGGCAGCGCGCACAGCACCAGCAGCGGGACCAGGATGCCGGCGAGGCGCAGCAGCGGCTTGGCGGTGTCAGACACGGGCCGCTCCCTTCGCTCCGAACAGTCCGTTGGGCCGCACCAGCAGCACCAGGACCATGACCACGTAGGGGGCGACGTCGCTCAGGCCGTCGCCGAGGACGTGCAGGTCGCTCTGGTAGGTGATGACGAAGGCCTCGGTCAGGCCGATCACCAGGCTGCCCGCCAGGGCGCCCACGGGTGAGGCGAGGCCGCCGAGGATGGCGGCGGGGAACGCCTTGAGGGCGATCTGCCCGGTGGTGCGCTCGAGGCCGGTGGCGGGGAAGGCGGCGAGGAAGACCGCGGCGAGCGCGGCGAGGGCTCCGGCCAGGCACCAGGCGAGCATGCGGGTCCGGCCGAGCCGGATGCCCTGGAGGGCGGCGGCCTCGGTGTCCTCGGCGGCGCAGCGCAGGGACAGTCCCCAGCGGCTGTACCGGAAGAGGGCGAAGACGACGCCGATGGCCAGGGCGGATACCGCGATGGCGGCGAGCCGGCTGTCGGCGACGGTGACCGGGCCGAGGGTGCGGACCGTGTCGCCCCAGGGGTCGCCCAGCGAGAGGAGGTCGCCGCCGATCCTGCGGGCGAGGTCGGTGACCAGCAGGATGTCGATGCCGATGGTGACGATGGTGGCGACGTGCGCCGCCTTGGGGTCCTGCGGCAGGCGCTGCAGCAGGACCCGGTCGATCACGCCGGCCAGGGCGGCGGTGGCGAGGACGCCCACCGCGAGCGCCCCGGCGAAGCCGAGGTCGTCGTGGAGCACGGCGGTGAGGTAGCCGCCGAAGAGCAGCATGGAGCCGTGGGCGAAGTTCATGACGTGCGACGCCTTGAAGATGATGACGAAGCCGAGCGCCACCAGGGCGTAGACCGCTCCGAGGGCGAGGCCCGCCAGGAGGGTGTCGAGCAGGCCGGTCATGCCGCTTCCTTTCCGGGCGTGTCCGCGCCGGTGCCGAGGTAGGCCCGCAGCACCTCGGGGTCCCGGCGGACCTCGTCGGGGGTGCCGTGGGCGATGCGCCTGCCGAAGTCGAGGACGGTGACCTCGTCGGCGAGACGCATCACCAGCCCCATGTCGTGCTCCACCAGCACGATGGACAGGCCGAGTTGCTCGCGGACGGTGCGGATGACCTCGACCGCTGCCGCGCGTTCGGTGGTGTTCATGCCGGCGACCGGTTCGTCGAGCAGGAGGACCCGGGGCTCCAGGCACAGGGCGCGGGCCATCTCGACCCGCTTGCGGTCGCCGTAGGACAGCAGCGCGACCGGCTGGTCGAAGTGGCGCTCCAGGCCGACGATCGCGGCGATCTCGCGGGCCCTGGCGAGATGGGCGCGCTGTTCGCGGACGGCGTGCGGCAGGTGCAGCGCGGAGGAGACGAAGCCGGCGCGGGTGAGGGCGTGGCGGCCGAGCATCAGGTTGTCGCCGACGGTGCCCTCGGTGGTGACGATGTTCTGGAAGGTCCGCGCGACGCCGAGGGCGGCGATCCGGTGCGGGGCGAGGCCGGTGAGGAGGTGCTCGCCGTAGCGGACGGTTCCGCCGGCCGGCCGGTAGAGGCCGGAGAGGACGTTGAAGCAGGTCGACTTGCCGGCGCCGTTGGGGCCGATCACTGCGTGGACGGAGCCGGGCGCCACGGTGAAGGAGACGTCGTCGAGCGCGGTGAGTCCGGCGAAGCGGACGGTGACGCCGTCGACCTCCAGGGGCCTGGGCGCCTCGGGCCGCGCGGTCGCGGTGATGCGGGGGTTCACGCCGCCCCCCTCTCCGGGCCGCCGGGGGCGGCCTCGTCGGTGGCCTGCCCGGCGGCGTCCTCCGGCACGTCGGCCTCGCCGAGGTAGAGGCGGCGGACGGCGTCGGTGCGGGCCAGTTCGGCGGCCGGGCCGGAGAGCCGGACCTCACCCACCTCCAGGACGTGGGCGTGGTCGGCGAGGGCGAGCGCCATGCCGGCGTTCTGCTCGACCAGCAGCACCGAGGTGCCCTGGGCGTTGATCTCGCGGACGACCTCGGCGATCCTCTCGACCATCTGCGGGGCGAGCCCCAGGGAGGGCTCGTCCAGCAGGAGGAGCTTCGGCGCGGCCATCAGGGCGCGACCGATGGCCAGCATCTGCTGCTCCCCGCCGGAGAGCAGGCCGGCCTGCTGCCGGGTGCGCTCGGCCAGGCGGGGGAAGAGCGTGAAGACCCGCTCGCGGCCCTCCTTGATCCGCTCGGGGGTGCGCCGGCCGAGGCCGAGGCCGCCGGAGCGCAGGTTCTCGTCCACGGTGAGGCCGGCGAAGACCCGCCTGCCCTCGGGCACCTGGACGACTCCGGCGCGCACCGCGGCGACCGGGTCCTGTCCGTCGAGGACGGTGTTCCCGTAGCGGATGGCCCCCGCGGTGACGGCGCCACGGTGCAGGCGCAGGGTTCCGGACACCGCGCGCAGCAGGGTGGTCTTGCCGGCGCCGTTGGCGCCGAGCAGGGTGACGACGCTGCCGGGCGGCACGTCCAGACTCACGGAGCGCAGTGCGGAGACCGCGCGTCCGTAGGTCACGTCGAGGTTCTCCACCCTGAGGGTGGACGCCTCGTCCGATGCTCGGGGCATCACTGCTCCTTGGTTGCGTGCCGCGCGACCGGGGCCGGGGCTGGGCCGTTGAGGGTGGCCCCGACAGACCGGGGTCCGGGCACGGGGTCGTCGTTCGTCCGTGCGGAAGTGGTGCACAGACCAACACGCGCGGAGGGTGCCGGTACAGCGGAAAAGCCATGCTCGCGGCGGGCGGCCAACGGTTTCCGGGGCGGGTTGTGCGGGTGCCCAGTGGCGGCCCGTGGGCAGGTGGGAGGCGGTGCGGGCGGTCGTGGGCACGGCTGTGCCCCGGACCGCCGCCATCATGCGGTCCGGGGCACGGGGGTGGTACTCGCGGGGCGCCGCCTCAGGGGCGCAGCAGGCGGCCGGCGGCCAGCGCGAGGCTCACCTGGACGACGTCGGCCGGGCGGGTCAGGGAGCGGCCGGTGAGCTGTTCGCAGCGTCGGAGCCGGTTCAGGACGGTGTTGCGGTGACAGTAGAGACGGGCCCCGGCGCGCTGTGCGGAACCGTCGCAATCCAGCCACGCGGCGAGGGTGTCCAGGAGCAGGTCGCGGTCGGAGGGTTCCAGACGCAGCAGGGGGCCGAGGACCTCCTCGGCGAGGGCGCGGCCGAGCTCGGGGCTGGACAGCAGCAGGGCGCTGGGGAGTTGTTCGTGCAGACGCACCGAGCCGCCGGCCTCGGGGCAGATGCCGAGGGCGGTGTCGGCGTGGCGGCGGGCGTCGCCGAGGGCGGCCAGGCCGTCGACGCCGAGGCCGACGCCGACGCGGGCGCCCTCCGGGGGGTCCTGTGCGGCGAGGCGCCGCAGGTCGGCGTCGTCCTCGAGCAGCACGATGCCGTGGTCGACGTCGACGCCGGTGTGCCAGTGCACGTGCAGGCCGGTGGGGACGGCGGCGGAGCGGGCGGCGGCGCTCTCGGCGGCCGCGCCCGCGCTGACCGCCACGACGGCGTAGCGGCCCTGTTCCGGCAGCCCGAGGGCCTCGGCCGCCTCGGGGAGGTCGGAGATGCGGCTGGTGCCGTCCAGCAGGGCGGCGGTGAGCAGGCGCAGCCGGTTCTCCCGGCGCCAGGCCAGGCGTCGCTCGACCTGTCGGTAGGCGTCGGCGACGAGCGTGCAGTGCTCGTCGACGAAGTTCCAGACGTCGGCGGCGACGTGGACCAGGAGCCGGACGTCGTCGGGGGCGCTGCGGGAGGTCTCCTCGATGAGCGCCTGCCACACCAGGGAGCCGCCGAGGCGGAAGGCGTGCAGCAGGGCGTCGAGCGGAAAGCCCTGCTCGGCGCGGGTGGCGCCGATCTTCCACGAGCAGCGGCGGGCCTCCTCCCGGGCGGTGCGCGGGTCGAGGAGGGAGGCCACGCTGTGCCGCAGGGAGCCGTGGGCCTCCTGCCAGACGCCGGCGGGGTCGGCCTCCATGGCCGCCCGGTAGGCGGGCTCCTGCTCGCGCAGCACCGCCACCAGACGGTCCGTGACGTCCGGCAGGACGCCCTGCACGGCCCGGGAGCTGCGGTGCAGCACACGGAGCGCCTCCGCGTCGATCAGCGACCTGAAGCGGGGCGAACGGGGCTGGGGCACAGCGGTCGTCGCGGGGCGCAGTGCTCCTCGTGACCGTACGGCTTGGTACATCGCGATCCTCCTCCGAGGTCGGCTCTCCCCGGCAGTACGCGCGCGACGGCCATGGTGCTGCGGCCCCCACGGTCCGGGGGCCGCGTTGCGGCCGTCACCTGACTCGTCCTGCTCGAAGAATGACATACCGTCCGGTCGGTCCCTAGAGGTGTGCACCTAGTTGCTCATTTGTTACCGACGGTTTTCAGGCGCCCGCTCCCGCGGGCGGGCGCTACCGCTCCATGCCGACCATGCGCGCGAGCTCGACGCGGGAGCGCACGCCGAGGACGGCGAAGATGTTGCGCAGGTGGTGGTCGACCGTGCGGGTGCTCACCGAAAGGCGCTGGGCGACCTCCCGGTTGGTGTCGCCGCCCGCGACGCAGCGGGCGATGCGCTGCTGCTGGGGCGTCAGCCGGGAGAGCACGCCGTCCTGCGGGGCGGCGGGCGCCTCCCCGTTGGCCCGTAGTTCGGCGCGCGCCTGGTCGGCCCACGCCCGGGCGCCGCAGCGGTCGAAGATGTGCAGGGCGTCGCGGAGCCGGCCGCGGGCCTCGCGGGGGCGGCGGCGACGGCGCAGCCACTTGCCGTAGAGGAGCTGGGTGCGGGCCTGCTCGAAGTCTCCCCCGGCCTGTTCGTGCAGTTCCAGGGCGCGCCGGTAGAGGGTGTCCGCGCTGTCGGGGTCGTCGGGCGGGGCCAGCAGCGCCCGGCAGCGGGCGAGCTGGGCGGGCGCCTGGGGGTCGGCGCCGAAGTCCGCCCACAGTTCGAACTCCTCGACCACGATGCGGGCCTCGTCCGCGCGGTCGGCGAGCACGGCGGCCTCGGCGAAGCAGGGCATCACCAGCGCCCGGACGGCGAAGTGGCCTCCGGTGCGGCCGGGCCGCACCAGGGGACCGAGCCGGGCCGCGGCCTCGGAGGGTCTGCCGCGTCCCAGCTCGGCCCGCCCGGTGGCCCATTCGGCCAGGGTGGCGGTCTGCGCGAGGCCGTGGCTGCGCGCGGTGGCGAGCGCGGCGGCGGCTTGGGCCGTCACCTCCTCGACGTCGCCCTCGATGGAGGAGGCCAGGGCGAGGATCGCCCGGTGGTGGGCCGCGGTGTTGCGCCGCCGGGAGTGCAGGGCCGAGCGCAGGCCCTCCTCGGCGTGGGCGCGGGCGCGGGCGTGCCTTCCGGCCCGCAGTTCGGCGTAGGCGAGGTATTCGAGGGTCTGCGGCACGAAGGCCTCCTGACCGCGGGCGCGGGCCGCGGCCAGGGCGCGGGCGCCGGCCCGGCAGGCGGTGTCCACCTCTCCGAGCAGCAACGCGGCGGTGGCGGCGCGGTGCAGCGCCTCGGGCTCGTCCTGGGTCCAGCCGTGGTCGAGCACACGGCGCAGCGGGCGGGCGGCGTCGGCCAGCCGCGCCTCGAGGATGGCGCGCAGACCGGTGAGGTAGTCCCGCACCGGGGCGGGCCGGCCGGGGCCGGGGGCGGGCGCGGTCGCCGTCGCGCTCGCCAGGGCCGACAGGCAGCCGGTCAGGTCCCCGGCCGCCCAGGCGGCGTCCGCGGCGGCGACGGTGGCGGCCAGCGCCAGTTCGGGCGCCTCGCCCGCCAAAAGAGACCTGGCGAACAGGAGCGAGGCGTGGGCGTCGGCGACGGGCCCGTCCCCCAGTGTCATGACGCCGCGCAGGAGTTCGGCGCGGCCCCGCACGGTGGCGCGGGCGTCGGGGCCCCCCGCGTCGGCGAGCAGCCCGCGCGCCTGCGCCGGGCGGCCGGCGAGCAGGGCCTGTTCGGCGGCGGCGGTGCGGCGTTCGGCGCGCCGGGTGACCTCCGGGGTGAGGTCGGCGGCCCGGGAGAGGGCGGCCGCCCGCTGGAGGTGGGTGGCGTCGGTCGCCGGGTCGAGGGCGCTGCGGGCCAGGTCGCCGGCGAGCGCCGCGTCGGGGGCGCCGACGGAGTGGGCGAGGTGGAGCAGGGCGGGCAGGCGGTGGCCGTCCGCGGTCAGGACGGCGGCGAGCGCGCGGTGTGCGGCGCGGCGGCGTTCCGGGCGGGCGCCCGCGTGCACGGCCCGGCGGATCAGGGTGCCCGTGAAGCGGAGCCGGCCGTCGGCCCGCACGAGGAGGTCGGCGGCCCGTTCGGTGCCGGCCGGCGCGGCGGCGGCCGGGCCCAGGCGGGCGACGGCGCGCAGCACCAGATCGGCGTCGACGCCCGGCCGTCCGTCGGCCGGGGCGGTCTCGTGCGCGGCGGCGGCCACGAGCAGCAGGTCGTGCAGGTGGTCGGGCAGCCCGCCCAGACTCTCCCCCACCACCGACGCGAGCACCGCCGCGTCGGCGAGGGGGCGGGGCAGCCGGGCGGCGCCGTTCAGCTCGTCGGGCCCCAGGCGGCGGACCAGGGCGTGCAGCAGGGCGGGATTGCCGTCGGCCTCCGTGAGGAGCTCGTCGCCGACGGCGGGGTCGACGCCGTCGGGTACGAGGTCCTCCAGCAGCGCCCCGGCGGCGGTCCGCGCCAGCGGGCCCAGGCGCAGGACGGGCAACCCGGCGAAGTCCGGGTCGGCGGCGTGGTGCCGGGTGACGGAGATCAGCAGGCCGACCCGGCCGGCCGCGGGGAGGCGGCGGGCCGCGAACCCGAGCGCGGCACGGGAGGGGGCGTCCCACAGGTGGGCGTCGTCGACGCAGAGCAGCAGGGGCCCGCCGTCGGCGGTGGTCCGCAGCAGGTCAAGGAGCGCTTCGGGGGTCCTGGGCACGTGCGGCGGGCCGCCCACGACAGGGGCGGCGGCGCAGCGCACGGCGTGCACGCCGCTGTAGGGGAGGCGGGACTCGGCGGCTGTCGCGCCGACCCGCAGGACAGGGCCGGCGCGGAAGGAGCGGGCCACGTCCTGGAGGAGCGTGGTGCGTCCCAGTCCGGGCTCGCCGGCGAGGAGGAGGACGGCACTGTCGCCCTCCAGACGGTTCGTCAGGGTCGCGGCGACCGCGCGCAGTTCCTCGCTGCGGCCGTGGGTTCGCGGGGGGCTGATGACGGTCGTCTGTCCGGTCATTCCCGCGATGTTACGGAGGAGTAAAGCCCGCCGGAAGTATGCGGTCCGGCCCTCACCGGGCGCGTGTGTGGCCGTCCACGGGGGGCGAGGGCGGGCTGTGCGCCGGCACATGGCCTCCGTCGGGCGGGGACCCGGAGCGGCCAGCTCCACGCCCGCGTCCTGCTCCAGTGCGGCCAGCTGGCGGGCGAAGCGCACCACCACCTGACCCGACTCGGTCGCCCGCACCGGCTTGGTG
>NZ_JBEOVU010000054.1:0-30232 GCF_040295685.1 Streptomyces sp. NPDC002734
GAGCCACCACCCTCGCCCGACAGGGACGCGGCAGAGGACTGGCCGAACACTGGCAAGGACTGAAGTACTGCCAGGCCCTGGCCACCGGCCCTGGCTGGCGTCACATGGCGCTGACCGACGAGGGCCAGAGTCCGGAACTCTCCTACAGGGCCATGCAGGCCCGAGAACTGGGCCGAGCGTTCGGACTCGCCGTCGCTGAACGCACCGTCCGGAACCGCTTCCCGGACCACATGATCTCCACGCTGGACGCGGAAGCCATACTCCTGGCGGGCTTCGCGCGCTCCGGCCCGCGACCGTCTCGGGGAGCCCGGCCGCGGCCCGACACCTCCGCCTCACGCGTCTACTGGGCCTCCACCACGGACATGGCCCGCCGCCTCACCACCCCGGCCCCGCCCTGGCGCGACACCCTCAGGCTGGCCGCGTGAACGTCTCCGACCTCCTGGCCGGCCTTCAGGCCCGGCAGGACGAGGCCGCCGTCCGGCGGACCACGAACCTCATCGAGTCGACGTTCTCCACGGTCAAGCTGAGAACGAAGGTCACCCGCGGGGCCGGAAGCCCGGCCGCGGCCCTCGCAATGGTGTTCAAGCTCGTCGGGTCCGCCCAGGACCGCTGGCGCGCGATCACCGGAGCCCACCTCGTCCCCTTGGTTCGTACCGGCGCCCGGTTCGACAACGGCGTCCTGGCAGAGCGCGAGGAGCAGGACACCGCCGCCTGACGGACCCACGCTCCTGCCGTGACACCCACAGAGCTCAGGAAACCGCTGCCAGGAACTCGACAGCCGCCGCCACGTTGGACGACACGTCGGTCACGGCATCCAGCACCAGGCGGTGATCGGTCCACGGGGCGAACTCCTCCCGCAGCCGTTCCACTGCCTCCCACGTCGGCTCCGGAAAGCCATCGATCCCGCGGGAGTGGCCTTCCAACCGCTGGCGGTGCACCACAGGGTCCGAGCACACCACTTCAATGAACGCCACCGGCACTCCATGTCGACCCGCCAGCGACCGCCACTGCTCCCGCGCCGCTTCCACGGCGTTGACCGCGTCGACAATCACCGTCTGGCCAAGGGCGAGCACACCACCGGTCACGGCTTCGGCCACGACATACGCCGCCAGGCCGGTGGGCTGGTCACGAGCCACTCCCGCACGCCACATCGCCGCCTCGATCGGGTCGACCGAGACGACCGGAGCAGCCAGCCTCCGCCCCAATGCCTCAGCCACCGAACTCTTCCCCGAACCGGGAAGCCCCGCCATCACGATCAACATGACGACACCCTCGCACCCCCGACCGCCGTCCAGGCCGGAACCGGGCAGGCGTCGCCGGCTCGGTCATGCGGTCACACCAGCTCATCCACAGGATTTGACCATTACTCCCGTGCCGAATGTGGTCTTCAGCTTGTCGAAGACGGCTCGCAACCGCGGTTCGCCGTTGGGCAGCCGCGTCCGCTACGCGATCGACGACGACAGTCGCACCATCTGGCTGATCTACGCCTCACCCCGGCACCCGAAAGACACCGACCGCTGACCGGAGCCCTCACGAAAAGGCAAGGACCCGAGAACAAGCACGCCGACAAGGGCCGACCGGAACCGGACCGGCCCCGCCGGAGACACAGCACGTCACACGTTGAACCTGAACTTCCAACGCAGCGCTCCCACTTGCGGAGATGTTTCTTCAGGTGACTGCGTCCAGCACGGTAGGCGTTCAGCCGAGACCGTTCAGGAGTCGGTGGGAGGATCTCCGCCGGCCTGGCTCGTATGCGTGTCACCGTCACCGCTGGTACCGCTCTCGAGGATCGACACGATCGAGAACAGCGAGAAGCAGATGCATCCCAGGCCGACCAGGACGCGGGCCGGGACGACGACGGTGGGATCTGCGGACTCGAAGAGGAACGCCGAGAGGAACAGACAGAGCAGCGCAGTGCCGACCGGAATCAGCGGTACGCGGTTCGCCAGGGGGGCCTCGCGCCGCCAGACGAGCGCGAGCAGCAGCACCTTGCTGAGGATGCTCCAGCAAATCAGACCCAGCCCGATCAGAACATACGCCGCGGGCAGTTGCGAGGGCTGGGTGTGAACGGAGAGAACGATCAGTGCCCAGACGATACCCACCGCGCCCGAGGCTGCCGCCGACACCGGCCACAGGACACGGTCCCGGTGGGTGTAGGTGTTCTGGATCTGCCGCAGGATGCTGGCGACGAGCCCGATGAGACACGTGCAGACGAGTGCCAGACCCGCCAGTACGTGCCCGGCGGTGAAACGCCCCGCAGCCGGCCCTCCACCTCCGCCCGCCAGCAGGGTGAAGGCCCAGGCCCAGGTGATCAGGGACGCCAGGACCGGGAGCGCCAACAGAGTACGGGTGGTGAGCGGGCCGAAGGGAGCCGGTGAGAGGGGCGGGGATCCCTCGGGCAGCGCGGAGTTCCTGGTGATCTGCACGAACCGTGTGGAGGCCGTGGCGACGCACGAGACGCAGACACAGATCATGCCGATTCCGAAGATCACGTGGCCGGCGACGAAATCGGGCGGTGGCCGGGGTGTCTCGGTCAGGAGGCAGAGCCCGTAGCCGATGGCGACACCGCTGACCGCGAAGCCGACCACCGGATACATCATCCGGTCCAGGGGCGTGTAACGGTGAATGAGCTGCCTGATGATCGTAGCCGCGGTGGTGAACAGACACAGGCAGATCGCTGACAGGAAGACGAGCACCAGACCAGCGACGCGCGCGTCGGCTCCGGACGCGTTCGCCAGTACGTAGCCGCCCAGCGCGGCGGACACTGCGCCCATGAGGACTGGGATGGCGCGGAACAGGATGCTGATTCCGTGGTTCATGGCGGGGGCTCCCGAGGACGACACCTGAGGCCATGGTGATACGGCGGTCGTCGTGCTGCCAGCGGGGGAGACGGGCGCGGATCGCTGTCGAACCGCAACCCGGGAACGGGCGTGGAGGGCTTACCCGCGGCCCGTACCGTTCGAGAAATTCCGGCAGCGCATGCGGCTCGGCTCTGAGCGGGTGGGTCAGGCCGGTAGACAGTAGCACCCGCCGGTCACCGGGAAAGGCCCTGTTCCACGGTGTCGGCCACGTATTTTGCGGCGTCCGACGGCTGCCTTTTGCTCCCGTGACGGCCGCCACCCGATAGGCGGGGCGACGCGAAGAAGACCAGACTCATTCGGGCGTTATGGAAGGCCGCTCGGTGACGCCTCGTGAACTGCAGGCAATTTCTCTATATTGCGTCCATGTTGCAAAAGATGGCTCTGGACACCCGCACCCACCCGGACAGTCATCCCGGCGCCCAGGGCTCCGTCGTCGTAGCGGTCGCTGTCGGCGGGGCGGCCGGCGCCGCGGCCCGTTACGGCGCGGAGTTGCTGTGGCCCACCGGTCCGACGGACTTCCCCTGGACGCTCCTCTGCATCAACGCGGTGGCCTGTTTCCTGATGGGTGTCCTCATGGTCAGTCTCAAGCTGCACTTCCCTTCCGCCCCACGGATGGTCAGCCCGCTGCTGGGCACCGGGGTGCTGGGCGGCTTCTCCTCGTTCTCGCACTACACCGACGACGTACGTCAGCTGTTTGACGCCGACCGGCCCGGCTACGCGGTGGGGAATCTGCTGCTGACCGTCGTTGCGGCCTTGGCGGGAGTGACGTTGGGAGCCATCGTGGCCCACGCGGTCCTCGGTAGCGGAACGGGGCGGGGAGTGCGGTGATCGACTGGCTGTTCGTGCTCGCGGGCGCCGCCGTCGGAGCCCCTGTGCGCTATCTGATCGGGATCGACGCCAAGTACCGGTACGGCACTTTCTTCCCGTGGGGCACGTTGGCGGCCAACGCCGCTTCGTGTTTTGTGCTGGGATTCGTCGCGCGGGGTGTCACGGACGGTGGCCTCGGGCACCAGCAGTATCTGTTGCTGGCCACCGGGTTCTGCGGCGCGCTGTCGGCCTGGTCGACCTTCTCCTACGAGCTCCTGACGATGACCTCGGCCCGCAGAACGGCAGTTGCCGGCAGTGACCTGCTGATCACACTCACGGTAGGAGTCGGACTGTCCTTCGCCGGGGCTGCGGTCGCGAACGAGATCTTCTGCCAGGCCGGCTCCTGGGAGTGACGTCCACGACAGGGAACGGTGCCCCTCATCGGTTCGCACGGCCTGCGCCCCGAACAGCGGCGCGTGGCGATCGGGGGCCGCCGAACGGCGGCTTACCCGTGCGCACGGCGAGATCCCGTCCGCGCACACAAGCGGGTCGGAGAGGTGCACGAAAAGCGCCACGGCTTTCCTGCGGCGGTCGCCACATACTGCATTCGGGTGACATACGGCGGCCGGACGCCTCGGATGGATCACACCTGCATGACGGCGGGCGGATGAGAAGGAATGATGTGCGGGTGATGACGCGGAAAGGACTGTCATGACCAACGAAGAAACTGTGGCGGTAAACCCCTTGTTCGCCCGTCCGGGGGAAAAGAAGGAGGCGGAGAAGTTCCGCATTCCGAACGATCCCATGCTGCCGGAGACGGCGTATCAGATCGTGCACGACGAGATCATGCTCGACGGCAACTCCCGCCTGAACCAGGCCACGTTCGTGGGCACCTGGATGGATCCGCATGCTTCGAAGCTGTACGCCGAGGCGTTCGACAAGAACATGATCGACAAGGACGAGTATCCCCAGACGGCGGAGATCGAGGACCGCTGCTGGAAGATGCTCGCCGAGCTGTGGCACGCGCCGGATCCGACCGGCACGATCGGTACGTCCACCATCGGCTCGTCCGAGGCGTGCATGCTCGCGGGCCTGACTTTCAAGCGTCGCTGGCAGCACGCGCGGCGCGCGGCGGGGAAGCCGGCCGACAAGCCGAACCTGGTGATGTCGTCCGCGGTGCAGGTGGTCTGGGAGAAGTTCTGCAACTACTGGGACGTCGAGGCGCGGTATGTGCCCATCAGTGAGGAGCACAAGACTCTCGACGGGCACGATCTGGCGTCCTACGTGGATGAGAACACCATCGGCGTGGTGGCGATCCTCGGGGTGACCTACACCGGCATGTACGAACCGGTCGCCAAGGTCTCCGACGCGCTGGACGCGATCCAGCGCGACACCGGCCTGGACATCCCCATCCACGTCGACGGTGCCTCCGGGGGGATGGTGGCGCCGTTCCTGCAACCCGATCTGGTGTGGGACTTCCGGCTGGAGCGCGTCCACTCGATCAACACCTCCGGCCACAAGTACGGGCTGGTCTACCCGGGCCTGGGCTGGGTGGTGTGGCGCAGTGCCGACCTCCTCCCCGAAGACCTCATCTTCCGGGTCAGTTATCTGGGCGGCGACATGCCGACCTTCGCGCTGAACTTCTCCCGGCCGGGTGCGCAGGTGCTGTTGCAGTACTACCAGTTCCTGCGCCAGGGCCGGACCGGCTACCGGGCCGTGCAGAAGGCCAGCCAGGACGTCGCACGGTTTCTCGCCGAGGAGATCGGCGGCATGGACGCCTTCGAGCTGTGGAACGACGGCTCGGACATTCCGGTGTTCGCCTGGCGGCAGAAGGCCGGCCACACCGAGAACTGGTCGCTGTACGACCTGTCGGACCGGCTCCGCATGAAGGGCTGGCAGGTTCCCGCCTATCCGATGCCGGACGACCTGAACGATCTGACCGTGCAGCGCGTCGTGGTACGCAACGGGCTGAGCATGGACCTGGCGAGCTCGTTGCTGAACGACATCCGCACCTCGGTGCGGTTCCTCGACGGCCTGGACGGGCCGATGCCCTCCGAAGGCCGCACCTCCGGGTTCCACCACTGATGGCCGCCTCCTCGCAGCCGGCGGCGCCGGAACCGAACGCGGCGGCGAAGTCCCAGCCGGGCCGCACGTACCTGACCGTTTTCAACCTGGCCATCCTCACCGTCGTCGTGGTCGCCAGCCTGCGCAGCCTGCCGACGATGGCCACCTACGGGCTGGGCAGCATCACGCTGTACATCATCCCGGCCCTGCTCTTCCTGGTCCCTGTGTCCCTGGTGGCAGCCGAGCTCGCGACCGGCTGGAACGGTGGCGTGTTCGTGTGGATCCGTGAGGCCATGGGCGTGCGCTGGGGATTCACCGCGATCTGGCTGCAGTGGATCCAGAACGTTGTGTGGTTCCCCGTTCAGCTCGCCTTCATCGCGGCCAGCTTCACCTTCGTCTTCGCCGACGAGAAGCTCTCCGGGTCCGGTCTGTACACCGCGATCGTCATCGTCCTTCTGTACTGGGTGTCCACCGCCCTGACGCTGCGCGGGGGCAACCTCTTCGCGAAGGTCGGGTCGTGGGGTGGCCTCATCGGCACCATCGCACCGGGCGTCATCCTCATCGTGCTCGGCGCCTGCTGGCTCGGCACCGGCCAGAAGAGCCAGGTCCCCCTCAAGTGGGGCGACGTGGTGCCGCCGTTCACCGGTTTCGCGAGCCTGGTGCTGATCGTCAGCAACTTCCTGGCCTATGCGGGCATGGAGGTCAACGCTGTCCACGCCAACAGCATGCGTGATCCCGGCAAGGGCTACCCGAAGGCGGTGTTCATCGCTCTCTTCGGCATCCTGGGTGTGTTCATCCTGCCCACGATCGCCGTCGCGGTCGCGGTGCCCAAGGGCGAACTCGGTTTGACCACCGGCATCAACCTGGCCTTCAAGGTCTTCTTCGACCACTGGGGCATCTCCTGGGCCACTGCGGTGATCTCCGCCGCCATTTCCATCGGCGCCCTCGCCTCCGTGGTCACCTGGATCGCCGGCCCCAGCAAGGGCGTACTCGCCGCAGCGGAAACAGGGCTCATGCCCCCGTGGTTGCAGAAGCGCAACAAGGCCGGTGTCCAGCAGGGCATTCTCATGGTCCAGGGGCTGATCGTCACGGCTCTGGCGGCCCTGTTCATCGCCATTCCGAACGTGTCGACGGCGTTCTTCACGCTCGTCGACATGGCCGCAGCCCTCTATCTCATCATGTACATGCTAATGTTCGCCTCAGCGCTGAGACTTCGTCGGATCCGCCCGGACGTCACCCGCGCGTACCGGGTGCCGGCCATCAAGTGGGTGGCGGGTATCGGGTTCGCGGCCTCGGCGGCCGCGTTCGCGCTCGGGTTCGTCCCACCGTCGGGGCTGTCCGGGATTCCCCCGCACCTCTACCCCGTTCTGATGGTCGTCGTGATCATCATCCTCGGCACCCCACCGCTGCTCTTCTACCACTTCCGGAAACCCGGGTGGAACCGCGGGCAGCACGCGGACAACGACACACCCACTGCGACGGAGGGCTGACATGCGCCGAAACACCACCGGTGCGGCCGCGTCACTCGTCGTCCTCACCCTCTCCCTGCTCACCGCGTGCTCCAGCGCGGGATCCAGCGCCGAGAACGACAAGGCGGCCCGGTTCGCAGCGAAGGTGAACGAGGCAGGCGTCGGCCCTGAAATGACCCCGCGCATCGCCAAATCGCTCTACGGCAACGACGGGGGCGCCATCTGCGCCGCACTCAAGGACAATCCGGCCGGCCTCCTTCTGGGATGGGGACGAGGCACCCTCACCGCGACACCTGAAGAGCACGCCGACGACCTGATCGCCTACGACCGCTACGTCGTCAAGGTCTACTGCCCGGAGCAACTCGACACCTTCGAGGACCTCGCCGACCGCCTCAACCGATGAACCACCTCCACGCGCACCGCAGGTCCGCCACGCGCTCCAGGGGTCAGGACGGGCCCGCGGCCGACGGGTCGAGGTCCGGGCGCGGTCGTGGCCGAAGCGTCCGAGAATGACGTGGCGTGGCGGCCGCCACCGTTCCCGCAGGGCGGCGAAAGCGTCCTCCAGGCAGCCGCTTGACGCGTGCGGGCCGGACGGCGTCCACCAGCTCCGTCATGGCCCCTGGAGCGGACCGGTGCGCCTCGCGTCGACCGTACGACGGTTGCGGCGCGCCTCGCTGCCTCGCCGCGGGACCCCGGTCGCTGAGGCGACCGACTCCAGGCCGATCAGGTCCGTGCCGAAGAGCCGGCAGCGCACCAGCTCGATCCTCCGCCGGTGCTCGCGCACGGCGTGGATGTCGTAGCGGGTGAAGTCGCCGGCGACGCAGATCAGCCTGGGCGCGCTCCACCGCACCTGGGCGGCTGCCGAAGCCCCGAGACGGTCGCGCACCAGGTTCCGGAACACATCACGGTGGGCCGTCAGCCAGGCCATGTAGAAGAGACCCTGGCTGATCAAGCCCGGATCTGTGCCTCGCTTGTACTCAACGATCACGGGCGCGCCGGCCCGGTCGATCCCCAGCGAGTCGATGCGCCCGCCGTCGACGCAGTCGATGACGTACTCGCTCGCGAGGAACCTGACGCCCAGCAGCGTCTCCATGTTCATCTCGATGAGGCGCTGCACGTCCGCTTCGACCTCGGCAAGGTGCGCCTCCAGCTCGGTCGTCCCGTCCTTCGTCGCTCGGAACAGCTTCAGCCCCGTCACCATCCCCTCCTCCACCGGAAGTCGCACAACACCGGAGAGGCAGGGGTTTGTTTCCAGGCAGCCATCCAGCGCGGTGAAGAAGGCTGAAAGATCCAGCCGCCTCCATCCTCGGCCCTGCCCCACCTGATGGTCGCGCGGACGGACAAGAGGGGCCAGGCACACCCCGTCCGGCCTCACCTGTCGCGCAACGGCTCCGAGCCGACCAGTCCCAGATGCCCGAGTTCCACGGAGCGTAGTCAGCACCAAGTCAGCACGGGACATGCGATGACGGGTGATGACGTGGGCTTTTAGTCAGCACCAAGTCAGCACGGCGGTTCCAAAACGTGCCGCGACAGGGCAACTCGGACAGGGGTCCAGCGGGGTGGTTTTCGGCCGTCGAAAGGGCTCTGGCGAGGAACGATCGCACCGTCATGGTGGGGGCACGCACTCTCGCGGCCGAAACTATGGTGTCCCGCCACATGTGCGCCTGACCTGCGGCTTTCTACGTTGTGCCGACACGTAGACGTCCCCATCCCACATCTGGAAGTGGTCACCATGGCCTCATCGGCAGCCGCGCCCCCGACGCCGAACAGCTTGAAGAAGATCGTTGCCGCGAGCCTCATCGGCACCACCATCGAGTGGTACGACAACTCATCCGATCAGTGCTAGGACCTGCGGTTATGCACGATCCCGGCCTTCGAAGTCAGCACAGAACCAGCACGGGGTCTGCGATGTGCTGACTCGGCGCCGACCGACCGGCGTCACCGCGCACTCAGCTACCCCTGACGCCCTCCGGATGCGGTCACTTACTGTTACCAAATCCTGAGCCGCCCAGGGAAGTCAACCGCCCGAAGAGGAACTTGCACGCAGGAACCAATCCAAGTCCCGGCGACAGGCACCCGGGTCCTGCCAGAGTGAGCGTCGTGCCCGTCAAGAACACGGTGGACGACGGTGACATCCTCGCCGCCGCGGGTCGGGCGCCCCGTGCCCGACGTCCCGGACGAGTCCCTGGCGCCTTTGCTGACCTCGGCGCAGGAACGCCTGGACGCACCGCTCACCGTGTCCGCTCTCGTGTCACGCGCGGCGGTGAGCCCGGCAACGCCGCACCGCCGGTTCCGGGCACGACTCCGCTGGCCTGGCTGACAGTGGCTCTCACATCCGCGAGGGTTGCGTCCTCTCTGCCGTCGGACGCCGACAGACACGTCGCTCCCGGTCCGCGCGTCTGCGGGCCGGGAGCAGGCTGGTGTCCCTAGCGCGCCGGCATGGTGGTGAACGGCAGCACGAGGCGGGAAGGGTGGTCGGCGTCGCGGTAGATCTTGTGGGTGACCGGGCGGCCGACGGGGAGATGGAAGGCGTCCGGGGGGAGCAGGGAGTTGTGCTCGTCGGCGAGCGGTTCGGCATTGGAGAGCTCGACGACCAGCTTGTGGCCGGGGAGGAAGGTGGCCGCGAAGGGGTAGACGCGCAGGACGTACTCCTCGATCCTGCCGGGTTCGACCGGGACCGCGCGGGTGTGCGGGTGGTAAGGGTCGCCCTCCGTGGTGCGGTCCTCGTCGAGTTCGCGGTGGGAGGCTTTCAGGTAGGCGGTGGTGATGAGCTGGCGCTTGCCGCCGGGGGCCTCGTCCCACATGCGGAGAATGAAGTTGGTGTCGGGCTGGTCGATCTCGGCGAAGAGGTGCGCGGCGCCCTGGCCCATCATCTCGGTGGGCTCGGTGAACGGCTCGGTGGACCAGGTGAGCATCTGGACCTTGTCGGTGACCGTCAGCGGCGCCTGGTAGAAACCGTCGGGGGCGGCGTACTCGGCGGCCATCAGCTCCGGCTCGGCGGAGAGCTTGCCGCGGGGGCGCAGGTACAGCGGACGGTACTCGGCCGGCTTCGGCGGCCACTCGGCGCCGGTGACGGTCTGACGGGAGCCCTCGACATGGACGGTGACCGCAGGCTCGTCCATGATCCCGTTGTCGATACCCTTGATCCAGTACTCGTACCAGCGGAACATCTTGTCGTGCTCCTCGATGAAGGGGCGCGACTGCATCGGCGGGTAGGGGCCGATGTCCAGCTTCTTGGGTCCCTTGAGCCGATGGTAGACCTCGAGGGTGCCGTCGAGGGTCCAGCCGCGTCCCTGGTCGATCTGGAGCCAGACCGGGATGTCGATGTTCGGCGCGAGGGTGACCGGGTTGCGCTCCTCATACCACTCGCCGTCGACCTCGTTCATCACGATGTCGAACCACGCCTCGTGATTCTTCGGATAGGTGAGGACGTGGACCAGGTTCGGCCAGGCTGCGACATCCGGGTCCTGGAGCCGCCGGGCGACCTTCTCCTTGATCTCCTCGGGCGAAAAGGTCTCCAGCATGCGGGACTTGACGCGGTCGGTGAAGGCCCAGCCGGAATCGCCGCCGCGGCCCTCGCGCGCGGCGCGCGGCATGAACCACATGACGCCGCCGTGGTACGTCGTCTCGTAGAAGTCGTAGTGGCCGCCGCTGACGAAGATCGCCTTGAGGGACGGCGGCCGCTCCGCCGCGGCCAGCACCTGCATGGAGCCGAAGTACGAGATGCCGATCATGCCCACGTTGCCGTCGCACCACGGCTGGGCGGCGACCCACTCGATGAAGTCGTAGGCGTCCTGCCCGAGCGGGACACCGCCGGCGTTGTAGTTGCCGATGTGCTCACCCTCGGAGGCGCCGGAGCCGCGCAGGTCACCGATGACGTGGACATAGCCCTCCCCCACGACGCGGGCGATGTCGCCGGCCTCGATGCAGCCGTCCCACATGGGGCTGGGCCGGCGCTGCGGCGGGGTGGTCAGGGCGAGGGCCTGGAGCTCCTTGCCGTAAGGGCTGAGGGCGACCAGGGCGGGGCGGGGGGCGTCGTCGGTGCCGGCGTAGGCGTCGGCGGCCAGAGTGACGCCGTCGCGCATGGGGACGCGGAGGTCCTTGCGGACGGTGAGGGTTTGCTTCCCCGCGCGGACGGTGTGCAGGTCGGTCATGGGGTGGTGCTCCCGTGGGGTCAGGAAGGTCGTGAGGTCTGCGCCCGCTGCGTCCACTACGCCCGCTGCTCGCGCTGCGTGCGGTAGCCGTGCAGGGAGGTGAAGAACGGCGACGGTTCGAGGGTCGGGTCTCCGGTGTAGCCGAGTTCCTCGGCGACGGGGGCGAACGGGGAGTACGGCGAGTCGTCCTCCGGCAGTCCGGCCTCCAGGCAGCGGCAGGCGGCGTCGGTGACGCGGCCTTCGGCGGCAAGGCTCTGCTCCAGGGCTTCGCGGGCCTCGGTCTCGTCGAGTTCGACGCCGTAGGGCGTGCCGTCGGCGCGGCGGTAGGGGTGCCCGAGGTAGAGCCGCCGGGGGCGGATCTCGTCGCGCAGGTACTCCAGGCTGCGGCGGTAGGCGGCGGGGTCGGTGTAGCCGGGGAAGCCGTTGGCGGCGCCGTGGACCTGGACGGCGTCGCCGGTGAAGACGTCGCCCTGTCCGTCGAGGACGTAGGCGACCGATCCGGGGGTGTGGCCCGGGACCGCGTGGGCGGTGACGGTGACGCCGCCGCCGAGGGAGATGGACTCGCCGCCCTCAAGCAGCAAGGAGGGTTCCATCTCCCCCGAGATGACGGCGTTCGCGGCGGCCGTCACCTTGGCCTCGCCCTCGGGGTCGGCCAGGTACCGCCCGCGTCCGTCGAGGTACTCCTCGACATGGGCCCTGCGCGAGCGGAGCATCGGGGCGTCAGCCGCGTGGATGACGACCTGGGCGCGCCGGCCGGTCATCTCCCACAGGGCGTGTGCCCCGCCGACGTGGTCGATGTGACCGTGCGTCAGCAGGATCCAGCGCACGTCCTTGATGCGCCGGCCGATCGCCGCCAGCGCCGGCGCCATGCCTTCGGCGGGCGAGGAGACGATGCCGGTGTCGACGATCGCCGGCTCGGGGGCGTCGATGAAGAAGCTGTAGAGACCGAACCGTCCCCAAGGGGAGACCAGGGGGTGGACGTCGACTGCGTGCGTCATGAGGGGGGTGTGCCTTCTTTCGCCTGTGCCGTGAGGTCTGCGCCCGGGCCGGTCAGCGCCCGGTGAGGAAGTCCCGCGTGCGGGCGAAGACCTCGTGGAACTCGGGGATCCACGAGAAGTTCTGGACGAAGCCGTGGCCGGCGCCCTCGTAACGGGCGACAGTGGCGTCCACGCCGGCGTCCTTCAGTCGCTGCCCGTAGAGCTCGCCCTCGTCGCGCATCGGGTCGAACTCGGCGGTGACGACCAGGGCGGGCGGCAGCCCGGTGAGGTCGGCCCGCTTGATCGGGGAAACCATCGGATCGGCCGGGTCGGCGCCGCTGCCGAGATAAAAGGCGTTGAAGGGCTTGAGCCCGGCGGTCTCCAGGCCGTAGCCGACGGCGTTCTCCCGCAGGGACGGGTAGCGGTCGACGTCGAAGTCCAGGTCCAGGGAAGGGTAGTAGAGGACCTGGTGGGTGATCCGGTCGAAGCCCTCGTCGTGGGCCCGGGCGGCGACAGCGGCGACGAAGTTGCCGCCGGAGCTGTCGCCGGCGACAGCGAGGGTATGGCCGTCCCAGCCCAGGACGTCGGCGCCCTGCTCGGCCGCCCAGCGGACGACGGCGTAGCAGTCGTCGAGGCCGGCCGGGAAGGCGGCCTCGGGGGCGAGGCGGTAGCCGACGGAGACGACCTTCAGCCCGGTCTCCTTGGCGAGGTTCCGCGCGACGTGGTCGTGGGTCTCCAGGCTGCCGAGGAAGAACGCGCCGCCGTGGAAGTAGACGATGACGCCGTGGGAATCGGCCTCGGCGGGCGTGTAGACCCGCACGGGAACGTCGCCGGAGGCGGTGGCGGCGGTCAGGTCCTCCACGGCGTGCAGCGGCAGGCGCTCCTCGAGCGGGGCGACGTGCGCCTCGTCGCCGGCACGCATGGCGACCGGGTCGAGCGGGCCCTCCGAGGGGGCGGGCAGCGTGGCGAGGAACTTGGCGATCTCGGGGTGCAGCGGCATCGGGGTCACTCCTCGGTGGAGACGGGGGCGGCGGGAGCAGGGGCGGCGGCGGTCTGGCTCACGGGCTTCTGGCCGGGGAAGACGTCGTCGATCTCGTCCTCGCTCCAGCCCTGGCGGGAGATGCGCTGCAGCTCATCGGTGACGGGCTTGCGGGTGGCCTGGAAGAGGGCAAGGGCCTCGGGCAGGGACGGGGCCTCGCGGAGGGCGTCGGCGAGCGCGCCGGCGTCCTCGATGGCGGAGTTGGCGCCCTGACCCTGGTGGTGGAGCATCGAGTGGGCGGCGTCGCCGACGAGGACGACGGAGTCCGAGTGCCAGGTGTCGACCGGGTCGATGTCGTAGACGGCGCGGATATTAACGGTGTCCATGTCGAGGTCGCGGGTGATGGCGATCAGGCGCTCGTCGAAGCCTTCGACGGTCGCCAGCATGTCCTCCTTGCCGACCTCGGGCGTCCAGGTGCCGTCGGGGCACAGGGCGGTGATGTCGAAGGAGACCTGGTTCCGGTGACGCAGCGGCAGCAGGTAGACCTTGGTGCCGCGGCCGATGTACATCCGCAGGTTGTCGTCGGTGACCATGTCGTGGGCGGCGTCGATGTCGATGACGGCGCGGTAGGCGTGCTCGCCGGCGAAGACCGGGGCGTTGTCGCTGAACAACTGCTTCCGGACGACGGACTTGATGCCGTCGGCGCCGACGACGAGGTCGGCCTCGACGCGGCGGCCGTTGGCGAAGGTCAGGGCGACGCGATCGCCCTTGTCCTCGATGGACTCGAGGCGGTGGCCGAGCTGCACCATGCCTTCGGGGAGTACGCCGAGGAGTGCGTCGATGAAGTCGCCGCGGTGGATGAGGTGGGTGTGGGTCTGCTCGTTGTCGGCGGGCCACGGCTCCTTCATGATCGGGGAGCAGTCGGCGGTCAGGATCTCGAAGTACTCGCTGGGCGAGCTGACCTTGGCGATCGCGTCGAAGATGCCCCACTCGCGGAAGCGGTTCATGGTGGAGGGCCGCAGGCCGATGCCGGCGCCTACCTCCCGGATCCGGCTCGCCTGTTCGTAGACGGTCACGTCGGCGCCGAGCAGGCTCAGGGCCTTGGCCGCGGCCGCGCCGCCGTATCCCGCTCCGACTACGGCGATCTTCAGGTTGCTCAGGTCCGATGACTGCATGGTGGTCTCTCTCGCGTGCGGAGGAAAGGAAGGAGTGGAATGGGAGGAAGCCGCTACTTCTGGAGCGTCAGGAACTCGGCGGGGTTGTCGACGAAGATTGTGTCGATGGCGTTCTCGTCGAGGCCGGCCGCGCGAAGGTCGGGGATGAGGTCCTCGAAGATGTAGTTGACGGTGTGGCCCTTGACGCCCGGCCAGCCCAGAGGGCTGCAGTTGGCGTCGGCGGAGGCGAGGACCTGGTGGAGACGGCGGCCGCCGTCGATGAAGCGCAGGAAGTGGTCGAGCCGCTCCTTGCGGGGGCGGGCCCAGAACGGCGGGTCGGGCAACTCCGTCTCGTAGCCGAAGGTGTCGAAGCCGATGCGGCCGCCCTGCTCGGCGATCCACACGTCGCGGGTCTTGTCGGCGTTGACGCCGTCGTCGACGTGGCCGAACAGCACGCGGTCGAGAGGCAGGCCCTCCTCGTTGAAGATCGCGATGGCGTTCTCGGCGTCGATCGCGAGGTGCGTGAGGATCGGCACGCCGGTGGTCAGCGCGGCGCGGGCGGCGGCGCGGTAGATGCGCTTGTCCAGCTCGGTCATGCGGCCGCCGCGGCTGACGCCGACCTTGATGACGCCGGCGCGAGCGCCGCTGGTGCCGATGCCGACGGTGATCTCGTGGACGAACTGCCGCATCAGGTAGTCGACATCGGCGCGAGCGAAGTGCGGCAGGGCGGTGTCGCCGCCGACGAAGCCGGTGCAGGCGACGATGTGGACGCCGGTCTTCGCGGAGAGCGAGCGGTAGTAGTCGACGTCACGGCCGTTGCAGATGCCGGTGGCGTCGACGAAGGTGCCGCCTCCGTACTCGTGGAAGGCTCGCAGCTTGGGGACGGTCTCCTCGTACCGCTGCTCGGGGGTCTTCCACCACTTGGTGTCCAGCTCGGAGCCGGGCATGCCGTAGCCGATGTGCTCGTGGACGGCCACCAGACCGAGTTCCTCGGTCGGGACCTGCCCCAGGACGGTGTTCACTCGCGACACAGAATTCACCTATGAGAAAAGGGATCGGGGGGTTGCCGGGGTTCGGCGCGCTCAGCGCGCCGACAGCAGGTCGCGCGGGTTCTCCACGAGAATCCGCCGCACGTCCTCCTCGCCGAGGCCCAGTTCGCGCAGGCGCGGGACGAAGGCGGTCAGGACGTGGTGGTAGGGCAGGTCGTTGGCCGGGTGGCCCTTGGCCACGCCGGTGGCACTGCTGGAGAGCAGCACCCGGTCGCCGAAGCCGGCCCGTACCAACTCGACGACGAGCGAGGCGCGTTCGGCGTCGGTGAGGTGAGCGTCGTCCTCGGCGCCGACGTGGTCGAGGGCGACGTAGGCGCCGCGGCGGGCGACCTCGAGGGACGCGCCGGTGGCGACGGCATCCTTGCGGTCGAGGCCGCCGACGACCACGCGGCCGGCTGGCAGCTTCTCGTCGAGGACGATCTCGAGGTCGTGGACCGGGTCGTTGCCGTAGCGGATGGAGACCGCGACGCCGGTGGCGAGGCCGGTGCGGGCGGCGCCGCGGAAGAGGCTCTCGTCGGTGGCCGTCATGCCCTCGGCGGTCGCGGTGGCGGCCACCAGGCCGGCGGCGCCGCGTCGTTCCACGCGCGGGACCACCATGCCCTCGGTGATCTCCTTGGTGAACAGGTCGGCGAACTTTTCGGCCGGCCACGGGGTGGGCGGGTTGGTCTGCGGGGTGAGGAAGTAGCCGCCGAGCATCTCCTCGGGGCCCTGGCCGGTGGAGGCGACGATGTGCACTCCGGTGGCGCGGGAGAGCGTCTCGTAGAGGCGGACGTCGCGGCCGTGGAACATGCCGGTGCTGTCGACGACGGTGCCGCCGCCGTGCTCGCGGAAGTCCTTGAGTCTGGCGGCGAGGATCTCGAAGATCTCGGCGCGGTCGATGCGAATGTCGAAGGCGTACTCGGCGCCCGGCACCACCGACAGCAGCGCCTCGTGCACCTGCACGACGCCCAGCTCGTCGGCCGGCACCGGTCCCAGGACGGTGTTCACGGTGGGTGTACTGACGCTCATGCCTGCCTCACGTGTCCGGTGTGGGGTGCGTCGTGCGCACCCTGTGGCACCTGTCACGCTAGCCATTCGCTTTACATTGCGTCAATGAAATGAACGCCACGAAAAATTCGTTGGCCAGGGGTTGCGTGAACACGGCCGGTCGGCACCCATTGCCGAGTGCATGAACTTCCTGCATGCATGACCATGCAGATCATTCATTTGTCCGATGCCGTGTCGGCCACTTCACTGAGCCTCCATGAGCACCCCACCCGTCTCCGACGTCGACCTCTTCGCCGACGAGGTCGTCCTCGACCCGTATCCCGTCTACGCCGAGCTGCGGGAACAGGGCCCCGTGGTCCGCCTCCCGAAGAACGACGTCTACGCCCTGACCCGCTACGACGTGATCCGCGGCGCGCTCGCGGACTGGGAGTCGTTCTCCTCGACCTCGATCGCCTTCAATCCGACGGCGAACGAGGCGCTGACCGGCACCTCCCTGGCCTCCGACCCACCGGTGCACACGCAGCTGCGCGCCACCCTCACCGAGAACCTTTCGCCGCGTGCGCTGCGCGGCCTCAAGGGCCGGATCGAGGAGAAGGCGGACGCCCTGGTCGCCGCGCTCGTCGAGCAGGGCTCCTTCGAGGCGATCGACGCCCTGGCCCGCGCGTTCCCGCTGGAGGTGGTCGCGGACCTGATCGGTTTCACCGGTCATGTGCGCGAAAACATGCTGCGCTGGGGCCAGGCCGCCATGCAGGTCCTCGGCCCGATGAACCAGCGCACCGCCGACGACTTCCCTGTCGCCGGCGAGCTCTACGCATGGTGCTCCCAGGTGAAGGCGGAGGAGCTGGCCGAGGGTTCGGTGGGCCGCGGCATCTTCGACGCCGAGGCTCGGGGCGCCGTCCCAGAGGGCGCGGCGGGCCACATCATCCACCAGTACCTGGGCGCCGGCGTGGACAGCACGGTGGCGGCCATCGGCAACATCGTGGCGCTGTTCGCCCGCCACCCCGACCAGCTCGACCTGGTCCGCACCGACCCGTCGCTGGTGCCGGCCGCGTTCAACGAAGTGCTGCGCTTCTGGCCGCCCATCAACGCCTGGGGCCGCCGGGTCACCAAGGATGTGGAGATCGAGGGGACTGTCGTCCCTGCGGGTGCCCAGGTCGCCGTGCTGCTCGGCGCGGGCAACCGCGACCCGCGGCACTACGAGAACCCGGACGCGTTCCTGGTCGAGCGCAACCCGGTCGACCACCTGGCCTTCGGTTACGGCCCGCACGGCTGCGCCGGCCAGGGGCTCGCCCGTCTGGAGGCCCACGCCGTGATCGAAGCGCTCTCCCGGCGCGTGCGGCACCTGGTCGTCGGATCCGAGGTCCGCGTGCCCAGCAACACCACCCGGAGCATCGAGGAGCTCCCCGTCCTGGAGGTGATTCCCGCATGAGGATCGATCTCGACCGCCCCCGCTGCGAAGGGCACGGCCTGTGCGAGGAGGCCGCCCCCCAGCTGATGCACCTCGACGACGAGGGCGAACTGGTGCTGGACCAGGAGGAGGTCGGCGAGGCCGACGCCGCCCTGGCGCAGGCCGCCGTCCGCGTCTGCCCGGTCGCCGCGCTGAGGATCGCGTGAGCACCGGCGACGTCCGCCGGGTTGTCGTCGTCGGCAACGGCATCGCCGGCGTCACCGCGGCGGACACGCTCCGCGAGGCCGGGTTCGACGGCGACCTGACCGTGGTCGGCGACGAACCCCACGCGGCCTACAGCCGCCCGGCCCTGTCGAAGGCGCTGCTGCGCGAGGGCGACGACATGACTACGCACCGACTCCCGCCGGCCGGTCACGGTGCGCAGGAACTGCTCGGCGTCCGCGCGACCGGCCTCGACCTGGAGCGCCGGCTGGTCCACCTCGACGACGGCACCGCGCTGCCCTACGACCGGGTGGTCCTGGCCACCGGTTCCCGGGCACGGCGGCTGTCGGCGCTGCCGGACGAGCTGACGCTCCGCGGCCTCGACGACGCGCTCCTGCTGCGCAGCCGGCTGGCCGACCACCCCTCGGTGGTGGTGGTCGGCGGCGGCCCGCTCGGCATGGAGATCGCCTCCGGCTGCCTGTCCGGCGGCTGCAGGGTCACTCTGGTCTCCCAGGGCGCACCGCTGAGCCGTCAGCTCGGCCCATACCTCGCCGGGGTGTTCCTGGAGGCCGCGCTCGGCCAAGGGCTCACCGTGGTCGAGACCGCCTCGGCGCGGATCGAGGGGGCCGAGGGCACCACCCGGGTGGTGCTCGACGACGGCATGGTGCTGGAGGCGGAAACGATCCTCAGCGCGGTCGGCGACGTGCCCAACACCGAATGGCTCGGGGACACCGGACTCACGGCGGGGGGACTGGTGAGCGTGGACTCCCGGTGCCTGGTCCGGCCGGAGATAGCGGCCGTCGGTGACCTGGCGATCTTCCCCACCTCCCGGGGGCCGCGTCGGATCCCGCTGTGGAGCAGCGCGATCGAGCAGGCGAAGGTCGCCGCGCGGGCGCTGCTGCTGGGCGAGCAGGCCCCGCCGCTGGAGTTCCAACCGTACTTCTGGACCGAGCAGTTCGGACTGAGCCTGAAAGCGGTGGGCGATCTGCCGCTGGAGGGTGAGCCGGAGTACGTCGACGGCGGACCCGGCGGCCCTGCGCTGATGCGCTGGACGCACGCCGACGGCACCGGCGTGGCGGCAGCGCTCAACCACCGCACCCCGATCCCCCGGCTGCGCCGGATGACCCGGGCGGCGGCGTAGGCTCCGGACACATGAGCGAAGGAGCAAGGGGGACCGGTACCGGCGAGGCCATCGGCACCGGGCTGGACCGGCTGGCGTCGGTCAACCTCAACCTGCTGGTCCCCCTGCTGGCCCTCCTGGAGGAGGGCTCGGTGACCAGGGCAGCGGAACGGGTCGGTCTGTCCCAGCCGGCCATGAGTCATGCCCTGACGCGGATGCGGCGACTGCTCGGCGACGACCTCGTCGTCCGACAGGGCACGGGCGTCACACTGACGCCTCGGGCCCGGGAGCTGATCGGGCCGCTGCGCAGCGCGCTGCAGCAGACGGCGCACGTGATCGACCTGCCGCGCTTCGATCCCGCCGCCGACCGGCGGGTGATCACCGTCGCCATGACCACCAGCACAGCGTTCGTCGTGGGCCCCGCGCTGGCGCGGCTGGTCGCCGAGCGGGCCCCGCACTGCACCCTGCGACTACGGACCATCACCGTGCCGACGGAGGCCACCTTCACCGACCGCGGCGTCGACGTGGTGCTGATCTCGGAAGGGCACTTTTCGCCGTATCCCCGCGAGCGGCTCTACAACGACCGGTGCGTGGTGGTCGCCTCGCCGGATGCTCCGCCGGAGGCGAGCACGCTCGACCTGATCTCTACCCAGCCGCACGTGGTGGTGGACACCGAGCGGCGGGTCTTTCCGTACTCGGTGCTGGACGAACAGGCAGTCCCCTACCGGGTGGGCCGGCTGGTCTCCGACTTCCTGCTGGTGCCGTACCTGGTCGCCCGGGCGGGAGGGGTCGCCCTGCTGCGTCACCGCGTCGCGGTGACCATGCGGACGCTGACCGACCTGCGGGTCGAGGAGTTCCCGTTCCCGGTGCCGGGACTGGGCATCGACGTGGTGTGGAACCCGCGGCCCGCCGACCAGTACTTCGTGGAGTGGCTCCGGGCGCTGCTCTTCGACGCCGTCCGGCAGCTCTGACGGCGCGCAGGGCCGGGTGCGTCAGGTCAGCAGGCGGACCCAGCTCGCGGCGAGCTCGTCGAGCATTTGGTCGCGGGTGAGCTTCCAGTCGGAGCGGTCCCAGTGCTGGGCGACGAAGTCCAGCTCGGCCATGGCCAGGACGCCGCGGAAGCGGCGCTGGTGGGGCTCGAAGCGGCCGGCCCGCTCCAGGCCGTCCTCGATGTCACTGGCGGCCTCCTCCATCCAGCGTTCCACCAGGTCCTCGAGGTCCGGCTCGATCACCGCCGCCTCGCGGCCGATGCGGATGATCGGCCGGATCGCCGGCCAGGCGTCCGCGGTGCGACGCAGCCAGGCGGTGATCGCCTCCGGCGTGCCCTCGGCGACCGTGGCCACCAGGTCCTGGGCGGTCGAGCCGTGCTCCGGGGAGCGCACGCGCTGCAGCGCCTCGTTGAGCTGTTCGTCGATCAGCGCCTTCATCAGCCGGCTACGGGACGGAAAGTAGGCGTAGAAGGTCACGCGCGTGGTGCCGGCGGCCTTCGCGACGTCGTCGACGGTGGTGACGGCGTACCCCTTCGTCTTGAAGAGCTCGAGTCCCGACTCCAGGAGCAGACGGCGGGTCATCTGCTTCTGCGCCTCACGAAGGTTCGCCATGGCCAGGATCCTACCGTCGGACCGCACGACACCTAGACCATTTACCTTACGATCAAAACGTTAAATTTAGACAGTGAACATTTCATTGACGTGACGTAAAGCGAGTGTCATTCTCCCGGCATCACATCGGTTCGCACCGTGGCCCGTCCCCCACCGCGCACGCGCTGCCGAGCCCTTCCCCTCTCTCCGGGCCTCCCTCCGAGGGGACGCCCTTCCCAGCCAGGGAGAACAGCAATGACGCTCAACAACGGGACCCCCGTGTCCCTCGGCCCAGCCGCGAGGGCCGCCCGGACGCCGGGCTACGCGGGAACACTGGCTGCCGCCTGCGGCGCGGTCTTCGTCGCCCAGGTCGCGAACGCTCTGCCGGCCTCGCTGAACGGCCTCTTCCAACAAGACCTGAACACCCACGGCTCGCAGCTCACCTGGATCACCGCGGCGTTCATGATCGCCGTGGTCTGCTTCGAGTTCACCTTCGGCGTGCTCGGCGACCTCTTCGGCCGCCGCAAGCTGGTCGTCGCCGGCACCGCCCTGGTCGCCGCGGGCAGCGCGGTGGCCGCGATGGCGCCCACAGTGCAGGTGCTGTGGGTCGGCGCCGCGCTGAACGGCCTTGGCGCCGGCGCCATGTTCCCCGGCTCCCTCACCGCCGCCACCGCGGTCACCCGCTCCACTCGGGAGCGGGCCCAGGCGGTCGCGCTGTGGAGCGGCTTCCTGTCCGCCGGTGCGGCCCTGTCACCGCTGCTGGGCGGCGTGTTCGCCAAGGTCGGGTCGTGGCGCGGATCGTTCTGGGTGCTGGTGGGTCTCGCCCTGGTCAGCATGGCGCTCACGATGACGCTGGCCACGGAGTCGAAGGCCCCCGAGGGCCGCAAACTGGATGTCTCCGGCCAGATCACCTTCGCTCTCGGCCTGATCCTGGTGCTCTTCGGCCTGGTGGAAGGACCCGAGTCCGGCTGGACCACGCTGCCCGTGATGCTCTCCCTGGCGATCGGTGTCTGTTTCCTCGCCGGCTTCGTGGTGGTGGAGCTGGGCGCCGCGTCCCCGATCTTCGACCTGAAGCTCTTCCGCAACCGGGCCTTCACGGTGTCGTCCGTGGTCGCCGTGATCGGCATGCTGGCCTTCCTCGGCGCCTGCTTCTCCACGAGCATGTGGCTGGGCCCCGTGCAGCACCAGGACCCGATCCGGGTGGCGATTCCGTTCCTGCTCCTGCAGGGACCCGCTTTCGTCCTGGTCCCGGTCGTCTCCCGGCTCCTGCACCGGGTGCCCGCCTCCTGGCTGCTGACCTCCGGCTTCGTCCTGATGTCCGTCGGCTGCCTGCTCGCCACGGGCCTCGACGTCGACGACCCGGGTCTCGGCGCGTTCGTGCTCCCCGCCCTGCTGATCGGCATCGGCTTCGCGCTGACCGTCAGCTCGGTGACCGCCGTGGCGCTCGACAGCGTGCCGCCGCAACTCGCGGGCATGGCCAGCGCCACCACCAACATGCTGCGCGACCTCGGCTTCGCCCTCGGCCCCGTGATCGTCGGCGCGGTCGCCCTCAGCGGGGCCGGCGCCGCCTTCGCGAGCAGCCTGGCCGACGCGGACCTCCCCGCCGACCACCTCGCCGCGGCCCGCCAGATCGCCGAAACCGGCGGACCGATCGCCGTCAACAGCCTCCCGCCAGGCGCCCCGGGCTCCGCGGCCCACGGCCTGGCCCTGGAGGCCCTCGGCAGCGGTTTCAGCACCGCCTTCCTCGTCTGCGGTGTGGCTGCCGCCCTCGCCGCGGTTCTGAGCGCGGTGGGCATGATCGGCCTCCACCGCGACCGCCCCTCGCCGAACGAAGCCGAAACGCCCGCCTTGGTGGCCCCAGCCGTGTAGGCGTACCGGTCACGATCCTTGGCGGCACCCTCAAGAGCTTGATCACGACGAAGACCTCCGGTGTGTGCGGTGAACCGCACACACCGGAGGTCTTCGTTTCTCACCGTGACGCCCGGATGCCGTTCACCGAATACAGCTTCTGACCGACGCGTCGGCCCGGCAAGCAACCGTGAGCTGGAGCCGATGAAGGAGCCCTCGGAGGTCCACCCATCACAGTCGTCCTGCCGGCGGCGTGATGCCCGCCTGCTGCACGGCTCCCCCCTCGGCTGCGGGTCAGGACTGGGTGGCCAGGTCCCTTTCCAGGGCCCGGGCCGCCGCCTCGAGCGTGGCGACCGTCGGCCGCAGCCGGTGCGGGTCGTACCGGGCTCCGGGGAGAGACACGGACAGGCCCGCCACCGCCGTGCCATCCTGATCGCGGACGAGGACGCCCACGGCGACCAGCCCCCGCTCCGAGCGCTCCTGATTGACCGCGAACCCCGTACGCCGCAGCCTCGCCAGCTCCGCCCGAAGCTGCGGAAGTCCCGGAAGGCCGCCGGGCCGGTCACCGGCCTGTACACGGCTGTGGAACTCCTCGAGTTCCTCGTCCGGCAGTTCGGCGAGCAGCAGCAGCAGCCCCGCAGTCGTCCGATGCGCGGGGAACACCATGCCCTCGCGGGAGCCGACCCGCAGGGTCTGCCGGCATTCGACGCTGGCGATGACCCGGGTGGTGTCACCGGTGCGCACAATCAGGTTGGTGGTCTCGTCGAGGCGGTCGGCGACGTGCTGCAGGTGCGGCAGGGCGGCGGCCCTCAGACGCGAGGCCAGGGACCGGGAGTGAGCGGCGAGCTCCAGCACCGGCCCCGCCCGGTAGACCCGGCTGTCGTCCCGCACGGCGAAGTCCCGGTAGACGAGCATGGACAGGATCCGGTGGGCGGTGGACCTGGCGACCCCCAGCCGGTCGGCGATCTGCGCCACCGTCGCGGTGCCCTCCATCTGGAGGATGGCCGCCGCCCGCAGCGCGTGGTCCACGCTGGCGATCGGGTAGGGCGGTGGTGTCTTCAGGGGCTTGTCCATGACCTGGCCTGTCTGCCTGTCCGGGTCCGGAAGAAGGAGACCCTGCGCCAACACTGCAGGGCGCCACCGGCGCTGCGCAGGGAAATTCTGCTCTCCAGAATATCCGTGTTCTCCACTGTGAGCGGGTGCACGCTGAGCCGCATGACGACCACCTCCTCCGTCCCCCAGGACGTTTCCACGGATTCCCCGGTCCGGCTCCAGGCCGTCGACGGCGAGGGGCAGCCCGAGGTCACTCCCGCTCTCGAGCAGCTCTACCGGGGCTTCGAGCAGGAGCTGCTGGTCCCGCTGTGGACCGAGATCGGCGACCTGATGCCGACCCACCCGCGCTCACGCGCCGTCCCTCACGTCTGGCGCTGGGAGCGGCTGCGGGAGCTGGCCTCGCAGGCCGGCGACCTGGTGCCGGTCGGCCGCGGCGGCGAGCGCCGCGCGATCGCGCTGGCCAACCCGTCCCTCGGCGGCCGACCGTTCGCCACGCCGACCCTGTGGGCTGCCATCCAGTACTTGATGCCAGGCGAGGACGCTCCCGAGCACCGTCACACCCAGCACGCCTTCCGCTTCGTCGTCGAGGGCTCCGGAGTGTGGACGGTCGTCGGCGGCGACGCCGTGCCGATGAACCGCGGCGACTTCCTCCCACAGGCCGGCTGGAACTGGCACGCCCACCACAACGCCACCTCGGAGCCGATGGCCTGGATCGACGGTCTGGACATCCCGTTCCAGTACGTCACCGAGGCCCAGTTCTTCGAGTTCGGCCGCGACGAGATCAGCGACGCCGAACGGATCACCCCGGACCGGTCCCGGTCCGAGCGCCTGTGGGGCCACCCGGGTCTGCGTCCGCTGTCGGCCGCCCCCGCCACCCCGGGCAGCCCACTGCTGTCCTACAAGTGGGAGTACACCAACGCCGCCCTGCGCGACCAACTCCTGCTGGAGAAGCAAGGCTTCGGCGGCACGGTGGAACCCGGCCACGCCGCGGTCCGCTACTCCGACCCGCACGACGGCTCCGACGTACTGCCGACCATCCGCGCCGAGTTCCACCGCGTGGCCCGCGGCGCCGAGACCACGCCGGTCCGGGAGACCGGCTCGTCGGTCTACCAGGTCTTCGACGGCTCCGGCGTCGTGACCGTCGGCGGGAAGACCTGGACGGTCGGCCGCGGCGACCTGTTCGTCGTCCCGTCGTGGGAGCCGTTCTCGGTGAAGTCGGAGGCCGGCACGACCGACTCCGACGAGGGCGCCCTCGACCTCTTCCGCTTCTCCGACTCCCCCGTCTTCGAAGCCCTCCGGCTCAACCGCACCCAGAAGGACGCCTGAACATGAAGCTCGCCACCATCCGCACCGCCGCCGGCAACCGCGCGGTCCGCCTCGACGGCGACGTCCTCGTCGACCTCGGACACACCGACCTGGGCGAGCTGTTCGCCGAGACCGACTGGCGGGAGAAGACCGCCGCAGCCTCCGGCACGACCTACCCGGTGGACGGCGCCGACTTCGCGCCGGTCGTCCCCAACCCCTCCAAGGTCGTCTGCGTCGGCCACAACTACACCAACCACATCAAGGAGATGGGCCGGGACCTTCCCAACTACCCGACCCTCTTCCCGAAGTTCGCCGAGACCCTGCTGGGCGCGAACGACGACATCGTCAAGCCGGCGGAGACCGACGCCTTCGACTGGGAGGTCGAACTCGCCGTCGTCATCGGCAAGCCGGTGCGCCGCGCCGACGAGCAACAGGCCGCCGAGGCCATCGCCGGCTTCACCGTCATGAACGACATCTCGGTGCGCGACTGGCAGTTCCGCACCATCGAGTGGACCCAGGGCAAGATCTGGGAGGCCACCACCCCGGTCGGCCCCTACGTCGTCACCCCCGACGAGGTCGGCGGCGTCCGCCCGGCACTCAAGGTGAAAACGGTCGTCGACGGCCAGGTGATGCAGCAGGACGACACCGGCACGCTGCTGTTCGACCCGGTCTTCCTGGTGCAGTACATCTCCACCGTCATCACCCTGAAGCCCGGCGACATCATCGCCACCGGCACCCCCGCCGGTGTGGGCAACGCCCGCGACCCCAAGGTGTTCCTGCTCCCGGGCAACTCCGTGACCACCGAGATCTCCGGCCTGGGCGCCTGCGTCAACAAGGTGGTCGAGGGATGACCGACGCCCCCCGTACCCTCGCCGACGCCCGTGAGTGGGCGCGCGTCGGCACCGAGCTGGTGCTGGGCGCCGTCGCGGACATCGGCGACGGCGAGTTCGACGCGGACAGCATGCTGCCGGGCTGGACCCGCAAGCACCTGGCCGCGCACGTCGCCGCCAACGCGGACGCGCTGTGCAACCTCGTGCACTGGGCCGCCACCGGCGAGGAGACGCCCATGTACGCCTCCGCCGAGGAACGCGCCGCCGGCATCGCCAAGGGCCCGGCGATGTCCGCGCAGGAGCTGCGCGCCTGGCTGTGCGCCTCCGCGGTGAAGCTCGCCCGGGGCCTGGACGGGCTCACCGCGGAACAGTGGCGGAACAAGGTCGTCACCGCCCAGGGCCGCACCGTCCCGGCCACCGAGCTGCCCTGGATGCGCTCCCGCGAAGTCTGCGTCCACGCGGCCGACTTCGGCACCGGTGTCTCCTTCTCCGACCTGCCGGCGGGCTTCCTGACCGCCCTGGTCGACGAGATCGCCGCCAAGCGCGGGCTGACCGAGCTGCCCGACGGACCGCTGCCCGAGGTCGCCGCCTGGCTGGCGGGCCGCCCCCACGCCCTTGCCGACGCTCCCGAGCTCGGCCCGTGGCTCTGAGGAGTTGAAAGATCATGTCCAACCCTGACGTCATCGTCGTCGGCGGCGGCATCGGCGGCCTGGGCGCGGCCTTCTCGCTGACCCGCCAGGGCCTGAGCGTGCGCCTGCTGGAGAGCGCCCCCGCCTTCGGCGAGGTCGGCGCCGGCATCCAGCTCGCCCCCAACTGCACCCGCATCCTCGACGACTACGGCCTGCTCGACGAGGCCAAGGGCCTCGGCGTCGTGCCGGACTCGATGGTGATGCGCGACGCGATCGACGGCGAGGAACTGACCCGGCTCGACCTGCGCGACCTCGAGCAGCGCTACGGCTACCCGTACATGGTGATCCACCGCAGCGACCTGCACGGGCTGTTGCTGCGCGCCTGCGAGCGGGCCGACGTGGAACTGGTCAACGACGCGCGGGTCACCTCGTACGCGAACACCGAGAGCGGCGCCCGCGTCACCCTGGTCTCCGGCGAGGTCCACGAGGCGGGCATGGTCATCGCGGCCGACGGCCTGCACTCCGTGGCGCGCAAGCTGCTGGTCGACGACGAGCCGGTGTCCTCCGCATACGTCGCCTACCGAGGCACCGTCCCGGCGGAGGAGTCTCGGGTGCAGGACGTCGACCTCAGCGAGGTCGCCCTGTACGTGGGCCCGCAGTGCCACTTCGTCCACTACGGCCTGCGCGGCGGCAAGCTGCTCAACCAGGTCGCTGTCTTCGAGTCCCCCAAGGCCCTCGCCGGCCGGGAGGACTGGGGGACCCCGGACGAGTTGGACGCGGCCTTCGCCGGGACCTGCGACTTCGTCCAGGAGGGCCTGCCCTTCATGTGGCGCGACAAGTGGTGGCGGATGTTCGACCGCGACCCGGTCATGACGTGGGTCGACGGCCGGATCGCGCTGCTCGGCGACTCGGCGCACCCGCCGCTGCAGTACATCGCCCAGGGCGCGATCATGGCGATCGAGGACGGCTGGGTGCTCGGCGAGCACGTCGGCCGCAACCGCGCCGAGGACGGCACGGTCGACTGGGACACCGCCCTCGCCGCCTACGAGGCGGTCCGCCCGGAGCACTGCCGCCGGGTCCTGACCACCTCGCGGGCCTGGGGTGAGTTGTGGCACGTGGACGGCGTGGAGCGCGAGCAGCGCAACGCGCTGCTGCGCGCCCGGGACACGTACGACTACTCGTTCACCGACTGGCTGTACGGTCCGACGGCGCTGACGCCTGACCAGGAGCCTGAGATGTTCACGCCGATCCCGCTGGCCTCGGTCGCCCTCGAGGGCCCGGCAACGGGTCAGGCAGCGGCCACGGCCGCGGCCTGACCCGCGCGGCGGCGCCGCAAGGTAGCCCGCACGCCTGTCCGGGTGCGAGCCACCGCCGCTTTCGGTAGGGGCGCCTCGGACCCGTAGTGCTTCAGAACTCCTTCACCGTGTCTGACCTGGAAGTATGAGTGCATCCAACATGATCGGGCCGGGACGGTGAAGTCCTGGTGGACGAGCACGGCCAGAATCCGGTTTGCGGCGGCCGGGCGTCACCCACAGCTGTTCGGCGATCGATCTGCGCTACCGCCGCGATCCCTTCGATCTGAAAGACGGCAGCCCCCGCAGCACATGGTCGACGCCGACGACGGGGTTCAACGATGGTGCGGTGCCTTGAAGAGTTGGAGGCAACACCGTTCCCTCAGGCGTCGGGCTAGGGCTTGTCCGGGGTTGTGATCACTGGGCCGTCCGGAGGCTGCGGATCCAGAGGAGCGCGGCGCGGAGTTCGAGGGCGGCTTGGTAGTTGGCGGGGTTCTTGCCGTAGCGGGTAGCAAGACCCGCCATGCCTTGATCTTGTTGATGCCGCGCTTGACGGTGTTGCGCTCGCGGTAGAAGTCGGGGTCGCAGGTGACGGGACGCCGCCACGCGAGCCCTTCTTCCGGTGGTTCGCCGCCTGGTCCCTCGGCTCGGAGATCACCGCTTTGATTCCGCGTCTGCGCAGGTAGGCGCGGTTGCGGCGGGAGGAGTATGACGCTTGTCCGCGTGGGATGTCTTGTCGTCGGCAGGCCCCGGGCTGGGTCCGGGACCTGCCGACCGGACCACGCACCTTGATTTTCTCCAGGACGGGGACGAACTGAGGGCTGTCGCCGGACCGACCTGCGGTGATGATCAGCGCTAAGGGGCGGCAGGCGGTGTCGACCGTGAGATGGATCTTCGTGGTGAGACCGCCGCGGGAGCGGCCAAGGCTCGCTGCCGCCAGGCGGGCCCTGCGCCGCAGCGTCAGCCGTCGGCGTAGCTCGACGACGGGATCACGGTGTCCGTCTTGTTCCTTGCGGGAGCCCTTTTTGCAGGGGTGGCACGACGCAGACGTCCGTGACGGAAGCTGCGGGGCTGTATCATTTGCTGCGAAGTCCGGCGCGTACAAGCATTCGAAACAGCGCCCGGCCCCCAGGTCATCGACCTGGGGGCCGGGCGCTGTTGTTGTTTCCGGGCTCTGTATCGAGCGAAGAGGAACTGCACTGTGAGCGACAACCCCTTTCACACCCACCTGCCGCGGAACCCGAAGGAATTCCTGGCGTTCATGCTGGTCATCGCGGTGATCTCGGTGAACACCATCCCGGTGGTGATCGGCGGCCTGACCGCCGGCTTCACCCTGGCCATGTGGACCGATCTGCTTCGGGTGATGCCGGTGCTGCTGGTCGCGGTGGTGGCAGTCGTGCTGCTGACCATGAAGCCTGCCCAGCTGCTCACCGGACGGCTCGTACGCCCGGGCGACAGCTTCCGCGCACACATGATCGTCAACGCCCTGTGCAGTGTGCTGCTGATCTCCATCGTGATGACGGTGGTGGGCACGTGGATCGGCACGCGGCAGGTCTCCACCGAGCCCCTGGAGCAGTTCGCACACCTGTGGCCGCGGAACTTCACCATCGCGTTCCTCATCGAGGCCCTTCTCGCCCAGCCGGTGGCCCGAGAGGTCATGCGCCGCCACCACCGGCGCGTGGACGCCCGCACCGCCCTCGCGGCGGCCTGACGCCCCACGAAGTGGGGCGGGCGGACAGGAGACCCGGCGCAACGGAAGGGTTGCGGGCCGCCGGTCGTACCCGCGCGGACAATGGCGCAGGTCCTGCCCTGAGAGAAGAGTCCGTTGATCACGTAACTGGTGCCGCTGGTGGCCGACTGCACGGGGCGGGCCGGAGCCCTTCAGGGCTCCGGCCTGCCCGGCTCCTGCCGGACTCCGGTCAGCCGGGACCGCATGTCGTCGTCCGGCATGAGCACCGACAGCACGTTGTCCTGCAGTGCGGCCCGTAGGACCTGCGGTTATGCACGGTTCCGGCCTTCGAAGTCAGCACGGAACCAGCACGGGGTCTGCGGCGTGCTGACTCGGTGCCGGCCCACCCGCGTCGCCGCGCGCTCAGCCACCTCCTGACGCCCCGGACGATGCTACTCTCTGTCACCGACAACCTGAGGCGCCAGGGACAGCCAACCGCCCGCTGAGGGGCAACGTCGTGCGAATGGCTGAGGCAGGAAACGTGTCCTCAGCCACGGTGACTTCAGACTCCGGGGCCAGACGGACGAACCGATGGTCGCGCCCGCCTCGCTGAGGCAACGTGCGCGCCCATGCGCACTTGCGTGCGCCCATACCTGCGCTCATACGGTGCCGAACCATGTCAGCGTCTGTGGAAGAGGTACTCGACCGGCTCAGCACAAAGAACCCCGTCCGCATCAATTCGACCGCCGCTCTGGTCGCGGATACGAACAAGGCGGCCGCGGCCATCGATCGACAA
>NZ_JBEOVU010000055.1:0-29952 GCF_040295685.1 Streptomyces sp. NPDC002734
GGAACCAACGAAGCCCCCCGGCCGTCGGCGTGTTGAGTGAGATCACCACACCAACGACGAGGGGCTTCGCCACGTCACCACCCCACCTGACCAGGTCTTTCTACTCCTCAAGCGCCAGGATGAAAGACGTTCACTGATCAGTTGTTGCCGCTCCGCGTTGCTCAGGTGCTCTGCCAACGGACACTCCTTACTCAAGACGGTAGCGGGCACCGTACCTTCCGGGACTGACAACGGATCCCTTCGTGACGCGGGAAGGCCAGGCCCGGATTCGCCCCGGGCCTGGCCTCCCAAGGGCCTCACCGTGCGGCGCCCAGGCCCTGGGAGGTGTACATGCCGGGCAGAGGGGATCTCCACAACCGTGCCGCCGCAGGACGATCAGCAAGACTCATGGCCGCTATCCGGAGTGCAGGGTGACAATCCTGACCCGCGCCTCTCCCTATCCACTACGTCAGCACGATCGGAGAAACCCTGCAGTCAGGCCAAATCTGAAAATGCCACGAGAAATCAATGAGGACAGCCCGGCCCCACCGTACGACAAATCGACCCCGACCCCACAGCAGTGGACCGCAGCAGCAATCGGGAGGGATGAACCTACCGGCAAATTCCTCCCACGAGTCGGAAATCGCGGGCGCTGCGGATGGGTGGTCCACTGCGCCGACGATCAAGTTGCAGCGCGTGTCGCGCAAGTCCTGGGTGGGAAACGGACCGCTTCTGAGACTGCAGTCACGGTGTACGACGACGTGGGTGTGGTCATGGACGGCGCTGACCTCACCGACGTCAACGACCTTCTCCCCAACCCTCACCGAGACGACGGGGCGGAATGTCGGTGCACTACCTACTGGCGCGAGCGGAGAGAAGCGGCACAGTTGGGTCGCGGGCCTGTGCCCACGTGCAAAGTCGGCTTCCGCCTCGCGGAGGCCCCCTCTTTGGGGCGCTTCGTAGTCCTCTCCTCATCGTGGGATTTCGCTGCTTCCATCCCACATCTGCGTGCCGAACTCGCGAACTCGCCGACCCGCGCATGCCATTGTCAGCTCAGACTGGTCCGGGAAGAGCACCCGACAGAAGACGGCCGGCTGGTCACCTACCACCGACCTGCGGTAATCGTCAGCGAGAAGCTCTCATAGCCCGAATGGGTGTAGGACTACCGCTCTTCCCGGGAACCGTCTAACTTAGGGACTTATATTCAATCGCCGGGCACCGGTCCATCACCATGTCGAGCCCGGCCGCCCGTACCCGGTCGTAGGCCGCGTCGTCGACGACGCCGAGCTGGAACCAGACCGCCTTCGCGCCGATCGCGACCGCCTCGTCGGCGACCTCGCCGGCCAGGTCGGAGCGGACGAAGACGTCGACCACGTCGACCGGGAAGGGAATGTCGCTCAGGGAGGCGTACCCCTGCTCCCCGTGCACCGTCTCCGCCTTCGGGTGGACAGGGACGATCCGCTTGCCGTGGCGCTGCAGCGTCGCCGCGACGCCGTAGGCCGCGCGGGCCTCGTTGGCGGACAGGCCGACCACCGCCCAGGTCTCGCCCAGCTCGTTGAGGATCTTCCGCACCGACTCCGACTGGCTGTCCATCCCGGCCTCCCTGTAACCCACGTCGACCCGACGTCGACCGACGCTCGGACCGTGAAGAACGTCCGCCGGCCCCGTCGCATTCCCGGGGCCGGCGTCCCGCCGCGGTGGGCGGAGGTCAACTCTGGGGCCTGGCCGCGACGACGGTCCAGGTCAGGCTCTCGTGACCCCCTCGGCGAGCACCGAGGGGGTCGCGGATGGACGACGTCGCGTCCACGGACCTGACCGTGACCGTGTGCGTGCGGGGGTGACGGGGACAGCGACCGACGGGCCGGGGCGGCCCTCACCGTCCCGGCCGCGCCGCATCAAGCGCTTGTGCAGGTGCACTTGACTTGTCGCTCGACGCAGGCGATGGGAGGGTTCCGCACAACGCCGAACCGTGGCAGGCGAGTTACGTTTGGGCAACCGCTCCGTCCGGTCGGCGACCTGACCGGGGAAGGGCGCGTCGGACCCCTCGCGGGCCGCGGGGAGGAAGCCGGAACCGAAGGGTCCGGCGCCGGTGGGCTGGCTAAGATGGAGGGTCGGCGACGGGCCGGCCGGCGGCCCCCGTCCGGGAGACAGCGAGAGGGCTGCCATGGCAGGAACGAGCGCGGCGTCGGCGGACGGCGGAGCGAGACCGGGGACCGGCGGCGCGGCGACCGCCGACGACGTCGGGACGATCGAGGGCGGGTCCGGGGCGCCGGATCCGGCCCTGCGCCACGACCTCCCGCCCGCGATCGGCGAGCGCGTGAAGCGGCTGCGCAAGGAGCGTGGGCTGACCCAGCGTCAGCTTGCCGAACCGGCGTACACCGCCGCCTATGTCTCCACTCTGGAGGCGGGAAAGGTGCGGCCCTCCGAGGTCGCGCTGCGGCACCTCGCCGACCGTCTCGGCGTCACGTACGAGGAGCTCGCCACCGGCCGGCCCGCACACGTCGCCGCCACGCTGCGCATGCGGCTGGCCGACGCCCAGCGGATCCTGGCCACCGCCGACGCCGCGGACGCCGCGGCCGAGTACGGCCGGCTCCTCGCGGAGGCGGAGGAGTACGGGCTCGGCCGGGAACGGGGCGCCGCCCTGCTGGGACTGGGCGAGTGCGCCCTCGAGACCGGCGAACTTGCCGAGGCCCAGGCGCGGTTCGAGGCGGCCGGGGAGCAGCTGCGCGACGAGCCGCTGCCCGCCCGCACCCGCGTCGTCCGCGGCAGGGCGATAGCCCACTACCTGGCGGGCGAACTGCGGTACGCCTGCTACCTGCTGGAAAGCGCGATCAACGAGCTCAACACCTCGGGCCTGCACGATCCCGGGTCGCTGCTCCAGCTGTACACCGCGTCGATCGCCCCCTACATGGACCTGGGCGCCCACGCCCGCGCCGCGCAGGCCGCCGAGGTCGCCCTCGCCCTGGCCCCCGAGGTGCCGGACCCGGCCCTGGTCGCCTCCATGCACCGCACGGTGGCCCGCACGCTGATCGCCGAGGGCAGGACCGAGGCCGCCGAGGCCTCCCTGCTGCGCGCCACCGAGCTCTACCAGCAGCTCCAGATCCGCACCGAGCTGGCGCACTGCCACTGGATGCGCGGCTACGTGCACGCCCAGCACGACGACCTGGTGCGGGCCGAGGAGGAGCTGCGCACCGCCCACTCCATGCTGCTGTCGAAGCGGGCCACGCTGTACGTCTGGCAGGTGGAGGTCGAACTGGCCGACGTCCTGCGGCGCAAGGGAGACCAGGCGGAGGCCGCGGAGCTGCTCGAGCGTCTCCTGGACGGGCTCCAGCAGGACCGCGGAGCGCTGCACGCCGGCGGCGCGCACCGCCTGCTCGGGCTGATCGCCGAGGAGAGGGGCGACCCGGAGAAGGCGGAGCGGCACTACGTCACCGCGCTCTCGCTGCTCGAGACGGCCGGGGCGGCCGGCGACCTCGCCGACATCTGCCGGCTGCTCGGGGACCTGTACCGCGGTGAGGGCCGCACCGACGCGGCGCTGAACGCCTATCGCACGGGTCTCGGGCACCGGGCGGCGCCGGGCACCACCACGCTCGGCCCGGCTCCCGCGCGGCCGCCCTTCGGCCCCTGGACCTGACGGAAGGCGGCCGCCACGGGGGCGTCGCCGACCGGGCGGCGCAACCGGAGGCGCTCCCTACGCATACGCTGGTGTCGAACAAAGGAGCGCGGCACCACCATGAAGTACCTCCTGCGAGCGATCACCCGCGAGGAGCACCTGTCCTTCGTCGCGGGGCAGTCGTCGGTGAGCCACCTGCAGATCCCCTCGTGGGGCGAGGTGAAGAGCGACTGGCGTTCGGCGTCGCTGGGGTGGTTCGACGAACACGGCCGGCTGGTCGGGGCCGCGCTGGTGCTGCTGCGCGCGCTGCCCAAGGTGCGGCGCTACCTCGCCTACCTGCCGGAGGGACCGGTCGTCGACTGGGCCTCGGAGGACCTCGGCGACTGGCTGAGCCCGATGGTCGAGTACCTGCGCGACCTCGGCGCCTTCACCGTGCGGATGGGTCCGCCGGTGATCGCCCGGCGGTGGGACGCCGCCGCGGTGCGGGGCGCGCTCGGCGACCCGGAGGTGCGGTGGCTGCGCGAGGTGCCGCCCTCCGAGGAGGACCCGGCGGCGCGGGAGCTCGCCGAGCGGCTGCACCGGCTGGGCTGGCGGCCGGTCACCGCCGAGGGCGAGGACAGCGCCGCCGTCAACCAGCCCCGGTACGTCTTCCAGGTGCCGTTCGGCGACCGGCCCCTGCGGGAGGTCCAGGCGGGATACAGCCCGGAGTGGCGCCGCAACGCGAAGAAGGCGTGGCGGGCCGGGGTGGAGGTGGTCCGGGGCGGTTACGAGGACCTCGCCGCCTTCCACCGGCTCTACGCCGAGGCCGCCGACCGCGACGGGCTGATCCCGCGGCCTCTCTCCTACTTCCAGCGCATGTGGATCGCCCTGCGCAACGAGCATCCGGACCGGATGCGGGTCTACTTCTCCCGGTTCGAGGGCGAGGACCAGGCCGCGGCCCTGATGCTCGCCGTCGGGGAGCATGTGTGGCACGCCTATGGGGCCGCGCCACACACTCGGGCGGACGTGTGCCCGGACCATGCCCTGCAGTGGCGGATGATGTCGGACGCGCATGAGATGGGGGCGACCCTCTACGACCTGCGCGGCATCACCGGCTCGGTCGCGGGCGACGAGCAGCACCTGGCACTGCTGCGCCACCGCCTCGGCACGGGCGGCGAGGCGGTCGAGTACCTCGGGGAGTGGGACTTCCCGCTCAGCAAGGTCCTCCACAAGGCACTCGACCTGTACATCGCCCACCGCGGGGGCTGACGGCTCGGGTCAGTTGAACTCGTCCGGGTCGGGACCCGTGCGCAGCCCGCGGTCGAGGGCGGCGAGCGAGGCCATCTCCTCGTCGTCGAGGGTGAACCCGAAGACGTCGATGTTCTCGGCGATGCGCGCCGGGGTGACCGACTTCGGGATCACGACGTTGCCGAGCTGGAGGTGCCAGCGCAGCACGATCTGCGCGGGCGTCCGGCCGTGGCGCTCGGCGAGGGAGACGATCGCCTCCTCCCCCAGCACCGCGCCCTGGGCCAGCGGGCTCCACGCCTCGGTGGCGATCCCCAGTTCGGCGTGCACGGCGCGCAGTTCGGCCTGCTGAAGCGCGGGATGGAGTTCGACCTGGTTGACGGCGGGGACCAGCGAGCTGTGCTCCAGCAGCCGCCGCAGGTGCGCGGGCTGGAAGTTGGAGACTCCGGCGGCGCGGATCCGGCCGTCGGCGGCCAGCCGCTCGAAGGCACGCCAGGTGTCGAGGTACAGGTCACGGGCCGGGGTGGGCCAGTGGATCAGGTACAGGTCGACGTGGTCGAGGCCCAGCTTGGCCAGGCTCTCGTCGAAGGCCCGGAGGGTGGCGTCGTACCCCTGCTCGGAGTTCCACACCTTGGTGGTGACGAACAGGTCCTCGCGGGCGATGTCGGAGTCGGCGATCGCCTTGCCGACGCCTGCCTCGTTGCCGTAGATCGCGGCGGTGTCGATCGAGCGGTAGCCGGCCTCCAGGGCCGCGGCGACGGCGGCGGTGGTCTCCTCGTCGGGGACCTGGAAGACGCCGAAGCCCAACTGGGGGATCTCGACGCCGTTGTTGAGGGTGACGGTGGGGACGGAGGGGGTGCTCATGGTGCTTCCTTGCATGGGTTGCGGTGTTGCGGACGAATGGCTTCGGACAATGGCGGCGCGACCCCCGAGCGGGGTGCGGACCGAGGGGACGGCCGCTGGGTGCGGACCGAGGGGACGGTGGCCACGGGGTTGCGGACGAAGGGGTGCGGACGACGGGACGGGGGGCGGACGCGCGCCCGGACGGGGCCGTCACAGACTGGCAGGCTGCGCCGCCTTTTCCGCCTCCGCCGCCGGGCCCGGCGCGGCGGGTCCCCCCGAACCGGCCACGACCGGGCCGACGGCGCCGGTACGCCGGGCGCGGCGGTCCAGGCGGGCCGCGAGCAGGGAGAGGAGGAGGGCGGAGGCGGCCAGGATCGCGCCTACCCAGTTGGGGGCGGTGTATCCGAGGCCTCCGGAGATCACCAGGCCGCCCAGCCAGGCGGCGAGCGCGTTGCCGAGGTTGAAGGCGCCGATGTTGGCGGCGGACGCCAGGGTGGGGGCGGCGGACGCCTGGTCGAGCACCCACTTCTGCAGCGGCGGCACGGTGGCGAAGCCCAGGGCGCCGATCAGGGTCAGGGTGACGGCGGTGAGCGCCTTGTGGTGGGCGGTGACCGTGAAGACGAGCAGGGTCGCCGAGAGCGCGGCCAGCGTGGTGAACAGCAGCGGCATCAGCGCCCGGTCGGCGAGCTTGCCGCCGGCCAGGTTGCCGAAGAACATGCCCAGGCCGAACAGCACGAGCAGCCAGGTCACGGAGGACTCCGCGAATCCGGTGACCTCGGTCGCCAGGGGCGTGACGTAGGTGATGGCGGCGAAGACACCACCGAAGCCGAGGACGGTCATCGCCATCGCCAGCCACACCTGGGGGTTGCGGAAGGCGGCGAACTCGGCGCGGACGTCCGCGGCGGGCGGGCGTCCGCCCTCGGGGACCAGGCGGGCGACGCCGAGCAGGCCGACGACGCCGAGCGCGGCGACCGCGGCGAAGGTCGTGCGCCAGCCGGCGGCCTGGCCGAGGTAGGTGCCGCCGGGGACGCCGACGACGTTGGCCACGGTCAGGCCCATGAACATCAGCGAGATGGCGGACGCCCTGCGATGCGGGGCGACCAGGTCGGCGGCGACCACGGAGCCGATGCCGAAGAAGGCGCCGTGGGCCAGCGAGGCGACGATCCGCCCGGCGAGCATCAGCCCGAAGACGGGGGCGACGGCGGACAGGACGTTGCCGACGACGAAGAGGCCCATCAGGAACATCAGCATCTTCTTGCGGGACACCTTGGTGCCCAGCACGGTCAGCAGCGGGGCGCCGAGGACGACGCCGAGCGCGTAGCCGGTGACCAGCCAGCCGGCGGTCGGGACGGTGACGCCGAAGTCGTCCGCGACCTGGGGCAGCACGCCCATGATCACGAACTCCGTGGTGCCGATCCCGAAGGCCCCGACGGCCAGAGCCAGGAGCGCGAGAGGCATGGGGTTCTCCCAGACGATACGTTGCGGGGGGCGGTAACAAGCGACGACATTAGTTGCATGCGCGGGATAATTGCAAGCGCGGGCTAAATCTGGCCCCGGGTAACCCCTGTGTGGAAGGATTGGAGACGCCCGGCGGTCTCCTGGTGACCTGCCGGACGTCCGCGTCGGACGTCTCCCGACCCGACCGACCCCTTTGCCCCGTAGGAGGTCAGCGTGACCGCGACCGACCCCTCGCTCACCGCCCTCGCCGACGGCTGGTGCGCGCTCTCTCTCCTGCACGGCAGGATCGAGTCCCACCTCGAGCGCGCGCTGCAGCGCCATGGGCTGAGCCCGCGGGAGTACTCCCTGCTGGACGTCCTCAGCCGGCAGCACGACGGGCCGGGCGGCCACCTGCAGATGAAGCAGGTCGCGGAGGCCGTCGTGCTGAGCCAGAGCGCGACCACGCGACTGGTGACGCGCCTGGAGGACCGCGGCCTGCTGTCGCGCTACCTCTGCCCCACCGACCGCCGCGGCATCTACACGGACGTGTCCGAGTCCGGCCTGGCCCTGCTCACCGAGGCCCGGCCGACGCACGAGGCGGCCCTGCGCGCGGCCCTCGACGACGCGTCGCGGGACGCACGTCTGGAGCCGCTGGTCCGCGTGGTGGAGTCGGCCCGCGCCACCACCGCGTGAGGCCGAGGCTCCCCGCCGCCCGCCGCCCTGGCACGGGCACCGGACCTGACGCTCGCACCGTGACCGGTTCCTGACCCACCGGGCGCCTGGGCACGACGTCCGTCTCCGCCACCGCCGGCGCCCCAGCGCGCTGCGGGCCTGCCGTTCGTCTCCGGGACACCGCTCGCCCGGACGGCGATCCGGCAGCGGGGGCACATGCGCGACGACGGCAGGCAGAACCCGCCGTGCTCCGCGGCGAAGCCTCGACCGGGGTGATCCGCCCTCGTGCCACGGGGCCGTCACCGCACCGGGGGCCGGGTGGCGCACCCGTGCGGCGCGTCACCCGGCCCCCGGCGACTCCCGTGACCCTTACGTCCCGACGGGCGTGACCACCGGCTCGACCGGCACGGTCTCCTCGCGCGGGCTCTCGGCCTCCCGTACCAGCCGGTGCCCCGTGGCCAGGACCGGTACGGCCAGCACGAACGCGGCGGCGCCGACGTAGAACGGCATCGACAGGTCGGTCGCCTCGGCGATCTTCCCCGCGACATAGGGAGCCAGGCCGCCGCCGATGAAGCGCACGAAGCCGTACGCCGAGGAGGCCACCGGCCGCTCCACCGGCGCGACGAGCATGACGGCCTGGGTGGTCAGCGTGTTGTTGATGCCGATGAACGCCCCGCTGACGATGACCGCGACGATCACCACCGCCGGGGTCTCCACCCCCGCCGCGACGACGGCCATCAGCGCGCCCAGGCAGATCAGGTTGGCGTACAGCACCGGCGCCGTGCCGAACCTGGCCTGGAGTCGCGGCGCCACCAGGACGCTGAACGCGGCCACCAGCAGGCCCCAGCCGGTGAAGACCAGGCCGAGGTCGAAGGCCTCGAGCTCCATCGGGTAGGGGGCGTAGCCGAGCATGGTGAAGAAGCCCCAGTTGTAGAGCAGGGCCATGATGCCCATGGTCAGCAGCCCGCGGTGACGCAGCGCCTTCAGCGGGGCGACCGGCGAGGTGGGGTGCTCGGGCCGCGGCGTGGACGGGACCAGCAGCACGGTCGCGACCAGGGCCAGCGCCATCAGCACGGCCACGCCGAAGAAGGGTCCGCGCCAGCTGATGTCGCCCAGGACCCCGCCGAGCAGCGGGCCCACGGCGATGCCGAGGCCGAGCGCGGTCTCGTAGAGGATGATCGCGCCGCCGAAGCCGCCGCTCGCGGAGGCGACGATCACGGCCAGCGAGGTGGCGATGAACATGGCGTTGCCCAGGCCCCAGCCCGCCCGGAAGCCGACGATGCCGTCGATGGAGTCGGTCGCGCCGGCGAGGGCGGCGAAGACCACGATCACGGCCAGTCCGGCCACCAGGGTCCGCTTGGCGCCGATCCGGCTGGAGATCCACCCTACGAAGAGCATGGCGACGGCGGTGACGATCAGGTAGCTGCTGAACAGGAGCGAGACCTGGCTGGCGGAGGCGTGCAGGTTCTCCGCGAGGGCGGGCAGGATCGGGTCGACCAGGCCGATCCCCATGAACGAGATCACGCAGGCGAAGGCCACGGCCCAGACGGCTCGGGGCTGCCGGAACGGGCTCGCGGCGGCCCCCGCCTCCCCTGTCGCTGTCGCTGACGGCGCATTCATCGATGCGATGTCCTTTCCGGTTCGGCCGTCCGCGAGGGCGGGACACGAATTTAGATGCAACGTACATCTATAGACCTGTCGGCGTGCCCACGCCAGAGAGGGCGGTGTCGTGGGCCCCACCTCTGACCCGCTTCTTACCTTCGCCGGACCGCCCTCGCCACCCCTGGCCCCGCCAACCGCCCGCCGGTGCCGGGAACCGCCCGCTAGCCGATCTCCACCACCCTGGCCCACGAGGGGGGAAGGTCGGGCGTGTACTCGGGGTCGTCCTCCGAGTAGTGCGGGGCGCGGGGGAAGAGCCCCACGATCGTGCGGCAGGGAGGCCGGGACGAGGGCCACGGCGTCTGGCCGTCGGTCAGCGCGACCACGACGTCGGGGCGGGGCCGTGCCCTGAGTGCCGTGTCGAACCCCGCCCGCAGGTCGGTGCCGCCCCCGCCGACGAGCGTGATGCCCTCCCCCGCACAGATCGGTCCCACCCGGTGGGTGGCCGCGTCGCAGCTGATCACGGTCACCAGGTCCCTGCGGCCACCGAGCGACCGGGTGATGGCGGCCACCTCGAGCAGGGCGCTGCCGAGTTCGGTGTCGCTCACCGAACCGGAGGTGTCGACGACCACGGTGACCTTGGGCGGTCGGTGCCGCAGGCTCGGCAGGACGACGCCGGGCAGCCCGGCCGAGCGGCGGGACGGGCGGCCGTACGTGTAGTCCTGGCCCGCTCCCGCGCCGGTGGCCGCCGAACGGATCGCCGCGCCCAGCAGTGCCCGCCACGGCTGTGGCGCGTGGAACACCTCCTCGGCCCACCGCCGCCAGGTCCGGGGCGTGTCGCCGGGCATGGCGGAGATGCCCTGCGCCACCCGGAAGCGCACCGCGTCGCGCTCCTGGTCGGTGAGTCCGTGGGCTCCCTCGGGCCCGAGTTCCCATCCGCGGGTCATGCCGTCCGCGCCGCTCCCGCAGTCGAGCCAGGTGAAGTGCTCGGTATGGCGGCGGAGCCGGATCCGGTCGACGTAGTCCTCCATGACCCCGTCGTTCTCGAGACCGAGCAGCCGCGGGGTGACGAGGCCCTCGGGCTCCGGCAGCCCGTCGCCGAAGGCGTCGTCGTTGATCTCGCAGTCGGCGGCGATGTTCATGCGCAACCGGTCCCCCGGACCGGTCAGGTCCCGGGCGCGGGCCAACCGGTCGCTGCGCCCATGGTGGTCGCGCAGCAGGTGGGACACCTCGTGCACCCAGACGGAGGCGAGTTCCTCCACCGGCATGGACGCCACGAACGCGGGGGACGCGTAGCAGCGCCAGTACCGGTCGACCGCCATGGTGGGGACCTGACGCGACTCGACCACGTGCAGCGCGTACAGCGCGGCCGCCAGGTAGGGGCGGGCCCGGGCGGCCTGCAGCCGAGCGGCGTACAGCTTGTCCAGGTCCAGCAGCCCCTGCTCCCGCGAGGCCGGGGCCCGGCACGGCGCGGACCCGGGCTCGACGGCCCCGGCCCCGTCGGACCTGGCCCCGACGGACCCGGGCTCGACGCCGCCAGCCCCGATCCCGGGCCGCTGCGCGGAGGCCTGGCTCGGCGTGGGGCCCGGCCGCGGTGCGGAGGCCTGCCGCGGCGACGGGAGCGGCCGGAGCGGCCGCGGCGCGGGGACCGGCTCCGGCGTGGGGACCCGTCCGGGCCGACGTTCCGCGCGTGCCTCCGCCGGCCGCTCCCCCGGGTACGCCTCCGCCTGCCGCTCCCCCGGCGCCGTCCCCGCCGTCGCCCCCGTCATCGGGTCGCCTTCGCCGCGGCGTGCGCCACGCGGGCCGCCGCCCGGTCGGCGCGGCGGGAGAGGTCCACCGCCCCGGCCAGCCGCTCGATCGCCGCTGGCACGTCCCACTCGTCCTGCCGCAGCGCGGCCAGCGTGGTCGCCGGGACCACCACGAGGTCGGGCGCCCCGGTCTCCATGGCGCGCACCAGCAACGACCAGGCGGCGTCCCACCGTTCGCGGGTGGGCCGGGTCGCCACCGCGGACACCACCGCCTCCATCACCGCCTGCCGCAGGTCCCCGCGCTGCGGAAGCTCGGCCCCGGCGGGGTCGGCCAGCACGTCCTCCGGGTCGGGGAGGTCCATCCGGTCCATGCTCGCCAGCAGTTCGAGTCCTGGCCCGTCCCCCACCACGCCCCTGACCAGCAGCGACAGCACGTCCCGCTGCGCGCCGGCAGCGGTGGCGAAGGCGATCAGCCGCAGGGCCATGTCCCAGGTGCGGGGCGAGGGCCAGGCCCCGCCCCGGCGGGCCTCGTTGGCGGGCAGCTGGTGCACCAGCTTGGGCCGCGCGGTGAGCAGCCCGCACACCGCGCGCCGGGCGAGGTCGACCGCCCTCGGCACCTCGGCGGGGTCGAGCCGCGGCAGGGTGGCGCGCGGCCAGGTGCCGCCGAGGCCACGGACCACGACCTCGGAGTCGTGCATCCACGGGAGGTGCACGAACCGGTTGGCCAGCGGCGCGCTCAGCTCCCAGCCGTCGGCCGCGGAGGCGCGCGGGTTGGCGGCGGCGACGATGCGGATGCCTTCCGGAAGCCGCAGGGCGCCGACCCGCCGCTCCAGCACCAGCCGCAGCAGGGCCGCCTGCACGGCGGGCGGGGCGGTGGACAGTTCGTCCAGGAAGAGCAGCCCGCGCCCCTGGCGGACCAGGCGCACCGCCCAGTCCGGCGGGGCCATCGGCACCCCCTGTGTGGCGGGGTCGTCGCCGACGACCGGCAGGCCGGAGAAGTCCGACGGTTCGTGGACGCTGGCGATCACGGTGCTCAGCGGCAGGTCCAGCTCCTCGGCCAGCTGGGTGACGGCAGCGGTCTTGCCGATACCCGGCTCGCCCCAGAGCAGCACCGGAAGGTCGGCGGCGACGGCCAGGGTCAGCGCCTCCAACTGCATGTCGCGGCGCGGTTCGGTGGTGGTGTCGCCCAGCACGGCCAGCAGCGCGGAGGCGACCTCCAGCGGGGCGACGGGCAGGGCGGCCGGAGCGGGTTCCTGCGGCATGGCGGGGGCGGAGGGAACGGACGGGGACAGGGTGATGGTCATGGCTACTCCTCTGAAGGCGCAGGGAAAGGACGAGCAAGGGATGACGAGGCGTCACGCGGCCCTCGGAGCGGGCCGCCCGCGACGGAAGACCGCGGACCGCGGGCGCGGGAACGGGGTGCGCGGAGCACTCAGCGGTGGGCGGCTTCCCCTGCGCGGCGACGCACCGCGCGGCGGTGGGAAGGGGTCGTGGGAGCCGCCGGCACGTGGCGGGGAGCGCCGTCGAGCCGGTCGGAGACGGACAGCCCGGCCCGGTACAGGCCACGCACGATCCGCTGGTCGACGGCGGCCGCGAGCGTGTCGAGCAACTCCCCCTCGCGCAGCACCGCCTGGGGTCCGAGAAGTGTCGTGACGATCTCGAGGGCACCGTCGGCGTCGCCGTGGGCGAGGCGTTCGCGTACGCCGGGCAGGCACTCCGGGGTGCGGAGAGCCTCGTCGACGGCACGGAGGCAGGGCAACGGCGGCCCGCCGAGCGCGACCAGGAGCGCCTCGCGGCGGAGCTCGACCGGATCGTGGTCGAGCGGCGCGAGGACGCCGTCCACCTGACCGATCCGGTGGAGCGCGCCGCGGCAGTCCACCACGCCGGGCTCCTCCGCCCGGCGCGCGGGCGTGGCGGCGGGCGCCGGGAGATGTCCGGGGGCGAGTGCGGCGGCGACCAGCGGGTGCAGTGCGTGCGGCTCGACGAGGCCCGCGGCCAGCAGGTCGCGGTCCGGCGGGACCCAGGTGGCCGCGTCGGGCAGGACCGGCGGATCGGCCGCGGTGGCCTGCCGGGGACGGCGGGCGTCGGTGATCCTCCAGGAGCCCGCGCCGTCGCGTGCCACGTCCAGCAGCATCCTGTCCCGGCCGCCGAGCCGCACCAGGACGCTTCCCGCCGGGCCGTGTCCCTCGGCTTCGAGCAGGAGGCCCGCCTCGTCCGCCCAGCGGCCGACGTCGTACCGTCGGCCGGACGGCAGCGCGCGCAGCGGCTCGGGCCGGGCGTCCCGATCCGCGGGCGGCCGGCCGTCCGTGGACCGCGCGGGCAACTCCCCCGACCTGGTCGCGTCCCACAGGTGCCGGTGCAGGTCGAGGCGGTGGCGCCGGCTGGGCGAGGGATGCGGGTGCCGGCGGGACGCGGCGTCCCGTGCGGAGGGGTCCCACAGGGCGAGGGAGAGCCGCTGTCCGGCGTCCGCCCACGCGGGATCGGTGCGGACCACCAGGCTCACCCGGCCGCGGCCGGCGGCGCCGAGGCCGTCGGCACTGCCGCCGCCCCCGACGTCGTAGTGGACGAGCGGCACGGTCAGGCCGGGGCGCAGCAGACCGTCCGGGGCGATCCTCGGCAGATGCCAGCGCAGCAGATCGGGCGCGAGGCGCCGCAGGTCGGAGCGGAGGAGTGCGGCGAAGTCCCGGCCGTACCGGCGCGAGAGGGTCCGCAGGTCGAGATCGACGTCGACGCGGGCGGCAGCGCAGGCCCCCGCCCAGTCACCCGCCTCACGGCGGGCCGTCGCCGTCCCGATCATGGAGGGCGGCACGGCATGGGCGCGTACGCGCCGCCACAGGGAGAGTCGTCCGTTCGCGATGTCGGTGAGCATCAGCACTCACCTTGCGCGGACGGGTCCCCCAATCTGTTCATGGAGTGAGTCGTCATCGCCGCGAACCATACCGTGCCGCGCGCGGGCCCGTCGGATGATTTTTTCGACGGACCGTACGAAGCATCCGGCATCGCCTCGACACGACGTGAAACCGACGTGAAACCATCATCAAACAGACAAATAGCCTCGGAAACGTCGTTTCCAAACTTGAATTACTCGTCTTTCTGTACCTCTCGTCTCAAGCCGTGTATGGTTCGTGACCATGACCGCAACCCCCGCCTCGCCCGCCGAGGAACTCCGCGGCGTCGGCCTGCGGGTGACGGCAGCCCGCGTCGCGCTGCTCGAAACCGTCAGGGCCGGGGACCACCTCGGAGCCGAGGCGATCGCCTCCGGCGTACGCGAGCGCGTGGGCCACGTCTCGACCCAGGCCGTCTACGAGGCGCTGCACGCGCTGACGGCCGCGGGACTGGTCCGCCGCATCGAACCGGCCGGCAGCCCGGCCCGGTACGAGGCGCGTGTCGGGGACAACCATCACCACGTCGTCTGCCGCTCCTGCGGCACCGTCGCCGACGTGGACTGCGCGGTCGGTGAGGCCCCCTGCCTGACCGCCTCCCAGAACCACGGCTTCGTGATCGAAGAGGCCGAGGTGACGTACTGGGGCCTGTGCCCCGCCTGTTCCACCGCTCGCCAGCAGTAGTCCCACAGCTCGCAGCACCTGAGCCGTGACCGCCTGATCCAGAAGGACAGACATTGACTGAGAACCACGACGCCATCGTCACCGAGCCGAAGGCGGAGACGGGCGGCTGCCCCGTCGCGCACGGCGCGCGCGCCCCGCACCCGACCGCCGGCGGCGGCAACCGCCAGTGGTGGCCGGAGCGGCTCAACCTGAAGATCCTCGCCAAGAACCCCGCGGTCGCCAACCCGCTGGGCGAGGGCTTCGACTACGCCGAGGCCTTCCAGGGCCTCGACCTCGCCGCCGTGAAGCAGGACGTCGCCGCCCTCCTCACCGAGTCGCAGGACTGGTGGCCGGCGGACTACGGCCACTACGGCCCGTTCATGATCCGCATGGCGTGGCACAGCGCCGGCACCTACCGCATCACCGACGGCCGCGGTGGCGCGGGCGCCGGTCAGCAGCGCTTCGCGCCGCTCAACAGCTGGCCGGACAACGTCAACCTGGACAAGGCCCGCCGTCTGCTGTGGCCGGTCAAGAAGAAGTACGGCCAGGCCATCTCCTGGGCCGACCTGATGGTCCTCGCGGGCAACGTCGCCCTGGAGTCGATGGGCTTCGAGACCTTCGGCTTCGCCGGCGGCCGCGCGGACGTGTGGGAGCCCGACGAGGACGTGTACTGGGGTCCGGAGACCACCTGGCTCGCCGACGAGCGCTACTCCGGCGACCGTGACCTCGAGGAGCCCCTCGCCGCGGTCCAGATGGGTCTGATCTACGTCAACCCCGAGGGCCCCAACGGCAACGGCGACCCGCTGGCCGCCGCCCGCGACATCCGCGAGACGTTCCGCCGCATGGCGATGAACGACGAGGAGACCGTCGCCCTGATCGCCGGTGGTCACACCTTCGGCAAGGCGCACGGCAACGGCCCGGCGGACGCGGTCGGCGACGACCCGGAGGCGGCCGGCCTCGAGGAGCAGGGCCTGGGCTGGCGCAACAGCCACGGCACCGGCAAGGGCGCGGACACCGTGACCTCCGGTCTCGAGGGCGCCTGGACCTACGAGCCCACCAAGTGGGACAACGAGTACTTCAAGATCCTGTTCGGCTACGAGTGGGAGCAGTTCCACAGCCCGGCCGGCGCGCTGCAGTGGCGTCCGCGGCACGGCGCCGGCAAGGTCGTGCCCGACGCCCACCTCGAGGGTGTCCGCCACCAGCCGATCATGTTCACCACCGACCTCGCGCTGCGCATGGACCCGATCTACGCGGAGATCTCGCAGCGCTTCCTCGAGGACGAGCGCGCCTTCGCCGACGCGTTCGCCCGCGCCTGGTTCAAGCTGACCCACCGTGACATGGGCCCGGTCGTCCGCTACCTGGGCTCCGAGGTCCCGTCCGAGACGCTGATCTGGCAGGACCCGCTGCCGGCCCGCGAGTTCGAGGTCGTCGACGAGGCCGACGTGGCCGCGCTGAAGGCGAAGATCGCCGAGTCCGGCCTGTCCGTCTCACAGCTGGTCTCCACCGCCTGGGCCTCCGCGTCCTCCTTCCGCGGCAGCGACAAGCGCGGCGGCGCCAACGGCGCCCGCATCCGCCTTCAGCCGCAGGCCGACTGGGAGGTCAACGAGCCGCAGAAGCTCAAGACCGTGCTGAGCACCCTCGAGGGCGTCCAGGAGTCCTTCAACGCCTCCCTCTCCGGCGGCAAGCAGGTCTCCCTGGCCGACGTGATCGTCCTCGCCGGCGCCGTCGGCGTCGAGAAGGCCGCCAAGGAGGCGGGTTTCGACATCGAGGTCCCGTTCACCGCGGGCCGCGTGGACGCCTCCCAGGAGCAGACGGACGTCGAGTCCTTCGCCGCGCTCGAGCCGAGGGCGGACGGCTTCCGCAACTACCTCGGCAAGGCCAACCGCCTGCCCGCCGAGCACCTGCTGGTCGACCGCGCCAACCTGCTCAACCTGAGCGCGCCCGAGATGACCGTCCTGGTCGGCGGCCTGCGCGTCCTGGGCGCCAACTACCAGGACTCGGAGCTCGGTCTCCTCACCGACGCCCCGGGCAAGCTCACCAACGACTTCTTCGTCAACCTGCTCGACCTGGGCACGACGTGGAAGCCGGTGGACGGCGAGAGCAACCTGTACGAGGCCTTCGACGAGGCCACGGGTGAGAAGAAGTGGACCGGCACGCGTGCCGACCTCGTCTTCGGCTCCAACTCCGAGCTGCGCGCCGTCGCCGAGGTCTACGCGAGCGACGACGCCAAGGAGAAGTTCGTCAAGGACTTCGTCCAGGCCTGGAACAAGGTCATGAACGCCGACCGCTTCGACCTGGTCTGATCGCCCGCCGATCCGATCCGGGGAGACGTCGGCCGCCCGACCCCCACGGGACGCCCCCGTCCGGCCGCGAGGCCGGGCGGGGGCGTTCCCGCGTCCGGGGCGTTCCCGCCGTCCGGGGGCGTTTCCGCGTCCGGGGCGTTCCCGCCGTCCGGGGGCGTTCCGGCGCGTGGGCGGGGAGGCCGCGCCCGGCCAGGCACCCGTCACGCACTCGCGGCCCGGGCCCGGTCACACCCGCGTGGCCCGTGCCCGTCGGCGGCGTTCGGCACGGCGGGCCAGGACGCCGCCCAGGGCCACGCGCAGCCTGACCGGCAGCGGAGCGACGAGGAACCTCACCACGCGGGCGAACCTCCGCAGCCGCCGCTCCTGCCGCGGGGACCAGGACAGCCCGAAACGTTCCCGCAGCACGGGCGGGAGCACTCCGACGGTCACGAACAGCGCGACCCGCCCCGCCGCCCGGGCCACCGGCCGCCAGAGCGCGTCCGGGATCCAGGACGCCGGCCTGGCGGGCGCGGCCAGCGCGTCGAGCACGTCCCGCACCGACCGGTTCACCTCCAGCCGGTCGGCGACCATGGCGTCGTAGTAGGCGAGGAACGAGGGCCAGTCGGGCGGCAGATGGTGCTCCTTGAGCCCCCAGACCCGCCCGACGTCCCGCATCTCCCGGTAGTACGCGGCGAGTTCGTCCTCACCGAGCCCGTGCCCGAAGAGCCGCATCGCGTCCACCGGCGCCTTGACCAGGGTGGCGTGCACCCAGTGGTAGGCCTCGGGATGCAGCGCGTAGTACCGCTGCCCGGACGCGTCGAGGCCCTTCATCCCGGCGTGCACGCCGATCAGCCGCCGCGCCTCGGCGGTGGCGGCCTCCTGGCCGCCGTAGATCACCGTGCTCAGCGAGAGCAGGGTCCGGCCCAGCCGGGGCCAGGGCTCCGCGCGGAAGTTGCTGTGGTCGGCGACCCCGGCCCCGACCACCGGGTGGGCCACCTGGAGCAGCAGCAGTTCGGGGGCCAGCAGCAGGGAGCGCAGGTCGCCGAAGGTCCGCCACACCGGTCCCCCGGGCAGCGGGGCCCTGACCTGCGAGGCGGTGGCGGCGGGCTGGGTCACGGTCATGGCTCTCCTCGGTCTGCTGCGGATCGGCCGCTGACGTCGCGAAGGTCCGGAGAACCTCCGGGGAACGCCGCGACGGCGGCACGGGCGAAGACCCGTGCCGCCGTCGCGGCGGTTGCGGAGCGGGGCGCCTCAGGCGGCGGCGGCGCGGGTGCGCTCGGCGACCTGGGACAGCACCTCGACCAGGCCGTCGACGGCCTCGGTGTCGTCGGCCGGGTGCAGCTCGGCGAAGCGGACGACCGAGCCGGCTATGGCCAGCTTGGGCTCCTCGACGACCACGGCGCCGGCGATGCCGAGGGCCTTGCGCGCCTCGTCCTGGGCCCACACGCCGCCGTACTGGCCGTAGGCGGTACCGATCACGGCGACCGGGCGGCCGGACAGCGCGCCGGCGCCGAACGGGCGGGACAGCCAGTCGATGGCGTTCTTCAGCACGGCCGGCATGGTGCCGTTGTACTCGGGGGTGAACCACAGGAGCGCGTCGGCGGAGCCGGCGGCCTCACGCAGACGGGCGGCCGCCTCGGGCAGCGAGCCCTCGACGTCGATGTCCTCGTTGTAGAACGGCACCTCGGCCAGACCCTCGAACACCTGCACCTCCACACCCTCGGGGGCGTGCTTGGCGGCGGCCTCGGCGAGCTGGCGGTTGTGCGAGCCGGCGCGGAGGCTGCCGACAAGGGCGAGGATGCGGACGGACATGAGCACTCCTTGGGGAAACAGGATGACAGGGGTGGCGGCGAGCAGATGCTCACCACCTGGACGGGAAGCGGAACGCTCCGCCTCGCCGACCCTCGTTCAAAGTTGTACCACCTATCCGGACCACGGTCCACTTTCGCTGTGTTGCGGTACTGTGAAGCTCATGGACACCGCTGTACCGCCGCCCTCCGGCGAACCTCTCACGGTCGTCGGCCCCACGACCGGGGTGCCGGCGGATGCCGCGGCCGCCTCCTGCGGTCTGCGCGCCGACGCCGCCCGCAACCGCGCGCGGCTGCTGGACGCCGCCACCCGGCTGCTCGGCGAGCACGGCCTGGCGCACCTGACCATGGAGGCGGTGGCCCAGGCGGCCGGCGTCGGCAAGGGCACCGTCTTCCGGCGCTTCGGCGACCGCACGGGCCTGCTGTTCGCCCTCCTCGACCACCGCGAGCGGCAGTTCCAGACCTCGTTCCTCTCGGGCCCGCCGCCGGTCGGCCCGGGCGCGCCCGCCCTGGAGCGACTGCACGCCTTCGGCCCGGCGGTGCTGCGCCACGAGGCCAGCCACACGGAGCTGTGGCTGGCCCTGCAGACCGACCCGCTGCGCGCTCTCAGCAGCCCGCCCCACCTGCTGCGTCACACCCACCTCACGCACCTGCTGCGCGAGCACGGCGCGCAGGGCGACGTGGAGCTGCTCGCCCACACCCTGCTCGCCTTCCTGAGCACGTCGCTCACCCATCACCTGACGGTCCGCTGCGGCATGGGCCTGGACCGGGTCGAGGACGCCTGGCACCACCTGGTGGCCCGCCTGACCGTCTGTTCCTGAGCCGCCCCGCCCCGGCCTGGGCCGCCCGAGCCCGTGCCCCCGTGCTCAGGACCGGCCGTCGGGCTCCGCGCGGCGCTCGCGCAGCCGGACCGCGATCCAGGCCGCCAGCCCCAGGACCGCCGCGCCGAGGACCACCTTGGACAGCACGCCCACGTACTGCTCCACGAGCTCCCAGCGGTCGCCCAGCCAGTAGCCGGCCAGGACCAGCACGGAGTTCCAGATCAGGCTTCCCAGGCCGGTCAGCCCCAGGAACACCGGCAGCGGCATCCGCTCCAGTCCGGCGGGCACCGAGATCAGGCTGCGGAAGACCGGCACCATCCGGCCGAAGAACACCGCCTTGGTGCCGTGCCGGGCGAACCAGTCCTCGGTCTTCTCCAGGTCGGAGGTCTTCACCAGCGGCAGTTTCGCCCAGACCGCGTAGAGCCTGCGGCGGCCCAGCAGGATGCCGATCCAGTACAGGGCCACCGCGCCCACCACCGAGCCCAGGGTGGTCCAGAACAGCGCGGAGGGCAGGCTCAGCACGCCCTGTCCCGCGGCGAAGCCGGTCAGGGGCAGGATCACCTCGCTGGGCAGCGGCGGGAAGAGGTTCTCCAGCGCGATCGCCAGTCCGGCTCCGGGACCGCCCAGGCGCTCCACCAGATCGACGGCCCAGCCGGCGATGCCGCCGGGCTGGTCGGGCCGCGCCGCGGCCAGGGACGAAAGCTGCATGAGGTCTCCGGGCCGCGGGGGCCGTCAGGGAACAGGGCGTTCTCCCACCCTAGGAAACCGGCGGCCGGGACGCGGACCCGGACGGCCGTGCCTCCAGTGGCGTTCCCCACAGCATGTTCCCGGGAAAACCCGTCCCATGGCGCCGGCCGTCGCCTCCGGGACGGACAGGGTCAGGCCCGGGCCGGGAGGCCCAGCCCCTCGACCACCTCGGCCCCGGGCAGCTCGGCCAGCGCCGGGCCGGGCACCAGCAGCTTCCCCCGCCTCCGGCCGCTGCCGACCAGGACGTACGGCAGTGCCGCCACGGCGGAGTCCACCAGCACCGGCCACCCGTCGGGCAGCCCCACCGGCGTGATCCCGCCGTACTCCATGCCCGTCAGGCCGGTGGCCGTGTCCATCGGGGCGAACGACGCCTTGCGCGCCCCCAGCCGGCGGCGCACCAGGCCGTTGACGTCGGCCCGGGTGGTGGAGAGCACCAGGCAGGCGGCGTAGCCGGTCTCCTGGCCGCGTCGGCCCGCCACCACGACGCAGTTGGCCGAGGCGTCCAGCAGGTCGCTCCCGTAGTGCTCGACGAACACGGCGGTGTCCGCCTTCTCCGGGTCGGTGTCGACGTAGACGATGTTCTCCGCCGGGACGCTCCCGCCCCAGGTCCTGACCGCCTCGGCGACCGGCCCGACGAGTTCGTCGAGGCAGGCGGTGGCGGGACGGGCGTCGGCGAAGTCTCCCAGAGGTGCGCGCATGCCGGGCACGGTAGCGGAACCGCTCCGGTTCCCCCGCCGCCGCCCGCGAGGTGGAACTCCCGCCTCAGGCGTCGGGTCCCTCGCCGAGGCGGACCGACCGGGGCGTCAGGCGGATCACCGGCAGTTCGCGGTCCGTCTTCTCCGTGTAGCCGGCGAAGCGGGGCTGGACGGCGGTGATCACCCGCCAGACCTTCTCCCGCTCCTCGCCGCGCAGCTGCTCGGCGGTGACCTCCATGGTCCGCCCGTCCAGGGTCACGGCGACCTGGTCCGGGTGGGCGGCCAGGTTGTAGTACCAGTCCGGGTTGCGTGCCGCGCCGTTCGCGCTCGCCACGATCAGCCAGGTCCCGCCCTTCTCCTCGAAGCGGGCCACCGGCGTCTTCCTCGTCCGGCCGGAGCGGCGTCCCACGGTGGTCAGCACCAGTGCTTCCATGCCCATGACGCGACCGCCGCCGCGGCGCACGATCCGTCGCATGGCGAGCGCGTTCACCCGGCGCGTCAGAGCGCCCGGCTGGGCCGCGCCGCGGGTTCCGTTCGGGGTCGGTGTGAAGCTCATCGGTCTCCTCCGCTCCCGCGCCGCACCTCCGGTCCGGGGTGCGCGCGTTCTGCGGCCGACGCTACCTCCGACGGCTCCGCACGGCCCGTCGAAGACCGGTGTCCCGCTCCTCGCGCAGGTCGAGGGCGGCCGGGGAGGCGTCCCGGTCCGCCTGCGGGGCCGAGGCGTCCGGCTTGCCGTCGAGCGCGGTCAGGCGGGCGGCCTCCTCCTCGTCGAGGGCCGCCAGGCGCGCCACCGTCTCGTCGTCGAGCTCGGCCAGGGCCAGCAGCTGCTCGGGGGTGGCGTCGGCGGGGACGGGGGACGGCGCCGGCGTGCGCAGCGGCGGCTGCCAGCCCTGGTCGGGCGTCCAGCGCCGGACGACCTTGGCGGGCGCGCCGACGACCACGGAGTGGTCCGGGACGACCCCGCGCACCACCGAGCCGGCGCCGACCACCACGTTCCGTCCGATCCGGGCGCCGGGCAGGATCACGGCGCCGGTGCCGATCCAGCAGCCGGGCCCGATCTCCACCGGATCGGTGCGCGGCCACTGCTTGCCGATCGGCTGGTGCGGGTCGTCGTAGGAATGGTTCGTGGAGGTGACGTAGACGTAGGGCCCGAAGTAGCAGTCGTCGCCGATCGACACGGTGGTGTCGGCGATGACGTGGCTGCCGCGCCCGAGGACCACGCCGTTCCCTATGCGCAGAATCGTCTCGGCACCGAGGTCGAGGTCGGGCATCAGGCCGGCCGTGAGGGTGACCTGCTCGCCGATGATGCAGTAGGAGCCCAGCTCGATCCAGGGCTCGCCGAAGACGGTGCCCAGCGGGAACGCGAGCTTGGTGTGCGGCCCCATCGACCGGAACCGCAGCCGGCCCGGCTGCTCGGCGGACACCGCTCCGGTGCGCTGGACCCACGCCCAGGCGGCGTGGACGCCACGCTGCAGGACGCGACGCCGCCACGCTGTGAGGGAGTTCTGGGTCTTGGGCACCCGCTCACGGTAACCAGCACCCGGCATGGCGACCCCGCCGGGGACCTGTGATCTTCACCCCAGCGGCGGTGGCATACCGTGCCGGGGAACGGCTACCACCTGGAGGGGCAATGGCGCACGAGGCGCTGGTCGCGGGCATCGGCGGCAAGGAACCGGTCCTGGAGGAGGACGCCTACGCGGCGCCCGCCTCCGTCCTGCTGGGCGAGGTGACGCTGCGCCGGGGCGCGAGCGTCTGGTACGGCGCGGTGCTGCGTTCGGAGGCGGGCCCGATCGTGGTCGGCGAGGACAGCAACGTCCAGGACAACTGCACGCTCCACGTCGACCCGGGCTTCCCGGTGACGATCGGGCGGGGCGTCTCGATCGGCCACAACGCGGTGGTGCACGGGGCGACCGTCGAGGACGACTGCCTGATCGGCATGGGCGCCACCGTGCTCAACGGCGCGGTGATCGGCGCCGGGTCTCTGGTGGCGGCGCAGGCCCTGGTGCCGCAGGGGATGGTCGTGCCGCCCGGTTCGCTGGTCGCCGGAGTCCCCGCCAAGGTGCGGCGGGAGCTCACCGAGGAGGAGCGCGCGGGGATCCGGCTGAACGCGGCGCACTACACGGAGCTGGCGAAGGCGCACCGGGCCGTGCACGCGGCCGGCTGAGCCGGCCTCAGCGTTCGGCGGCCGGCTCGGGCTCCCGCCCGGCCGCCGGCGCGGTCTCCCCCGCCCGGTCCGCGGGCGCGGTCCCCGTCCCGTCGGGAACGGTCGCCGCGGCCTCGTCCGTCGCCGCGCCGTCCGTCTTCGCAGCCGTCGTCCCGCCGTCCGTCTCCCCGGCCTCGTCCCCGGAGGCGTCCGAGGCGGAGGCCGTCATCCTGGCCGCCCGACGCTTCATGAGGATCATCGAGGTGAGCCCGATGGCCACCGCGAGCACCAGCCCCACCCAGGAGAACCGCTTCAGCCACGCCTCGGCGACGATGCCCACGTAGTAGATGACCGCGGTGGTGCCGCCGGCCCAGACGATGCCGCCGCTGACGTTGGCGATCAGGAACTTCCAGTACGGCATCTGCAGCACGCCCGCGAGCGGGCCGGCGAAGATCCGCAGCAGGGCGACGAACCGGCCGAAGAAGACGGCCCACATGCCCCACTTGTCGAAGGACTTCTCCGCGGCGGCCACATGCCCTTCGCTGAAGTGCTTCGGGAACTTCGCGCCCAGCCAGGCCAGCAGCGGGCGTCCGCCCTTGCGGCCGATGGCGTAGCCGATCGAGTCGCCGATGATCGCTCCGGCGCTGGCGCAGATGCCGAGGATCAGCGGGTCGATGCCCGCGTGCTGGGAGGAGAGCAGCGCCGAGGAGACCAGCACGATCTCGCCGGGCAGCGGGATGCCGAGGCTCTCCAGACCGATGACGATGCCCACCAACGCGTAGACCGCGCCCGCCGGCACCGTCTCGAGCCATTCCTGGACGTGCACCTGTGCCTTCTTCCTGCGCTCTCGCGTCTCGCCGGGTTGTCGTGTCCGGTCCCCACCGACCGGTGCGCGCTGTCGCCGTCGTGGCGCGGGGGGCGTCGGCACCCGTGCCCGCACCCGCGCCCGTATGCCGGGAAGCCTACCGTCCATCCGCCGGAACCGGATCTGCTGCATCGCTACACCACGGACGAGGAACGGTGACCAAAGCGTGTCTCTGCGCGACTAGGGTTACGGCTCATGTGGCCTGGACAGCAGCCGCCTGGTGGCGAGCAGAACCCGAACAACCCGCAGCAGCCGGTGAACCCCTACCAGCAGCCGGGGTACCAGCAGCAGCCCAACCCGTACCAGTCGCCCGGCTACCAGCAGCAGCCGCAGCCCGGCCCCTACGCCTCGCAGGGCCAGTGGGGGCCCGCCGGGCCGGCGGGCCCCGCGCAGCCGCCCGCCGGCGGCGGTCCCTCGGACCCCTCACGGCGGACGAAGCTGGTCGCGATCGTCGCCGCCTCCGCGGTGGTGCTGACGGCCGCGGTGACCGGTTTCCTCGTGCTGGGCGACGACGACGAGAAGGTCGTGGCCGGCGGTGACGGCAAGCCGTCCGCCTCCGCGTCCGCCTCGAAGCCGGCTCCGAAGCCCACCGGGTCCTCGGAGGACAACCCGCGCGGCGAGGGCCCCAAGCCGACCGTCCCCGGCTGGAAGGTCGTGGTGAACCCCAAGTGGGGCACCGCCTTCGACGTCCCGGCGGACTGGGAGGTGGAGAGCCCGACCATGCTGATCGGGTTCGAGGAGGACGGCTCGGACGACCTCGAGCCGCTGATCGTCATGTCGGCGCCGGCGTACTACAAGTCGAAGTGGTGCGTCTCGGACGACGACAAGGACGGCCGGGAGGACGAGACCGCCCTGGCCACCGTCGGCACCAAGGGCGCCAACGGTGCGAAGAGCACCGACGAGGTCGCGATCAACCACTCCAACACGTGGGTGTTCGCCGGCTACACGCAGCCCGACAAGAAGAGCGTCACCTGGGACAAGAAGGCCAAGCCCTACACGACGGCGTCCGGCGTCGAGGGCAGCATCGCCTGGGCCCGGTCCAAGAACACCCCGGACAAGGGCAAGTGCGCCACCGACGGCAAGGCCCTCACCTTCGGCTTCAAGAACGCCAACGGCGACTTCGTGGCCTGGACCCTGTTCGGGGCCACCGGGGTGGAGGACGAGGTGTCCGAGGAGACCATCATGAAGGTGCTCGACACCGTCCGCCTGCACGGCACCCCCAAGAGCTGACGTCCGGCTCCTTCGTGCGGGACCGGCCCTCCCGGGAGCAGGTCCCGCACGAGTCCGGTCCCGTAAGGGCCGGAAACGGGTTTGGCGACCGCCCTGGTCAGCGGGGATAGTCAGGGGGTGACCACCCCGCCCGCACCGTCGCCGTCCACCGGCGGCCGCCGCAACTACGTCCTGCTCACCGCCGCCGCCTGCGTCACCAACCTCGGTGGCGCGGGCGCGATGATCGCCTCGGCCTTCGCCGTGCTCGACTCCGGCGGATCCGGCGGGGACGTCGGCCTGGTGGTGGCCTCGCGCACGCTGCCGCTGGTGCTGTTCCTGCTCATCGGCGGGGCGGTCGCCGACCGGCTTCCCCGGCACCGGGTGATGGTGGCGGCGAACACCGTCAACTGCCTCTCCCAGGCCGTCTTCGCCGCGCTGGTCATCGCCGGGGAGGCGCGGCTGTGGCAGATGATGCTGCTGGCCGGCCTCGGCGGCGCGGCGCAGGCGTTCTTCGGTCCCGCCTCGGAGGGCATGCTGCTCTCCTCGGTCCCCGCCGGCGAGGCCGGCCGCGCCTTCGCCGTTTACCGCATGGCCATGCACGGCGCCTCGCTGGGCGGCGCGGCGCTCGGCGGGGCGATGGTCGCCGCCATGGGCCCGGGCTGGGTGCTGGCCGTCGACGCGGCCGCCTTCGCGGTGGCCGCCTCGCTGCGGGCGCTGCTCGACGTCCGCGGCATCGCGCCGCGCGCACCCGGTGGCGGCATGCTCGCCGATCTGCGGGAGGGCTGGCAGGAGTTCGCGTCCCGCCCCTGGCTGTGGGGCATCGTGATCCAGTTCTCGGTGGCCAACGCGGTGGTGGGCGCCGCCGAGGCGGTGTACGGGCCGCTGGTGGCCCGCGACAGCCTGGGCGGCGCGGGCCCCTGGGGGCTGGCCCTGGCCGCGTTCGGGGCGGGCACGATGGCGGGCGGTCTGCTGATGACCCGCTGGAAGCCCCGGCGGCTGCTGCTGGCCGGCACGCTGTGCGTCTTCCCACTGGCGCTGCCCAGCGCCGCCCTCGCGGTTCCGGTGCCGACCGGGGTGCTGTGGGGGATCATGTTCGCAACGGGCGTGACCATCGAGGTCTTCGGCGTCTCCTGGATGACGGCGCTGCACCAGGAGATACCCGAGGACAAGCTGTCCCGGGTCTCCGCCTACGACTGGTTCGGCTCGATCGCGATGGTGCCGCTGGCCACGGCGCTGGCCGGGCCGGCCGAGACGGCGTTCGGACGCACCTCGGCGCTGTGGGGCTGCGCGGCGCTGGTCGTCCTCGTCACCGCCACGGTCCTCCTGGTTCCCGACGTCCGCCGCCTCACCCTGCGGGCCGACCCCCGTCCCAAGGCGGGCGGCGCCCTCGACGCCGTCGTCCCTCCGGTCACGCCGGTCGCCCTCGACGCCACCGTCCCTGCTCCTGCCCCCGCCGAGGCGCCCCGGTAGCGGCTCCCGCCCCCCGGGGGGGTGACGAGGTCAGCCGATGCCGAAGGCGCCGTCGGGCGGCTCCGGGGAAGGGACCGCGTCCGCGTCGTCCACGGCCGCCGCGCCCCGGGCGAAGTCCCGCAGCGCCTCCGCGTGCACCACCCGCGCCGGGAACGCGTCCGCGGCCACCCGCCGGGCCACCCCCGCCACGTCCAGCGGCCGGTCCGAGGCGACGAGCAGCGCGTTTCCGAACCGCCGCCCGCGCAGGACACCCGGCTCGGCGATCAGCGCCGTCTCCGCGAAGACGGCCGCCGCCGTGGCGATCTGGGAGCGCAGGAACGCGAACGGCGCCCCGTCCGCCAGGTTGGCGACGTACGCCCCCGTGTCCCGCAGCACCCGCCGGGCCTCCCGCACGAGGCCGAGCGAGGCGAGGTGCGCCGGCACCCTGGAGCCGCCGAACACGTCCGCCACCACCAGGTCCGCGCTGTCCTCCGGTGCGCTCTCCAGCCACGCACGTGCGTCGCCCACATGTGTGCGGACACCGCCCCCACCGGTTTCCTCCGGCAGCGGCAGGTGCTCCAGCACCATCTCCAGGAGGCCGCGGTCGTACTCGACCACGTCCTGACAGGACCCTGGCCGGGTGGAGGCCACATAGCGGGGCAGGGTGAGGGCCCCGCCGCCCAGGTGCACCACGTCCAGCGCCGCCCCGGGCTCGGCCAGCGTGTCGACCAGGTGCCCGATCCGCCGGGTGTACTCGAACTCCAGGTGGGCCGGTTCGTCCAGGTCGACGTAGGACTGCGGCGCCCCGTCGACGGTCAGCAGCCAGGCCCGCTCCCGGTCCACGTCGGGCATCAGTTTCGCGGTGCCGTGGTCGACGGCGCGGGACACGGGTACGGGCTCGTTCACCAAGCCATTGTGCCGGTATGACGGTATGTCGTACGCCACGGTAGGGAGCGAACACCCCACATCCTCGGTTACTGTCGCCAAATGCTCGATGCCACCACCCGCTCTGGGGGCACCGCCGCGGCACCGTCCCCCGCCGCGGCCGCTGGATTAGTGATCACCCCTCCCGTCAAACTGACCAAGACAGCGCACCCGGCGCACCCGCCGGCGCCGCCCGCGGCCCCCGTGCCACGCGGGCCGCTGGCCCGCTGCGCCCGGCTGCTGCTGTCGCCGTGGGCCCGTTTCGGCCTGTTGCTGCTCCTCCTGGCCGCCGCCGCCGGCACGGTCCTGATGTTCGAGCCGCAGCGCCTGGTCGCCGACGGCTGGCCGCCCCAGTTCGGCGGCGGTCTCGCCGCGCTGGCGTTCGGCGTGGCCTACGGGCTGTGCACCGTGGCCTTCGTCCCGCGCCCGGTGCTCAACCTGGCGGCCGGCGCGCTCTTCGGCTCGACGCTGGGCCTGGCGACGGCGCTCGGCGGCACCGTGCTCGGCGCGGGTCTCGCCTTCGGTCTCGGCCGGCTGCTCGGCCAGGACGCCCTGCGGCCACTGCTGCGGGCCCGCTGGCTCCAGGCGGCCGACGGCCAGCTCAGCCGGCACGGCTTCCGCTCGATGATGGTGCTGAGACTCTTCCCCGGCGTCCCGTTCTGGGCCGCCAACTACTGCGCCTCCGTCTCCCGGATGCGGGCCTCCTCCTTCCTCCTCGCCACCGCGCTCGGCTCGATCCCCAACACCGCCGCCTACGCGGTCGCCGGGGCCCGCGCCGCCAGTCCCACCTCGCCGGCCTTCCTGATCGCCGTGGCCGTCATCGCCCTCCCGGCCATCGGGGGCGCCGTCTTCGCCTGGCGCAAGCGCCACCACCTGCGCGCACGCTGACCGGTCGGCGACGCGACGCCTCCCGTTCATCCGTGGATCACCGGGAGGACGCCGCGGCACCGTTACAGTGCCCGCACCCCGGCGTCGCCGTGACCCGGCCTTCCTCCTCGATCAGCACTTGGACTACCTGCACCCATGTCTTGGTTCGAATCTCTCGTCCTCGGACTCGTCCAGGGGCTGACCGAGTTCCTGCCCATCTCCTCGAGCGCCCACCTCCGGCTGACCGCCGCGTTCTCCGGCTGGCAGGACCCGGGGGCGGCGTTCACCGCCATCACCCAGATCGGCACCGAGGCCGCGGTGCTGATCTATTTCCGCCAGGACATCGGCCGGATCGTGAGTGCCTGGTTCCGCTCCCTGCGGGACCGGGAGGCGCGCCGCGACCACGACGCCAAGATGGGCTGGCTGGTGATCGTGGGCTCGATCCCGATCGGCGTCCTCGGTGTGGCCCTCAAGGACCACATCGAGGGCCCGTTCCGCGATCTGCGGGTCACCGCCACGATGCTGATCCTGGTCGGCGTCGTCATCGGCGTCGCCGACCGTCTCGCCGAGCGGGCCGCGGAGGCCGCCGAACGGCCCGTGGAGGGCGGCGTGCGGCCCGTGGGGAGCGGCGTGCGGCCCGTGGGGGGCGGCGGGCGGCCCGTGGGGAGCGGCGGGCGGCACCGTCTCCGCCGGCCGAAGGACCTGACGCACCTCGGCGTCCGCGACGGCCTGATCTTCGGCCTCTGCCAGGCCATGGCCCTGGTCCCCGGCGTCTCCCGCTCGGGAGCCACCATCAGCGGCGGCCTCTTCATGGGCTACCGCCGGGAGGCCGCGGCCCGTTACTCCTTCCTGCTGGCGATCCCCGCCGTCCTGGCGTCGGGCCTGTTCGAGCTCAAGGACGCCGCGGAGGGCTCCCACGTCTCCTGGGGCCCGACCTTCCTGGCCACGGTGATCGCGTTCGTCTGCGGCTACGCGGTGATCGCCTGGTTCATGAAGTTCATCAGCACCAAGTCGTTCATGCCGTTCGTCTGGTACCGGATCGCCCTCGGCCTGCTCATCCTCGGCCTGATCACGACGGGTGTGCTGAGCCCGCACGCGGCCGATGTGTAGTGGGACGGTAGCGGAGTGTCATACCTTGCCCCTAGGGTGGACGCCATGCTCCTCAACGCCGAGGTCCGTGATTCCGCGCGCTCAGCCGCCGAGCTGAACGACATGATCCGCGCGCTGTGGCTCCGTTCGAGCGGCGCGCCGACCGCCCAGGACCGCGCCCGCTACGAACAGCTGGTCGTCGAGTGGGCCCGCGCCGTGCGGGCGGAGGCGCTGCAGCCGGCCTAGGGCCTGTCCGGCGGATCATGCCATTCTTGCTGCCGGTTCGCTCGCCAACCGCCCTGAGCGGGGTCTGGTGCGTGCGGCTGCAAGGCGGAGGAGGGAGGCGACGCGGAGCGTCGTCGACCGACGACAACGCCGCAGACGTGCGTGCCA
>NZ_JBEOVU010000056.1:0-29733 GCF_040295685.1 Streptomyces sp. NPDC002734
GTTTCCGACTCTATCAGACCGTTTCCGTTCCGATTTCCTCGGTGCTTTCCAGGTCCTTCGCCTTTCGGCGTTTTCCCTTTCCGGCGGTTCCGACTCTATCAGTCTTTTTCTCTTCTTCGATCACCGTCCCCGGCACATGCCGAAGAGTCGATCTTGGAGGAAGATCTGAGGGAGTTGGGGTGCTGTCCGGGCTGCGTTGGTGCGATCTCCCGCACTCGCTCGTTCCGAACAGGTGTAAGACTCTACACACCTCCCACGCCCAGAGGCAAATCGCTCACGGGCCCCCTCTTCCGGCACCAGACGGCGTCAAGGCCGGGATCCGGGGCATCCCGGGCATACCCTGCCGTCCTGCGCGGTGCCCGATCACGGGCTGTGACTGTCGTCGGCTCTGGAGGCCTCTTGTGATGCTCACCGTGACATCGCCCCTCGCGGGCCGGGTCGTCGCCCTGGAGAGCGTGTCCGACCCCGTCTTCGCCGAGGCCATGGTGGGCCCCGGCCTTGCAGTGATGCCGCCGGCGGGGACGGCGGTCGCGGTCGCTCCGCTCGACGGGACACTCGTGTCTCTGCATCCTCACGCGTTCGTCGTCGTCGCGAAGGACGGGCGGGCGGTGCTCGTACACCTCGGGGTCGACACCGTGCAGCTGAACGGCGAGGGGTTCGAGCCCCTGCTGCGGAAGGGGGACACGGTCCGGCGCGGTGACGGCGTCGTCCGGTGGGACCCGGGCGTCGTGGAGGCGTCCGGCAGGCCGACGGTGTGCCCGGTGGTCGCGCTGGAGGCCATGGTCGACGCGCTGACCGGCTTCCCCGCCGACGACGGCGTCGTGGCCGCAGGCGACCGGCTCTTCCACTGGGAGTGACGTGGGGACTCCGCCCGGCCCCGCCCTTCGTGACCCCGTGGGCCTCGGGCAGCCACACTGGCATGCAGAGATCAACCGGGCGTCACCAGCGGGTGCGCTCTCGCACGAGTGGACGGTGAGATGGAGACGACGCTGCGAGGCGTAGGGGTCAGCCACGGTGTGGCGATCGGGGAGATCCGGCACATGGGGACGGCGGTGCTGGAACCGCCTGCCCGGCAGATCCCGGGCTCGGAGGCCCCGCGGGAGCAGCGGCGGGCGCGCCAGGCCCTGCACGCGGTGGCCGCCGATCTCACCGCTCGGGGTTTCCTGGCCGGCGGCGACGCGCAGGCCGTGCTGGAGGCCCAGGCGCTGATGGCCCGGGATCCCGAGCTGCTGGCGGACGTCGAGCGGCGGGTGGCGGTGGGGAGCACCGCGGAGCGCGCCGTGTACGACGCCTGTGCGGCATACCGAGATCTGCTGCTGGGCGCGGGTGAGTACCTGGCCGGCCGGGTCGCCGACCTGGAGGACGTGCGCAACCGGATCGTGGCGCGGTTGCTCGGCGTGCCGATGCCGGGCGTCCCCGACAGCGACGAGCCGTACGTCCTGGTGGCACGGGACCTGGCTCCGGCGGACACCGCCCTCCTGGACACCGCGCTGGTGCTCGGCATCGTGACGGAGGAGGGCGGGCCGACCAGCCACAGCGCGATCCTGGCCCGGGCCCTCGGTGTACCGGCGGTGGTCGGGGTGCCCGGCGCCGCGGAGCTGCCGGAGAGCACGGTGCTGGCGGTGGACGGGAGCACCGGTGAGGTGATCGTGGACCCGTCCGCCGCCCGGCAGGACGGGTTGCGGGCCCTGGCCGAGCAGCGGAAGGCCGAGCTGGCCGCCGCCAAGGACCCGGGCCGCACCTCCGACGGACACCTGGTGCCGCTGCTCGCCAACATCGGCGGCCCCGCCGACGTCCAGGCCGCGCTGGAGGCCGGGGCCGAGGGCGTGGGACTGCTCAGGACCGAGTTCTTCGCCCTGAGCAGCCCCGGCAGCCCCGGCAGCCCCGGCAGCGAGGAGGCTCCTTCCGAGAGCAGTCAGGTGGAGGCCTACCGGGAGGTGCTCTCCGCCTTTCCCGGTCGGCGGGTGGTGGTGCGCGTCCTCGACGCCGGCGCAGACAAGCCCCTCGGTTTTCTGACCCCCACCGACGAGCCCAACCCGGCGCTCGGCATGCGGGGGGTGCGGACGCTGCTCCAGCATCCGGAGGTGCTGCGGACGCAGCTGCTGGCGTTGACGAAGGCGGCGGAGGGCCTGCCAGTGCACCTTGAGGTGATGGCGCCGATGGTGGCCGACCGGGCCGACGCCCGCGCCTTCGCCGAGGCCTGCCGGGCGGCGGGGGTCCGGGCCTCGGTGGGCGTCATGGTGGAGACGCCGTCGGCCGCGCTGCGGGCACGCGCGTTGCTGCGTGAGGTCGAGTTCCTTTCCGTGGGGACGAACGATCTGGCTCAGTACGCCTTCGCCGCGGACCGCCAGGCGTCCTCGCTGTCCCGGCTGCAGGACCCGTGGCATCCGGCGCTTCTCGATCTGGTGGCGATGACGGCGGAGGCCGCCCGCGCCGAGGGGAAGAGCTGCGGCGTGTGTGGCGAGGCGGCGGCGGATCCGCTGCTCGCCTGTGTGCTGACCGGCCTCGGGGTCACCTCCTTGTCCATGGCTCCGGCCGCGCTGTCGCGGGTCCGGGCGGCACTGGCCACCTGCACTCTGGCCCAGTGCCGGCGGGCGGCCGCGGCGGCGCGGTCGGCGGACAGTCCCGAGGAGGCCAGGCTCGCGGCGCGGGCGGTGCTGTCCGGGGAGTGAGGCGCACCCGGCCCGCCGCCCGGGCGCCGGCGGGCCGGGTACCGTGCGCCGGACCGCTCAGTGCGGGTGATACGGCGGCACCACTCCCAGGTCGGGTGGCGCGCAGTAGTCGACGTCGGACTCCGGCGCGATCGGTTCACCGGTGGTGACGTCGGTGCAGTAGGCGTCGAAGACCTCGCCGGCGGTGAGAGGTTCCAGTCCTTCGGGCCGCAGACGCCAGCCGTGGACCTGGTCGGATCTGCCCGGGCCGACGCTGCGGAGCACCAGGCCGCCGGGGCTGCGCGTGGCGATGCCCAAGGCGAGGACGGCGGTGAACTCCAGGGCCTCGCCCTCGTCGATCTCCACCTCGCCGCCCTCCCCTCGCTCGGCGTCGAGGATGCTGAAGAGCGCCTGGGGAAGGGCGCTCACACTGCAGACCAGGTGGAGGGAGCCCGGGGGCGCGGTCTCGAGGGCGGAGGCCAGCAGTGTGGCGGCGTGGGCGAGTGCGAGCCGGCCCAGGTCCTCCCCGCATGCGGGGCACGGTCCGAGACCGGCCAGCACTTCCGTCGCGTACTCCCAGGTGGCCTGCCGGACGGCCTCCTCCACCAGGTCCGGCAGCAGGTCCGCGAGGGGGCGGCCGTCGTAGGGCACGGTCGGTCCGGTGGCGGCGAGCTCGGCGGTGAAGCGGGCGCGGCTGGCGACCGCGTCGGGGTCGAGCCCGGCCTCGCAGCACCAGAGCGCGTACTCCGTCGGGTCGAAGAGTGCCACGCTGGTGTGGCTGCCCTGGGCGGCCCGCGACCTGAGCAGGGACTCCATCTGGTCGAGATAGGTCGGGTGGTCGTCGAAGGCGAAGCTCCGGTAGCGGAGCATGGCCGCGAAGTCCTGTTCGTCGGTCAGCAGGCCGACGGTGCCGGCCACCTCGCGGCGCAGGACACGGCGCTGGTTGCGGCGGCCGGTACGGGTGGTGCGGGACGCGCGCCCGGAGCTGGAGCTGTGATCGGTACGGGCGGCGCGGTCGGTCTCGGCGCGGGTACGGGCCATGGTTCCCCCAAAGTGTGCGAGCGGTCGAACATTGCTCACTCACCGTAATCGTCGCCACTGACAGTGACGGTGATGACTGCGGAGGGCCAGGCCCAGGCCCGTACCGGGCGGGCCCCTGCGGCTCAGGCGCGCTTGCGGGCGAGCTCCTCGTAGAAGGCCAGCAGTCCGATGTCGTCGAGGGACCCCGGGTTGACCGCCTTCTCGATGGGCACGCCCTGCAGCAGCCGCTTGACGGGGACCTCGATGCGCTTGCCGGTGAGGGTGTGCGGGATGCCAGGGACCTCGATGATCTCGTCGGGGACGTGGCGGGGCGACAGCTGTTCGCGGATGGTCCGCCGCACCTTGTCCACCAGTGCCTCGTCGAGGTCCGCGCCGGGCGCGAGGTGGACGAACAGAGGCATCCAGTAGCCGCCGTCGGGCAGTTCGACGCCGATGACCAGCGATTCCTTGATCTCCGGGAGCCGCTCGACGGCCTCGTAGATGTCCGCGGAGCCCATCCGGACGCCCTGCCGGTTCAGCGTGGAGTCGGAGCGGCCGTGGATGACCACCGACCCGCGGGAGGTGATGGTGATCCAGTCGCCGTGGCGCCACACGCCGGGGTAGGTCGCGAAGTAGCTGTCGTGGTACCTGCTGCCGTCGGGGTCGTTCCAGAAGCGGACCGGCATCGACGGCATGGGGTTGGTGACGACGAGCTCGCCGACCTCGTCGATCAGCGGGTCGCCGCTCGGGTCCCAGGACTGCAGGTCGGTGCCGAGCCCGGCCGCCTGGAGCTCGCCGATGTGGACCGGGAGGGTGGGCACCGCGCCGGCGAAGCAGGAGCAGACGTCGGTGCCGCCGCTGACGGAGGCGATCCACAGGTCCTCACGGACCTCGTCGTGCAGCCAGCGGAAGCCGTCCGGTGGCAGCGGGGAGCCGGTGGTGGCGACGCAGCCGACCCGGGAGAGGTCGTGGTCGCGCGAGGGGTGCACCCCTGCCTTGCGGCAGGCCATCACGTACGCGGCGGAGGTGCCGAAGAAGGTGGCGCCGGTGCGTTCGGCGATCCGCCATTGGGCTCCGGTGTCGGGGAAGCCGGGGCTGCCGTCGTACAGCACCACCGTGGTGCCCGTGAGGAGACCGGAGACGAGGAAGTTCCACATCATCCAGCCGGTGGAGGTGTACCAGAAGAACCGGTCCTGCGGTCCCAGGTCGCAGTGCAGGCCGAGCTGCTTGAGGTGCTCGACGAGGATGCCGCCCTGGGACTGCACGATGGCCTTGGGCAGACCCGTGGTGCCGGAGGAGTAGAGCACCCACAGGGGGTGGTCGAACGGCACCTGCTCGAAGACCGGGGCGGTGTCGGCGGAGGTCAGCGCCGACCACTCGAGGGCGCCCTCGGGGGCGTCGGTACCCAGCAGCGGGATGTGCACGACGGCGCGCACGGTCGGCAGTTCCCGGCGCAGTTCGGCGACGGTCTCCCGGCGGTCGTGCTCCTTGCCGCCGTAGCGGTAGCCGTCCACGGCGAAGAGGACGACGGGCTCGACCTGCTGGAAGCGGTCCAGGACGCTGCGCGCGCCGAAGTCCGGGGCACAGGAGGTCCAGACGCCGCCCACCGCCGCGGTGGCGAGGAGGGCGACGACGGCCTGCGGGACGTTGGGCAGGTAGCCGCTGATCCGGTCACCGGGCCGCACGCCGAGGGCGCGGAGCTCGGCGGCCAGCGAACCGACCTGCCGTGCGAGTTCGGCCCAGGTGACGGGGCGCGGTTCCTGGCTCTCGTCGACGTGGAGCAGGGCGGGCTCGTCGGGCCGCTCGGCGGCAGCCCGCAGGGCGTGCTCGGCGTAGTTGAGGGTGGCGCCGGGGAACCAGGTGGCGCCGGGCATCGAACGGTCACCGAGGACGCGGGTGTACGGCGTGGAGAAACGGACGTCGAACCACTCGGTGACGGCCTTCCAGAAGGTCTCCAGCTCCTCCACGGACCAGCGGTGCAGGGCGGGGTATCCGCCGTCCGCCGGGGCTCCGTGGTGTTCGGCGGCCCAGGCCTGGAACCGGGTGATCCGGGCCTCGGCGGCCCGCTGCGGCGTGGGCTGCCAGAGCGGGGCGGGGTTCTGCGTGGACATGGTGCGACTCCCGGGATCCAGCGCCTGTGGGCGCATGACGCGGCAGAGAGGACGATGCCATGTGATCGTCTTCGGTACCAGGGTGCCCGCCACATAGTCCCCGGCAGACGTGTGGGGTGCCGCACCACGCGGTTGATCAGGAGTAGCGGCCCTCGAACCAGTTCCGGACGGCCACCGTGTGCAGCGGAAAGGCCAGGTCGGCGGGCTCGCGGAGCAGGGCGCGGTCGGTGGTCTCGGCGGTGGGGACGAACGGTGGGAGCGAGTCGGCGCGCAGTTCGGGGAGGAGGCCGAAGACCAGCAGGTGGCCGTGGGGCGAGCTCAGCACGTCGGCCGGACGGACGTCGGCCGCGTCGGCCACCAGACCGGTCTCCTCGCGGAGTTCACGGACCACGGCCCGCCGCCAGTCCTCCTGGTGGTCGACGAAGCCGCCGGGCAGGGCGGTGCCGCCGAGCGCGGGCTCGATGGCGCGGACGATGACCAGCAGGCCGGTCCCCTCGGCGTCGCGGACCGGCTGGAGGGCGACGGCGACCGGGAGCGGGTTGCGGTAGGCGACCGTTCCGCAGGCGCGGCAGGTGCGGGGCCAGCCGGAGACGGCTTCGCCGTAGCGCGTTCCGCAGGCGGAGCAGTGGGAGCCCGGCGGGTGGACGGCGGCGGGGTGCGGGGAGGCGGACACGGCCGGAATCTATCCGATGCGCGCCGCCCCCGCCGCCGGATCGGGTCGACGGCGACGAGGGCGGGACGGCGGGCGGCCGACGGCCGAGCCGGCCACCGGCGCGGCGGCTCGGGGCAGGGCAGTCCGCGTACGGCGGTCCCTCAGTGGGCCGGCGTCAGGGAGGAGCGGGACACCGGGAAGTCGAAGTAGGTGTCCGGGTAGAGCTCGGGCTTGAACGTGTAGTGCCACCACTCGTCGGCGTAGTTGACGAAGCCGAGGTCTTCCAAGGTGTCCTTGAGCAGCAGCCGGTTGGCGCGCTGCTCGCCCTGGACGCGCGGGTCGAGGGTGTGGGACAGGGTGTCGAAGCAGTCGTAACCGGTGCCCATGTCGAGGGAGTTGTCGGGGAAGCGCTCGTCCTGGGGCGCGTAGCAGGGCTCCAGGCCGTCACGGGGGACCCATGGCCGGTCGGGGGTCGCGGGCAGTTCGACCACGGTCAGGTCGACGGTGGAGCCGCGGCTGTGGCCGGACCGTTCGGCGATGTAACCGTCGGGGAAGAGACGGGACTTGTCGAGGTCAGGGTAGAACTCCGCCTTCATCGTGGTGTCGTCCACGTCCTTGGCCCACCGGACGAAGTGGTCGACGGCGCGCTGGGGGCGGTAGCAGTCGTACACCTTGAGGCTGTAACCCTGCGCGCGCAGCCGGCTCTGGGCGCGGCCGAGTGCCTCGGCGGCCGGGCGGGTGAGGATGCACAGCGGCTGGCGGTAGCCGTCGACGCGTTCGCCGACGAAGTTGTGCCGGGTGAAGTAACGGATCTCTTGAATGATCGTCGGGTCGACGTCGGCGAGCGCGACGAAGTCGTCCGGCGCGTGCGGGTCGGGAGCTGCTTGGGCGGTGGCCGCTCCCGCGGTCATGGTGACCAGGGCGGCGGCCGAGACGGCCAGGGCGCGGGCGCTGACGGGGAGTCTGTTCATGGTCCCCCGTCTACCAGGGTCGGGGCGTCCGGGGGAAGAGATCGTCAGCGGCGGCCGGGGACCGGAGAGAAATGTTGCCCACTTTTGAGGCATGACTCGGCGTGGAGCGGGAACAAGTGCGCCACGCCCGGCACACACCGGGCTCGGCACGGCCCGTACCCCAGTCGGCGGGGGTACGGGCCGTGTTCGTGTTCCCGGGTCCTTCACAGGGCGCGCAGGCCGGCGATGACGTCGCGCAGCACCGTCGCGTCGACCGCCTCGACCAGTCGGACCGGTGGCTGGACGCGGATCAGCCCGTGGTCGAGCAGATCCGAGAGCAGCACCCGCAGGACCCCGACGGGCAGGTCGAGGTCGGAGGCCAGGTCGACGACGGAGCAGGCCGCGTCGCGACACAGGCCGAGCACCGTGAGGTGCTCGGGGACCAGCGCGGCGAAGACTTCCGGGTCGGCGTCCTCGTCGTTCACCGGCTGGGTGGTGACCATGGCGGTCAGCGGGAGCCGTTCGCAGGCGGCCGCAGCCGTGCGGCCCCGGGTCATGGCGTACGGGCGGACGACCGGACCGGCCTCGTCGTCGAACCACTGGGTGGGGTCCCCCTCGGCGGGACCGTCAGCGTTCATGCCCGGTCCCTACCCGCCGGTGATGATTTCGTCGCGGGGCGCGGTGCTCAGGTGCGAGCCGACCTTCCGTACCAGGAGGGTCATCTCGTACGCGACCTGGCCGATGTCGGCGTCGGCGTCGGCGAGCACGGCCAGGCAGCTGCCGTCCCCGGCCGCGGTGACGAAGAGGAAGGCATCCTCCAGCTCCACCACGGTCTGCCGGACGGCGCCCGCCTCGAAGTGGCGCCCCACGCCCTTGGCCAGGCTGTGGAACCCGGAGGCCACGGCGGCCAGGTGCTCCCCGTCCTCACGGGTGAGCTCCTTCGACGCCCCGGTGGCCAGTCCGTCCCCCGAGAGCACCACGGCCTTGCGGATGCTGGTGACCCTCTCCACCAAATCGTCCAGCAGCCAGTTCAGTCCCCCCGAGGCTGCCCTTCCCGCTTCGTCGAACGGGTGCGCGGCTGTCATCGATCATCCACCTTCGTCGTTGCGTGTACGGTTCCGGTCCGCGCTCCCCCTGGCGCTTCCCCGGGCACGGCTCCCGTGCCGGCGTCCCGGCCGGCGTCGGGCTCCGCGACGTCGTTCTCCTCACGCCCACGCTGCCAGCCGTGCTGGAGCGAGGCCATCCTGCTGCGGACCTCGTCCGCGTCGCGGGAGCCGGGGTCCGCCACCTCGGTCCCGGCGCTCCCCCGCACCAAGCCGTCGGTGGGCGAACTCTTGAGCTGGCGGGCGAGGTTGGCCTGACGGACCCGGCGCGGCAGGCCGCCGGGCGTGCGGGGCGAGGCGGCGGCCGGACGCACCGGGCCGACTTCCTCCCCGTCGCTGTCCGGAACGGCCGCGTGTTCGGCCGCCGGCTCCCCCGCATGCTCCGCAGCGGCCTTCACGGTGTGCTCGGGGGCAGGCTGCCCGGCCGGCTCGGCGGGCTCGGCGCGCGGGACCCGGAGTCCTCCTCGGGAGGACGGTTCCCCGCCGAGCGGCTCCTCCAGCGACTCCTGGAGGGGGATGACCTCGACCAGTTCGAGCTCACCGGTGCGCTCCGCCTCGGAGAGCCTCTTGCGCGCGGCGACGTGCGCGCGGTCCAGCCGCATGCGCGAGCCGTTCGTGTCCGGCTCCTCGTCGGTGAGCACGCTCTCCGGGAGCAGCACCACGGCCGTCGTCCCGCCGTACGGGGACGGCTGGAGGGACACCCGGACGTTCTGCCGGCGGGCAAGCCGGCTGACCACGAAGAGTCCGAGGCGGTCGGTGTCCGAGAGCTCGAAGTCCGGCGTCTCGGCGAGGCGTTGGTTGGCGTCGGAGAGGGCGTCGCCGGCCATGCCGAGGCCACGGTCGTGGATCTGCAGGACGAAGCCGGCCGGGACGCGCTCGCCGAGGACCTGGACGGCGGTGTGCGGCGGCGAGAACACCGTGGCGTTCTCGAGGAGTTCGGCCAGCAGGTGGGTGAGGTCGGCGACGGCCGGGCCCTTGACGAAGAGCCGGGGCAGGCGGCGCACCTCGACGCGCTCGTAGTCCTCCACCTCGGCGGCGGCCGCCCGCACCACGTCCACCAGCCGGACCGGCTTGCGCCACTGGCGGGCGGGGGCGGCGCCGGAGAGGATCACCAGGCCCTCGGCGTGGCGGCGCATGCGGGTGGTGAGGTGGTCGAGCCGGAACAGGTCGGCGAGCTCGTCGTTGTCCTCGGCCCGGCGCTCCATGGTGTCGAGCAGGGTGAGCTGGCGGTGCAGCAGGACCTGGCTGCGGCGCGCGAGGTTGACGAAAACCTCCGAGACGCCGGCGCGCAGTTCCGCCTGCTTGGCGGCGGCGGTGACGGCGGACCGCTGGAGGGAGTCCAGCGCCCGCCCGACCTCGCCCATCTCGTTGCCGGGGAACTCCCGGGGCGGCATCTCGGCGTCGACGTCGACCTTCTCGCCGCCGGACAGGCGTCGCATGACGGCGGGCAGCCGGACGTCGGACGCGTCGTGCGCCTCCTGGCTCAGGCGGCGCAGGTCGCGCACGAGGCCGCGGCCGATCCGGACGGAGACGACAACGCTGGCGAGGACGGCGAGCAGACCGAGGACGCCGCCGGCGATGACCTTGAGGATGATGTTGGTGGCGACCGGGCCGACGCGTTCCTGGTAGCGGTCGGCGGTCTCGTCGTTGAGGTGCTGGAGGCCGTCGAGGGCCTCGCCGGCCGTCGTGTCCCAGTTGCGCGCGGTCATCCGGTGGCCGGCGTCCGCCCGGGACTCGGCCTTGCGCAGTGCCGCGGAGGCCTTGCCCTCCCAGAAGCTCTCGTGCCGGGCGCGGTCCGCCTCGGGGAGCATCGGGGCGCTGACCGCGATGAGCAGGCTTCGCTGGGCGACCAGGTCGATGAACTGGCGGGTCTCCTTGACGCTGAGGCCGCCGTTGGCGACGAGACCGGAGCCGAGCAGGGCGTCCTCGCGCGCGAGCAGCTCGCGGACCCGGAACAGGTTGACCACGGCCCGGGCCTGCTGGTCGAGTTCGACGGTGTCGGCGGCGGGGAGGGCGGTGAGCAGCTCGAAGCACTGGTCGATCAGCTCGTTGTAGGCGGCGTAGGCCTCGGTGCGGTCGTCCGAACCGTGCTCGACGGCGCTGCGCACGGTCTCCACGCGCCAGAACGTGTCGAGCACCGCGTCGAGCTGGTCGCCGGAGGTGGGGCCGAGGGCGTCGACGACGTCCTCCTTGAGCGCGTTGGCGCGGACCACGTTCACGACACGGTCGGTGGCGCCCCAATAGCGCCTCAGCAGCGCGATGTCGGCGTGGGCGGGATCGGCGAGGTGCAGCAGGGTCTGGCGACGCTCCTCCTGCAACTTCTCCACGACCTCCTCGACCGGGTAGCCGATCTCGTCGACCGCGGTGGCCACCGTGAACATGCGGTTGGCCTCGCCCGTGGTCAGCACCGTGGTGAAGGCCCAGATCCCGGTCAGCGACATCAGCGGCACGATCAGCAGCGCCACGATCTTCCTGCGGATGGACGTCCCGCGAAAGCCCATGGCCACCCCCAATTCATCCCCCCGCCCGAATCGGGGGGTACACCAGTGCGTCAATCAAACGGCGTGAGCCTACTACTGCGCAGGACGGATCGAAGAAGGGTGCGGAGGCTCAAAATCGCTGTCACACGTCGGGCATGGGTAGCAGTCAGGTGATTGGCGGAGATTTGTCGCACGGTTCGGGAATCCTGTGCGGATGCCGATCGTCTCCACGATGTGGGGGTATCAGCGTGCGGACGAAGGGGGTGTCGCGTTGCCGGACACTGCGGAGATGTTCGAGGAGACCGAGCCTGAGGAGGCGCCGGAGCGCCCGTTGTGGGTGGAGGTGCCCGCACGCAGCTCCAGGCTGCCGGACCCGGTACGGACGGCGGCGGTGCGCGCCGGCCTGGTCGTGGCGGTCACGATACTGCTGGCGGTGGTCGCGTTCCTGCTGACCATGGCCAAGGCATGGCTGGCCTTCCCGGCGGTGATCGCGGCGGTGGCGGGCATCGTCGCCGCGACGTGGGCGGTCCTGGACGTGTGGGTGACCCGCCAGGTGTGGAACCAGCGGCACGGGGTCGTGTCCGAGCCGAGCAGCACGGCGCGCCGGCTGCGGCGCGAGCGGCGGCAGGCCCGCCGTCAGGAGCGCGTCGCGGAGCGGGAGTTCCGTCGAATACGCCGGCGCGGCGGCCAGCCCGCGATCTGACGCCGCGGCCCGCAGGGCGAGCAGCGCACCGGACGAACGGCGCACGGGGCGAGCAGCGCACCGGGCGAACGGCCCGACGGGCGAGCAGCGCGGTCATGGTGAAACACCGAGGGCCGCCGTGCCCGAGGGAACGGCGGCCCGTGCGCGGGTGCGCGAGAGGTCAGGCGGTGGCCGACCGGCGGAACATGCGGGTGGCGGTGATCTCGCTGTGCCCCGTCTCGCCCTCCGCGACCGGCTGCGGCAGACCGGGGCGCAGGTGCTCCTCGACGCTGATGTACTTCAGCCCGGCCCGCAGGTCCGCGTCGTTGCGCATCCTGATGACGAGCGGGAACTCCGCCAGCGCGGTGGTGTCGAACAGGCCGGTCGTGTACAGCAGCTGGACCCCGAGGGCGTCGGCCACCGCACGCTGAAGTTCGAGCAGGTACGTGGCGTTGGCCCGGCCGATGGGGTTGTCGAGGAAGAGCGTGCCGGCATGACGGTGCTTGTCGCGGCCGCGGTCGTTGGAGCGCAGGGCGGCCATGGTGCAGTACAGCGCGATGGCCGCGGTGAGCAGCTGACCGCCGGAGAACACGTCGCCCATCTGCCCGACGGGGACCCGCTCGGCGCGCAGCACCGCGTCCGGCTTGAGGATCTCCACGGCGACGCCCTTCGGGTGGAGGGCCGCCGCCACGCCCCGCAGCAGCAGTGACATGCCGTCGCGGCGCAGGTCGGAGTTCTTCTTCAGCGCGGACCGGGTGGCCTCGTCGACGACCTCGCCGAGTCGTTCGGTGAGGGTGGCCTGGTCGGGCTCCTCGAAGCGGATGCGCAGGAACTCCTGGCCGGACCACTCGCCGAGTCCTTCGGGCAGCCGGGAGAGCCGCTGGGCGGAGCGGAGGGTGGCGAGCGAGCTCTCCACGAGGCCGCGCAGCCGGTCCACGATCGAGTCGCGGTTGCGCTCGAGCTGCTCGAGTTCGTCGGTGAGGACGCGCAGCCGCGGCGCGAACGCCTCCGCCCAGGCCTGCGCGTGGTCCGGCAGCGAGGCGGCGGGCAGTTCGCGGATCTGCTGCCGGGCTGGCGTGCGGACCTGCTCGTAGCGGACGGAGTTGGCGTGCCGGACCAGGATGTCGCTCGCCTCGCGGACGGCGGCCTCGGCGGTGGACAGGTCGGCGGCGCACCCCCGCAACGAGCGCCGGGCCTCGGCCGCCGCCCGGCGGGCCTCGGCCAGGTCGCCCGGGTAGGGCTCCGGTTCCTCGGCGTCCTCCTCGGTGGACTGGTCGCGCAGCAGGTCGCGCAGGAGGGCCGCGGTCTCGTCGAAGCCTGAAGCGGCGTCCTCGGCGGCGCGGTGGTCGTCGAGGAGGGAGGCGTGGGTCTCCCGTGCCTCGCGCAACGCCTCGGTGTGCGCGGACAGTTCGGTCGTCGCGGTGCGCAGCAGTGTCTGCGCCTGCTCGGCGTCGCGGGGCAGGAGGTCCTCGGGCAGCTCGGTGTGGGTCTCGCCCTCCTCCGGAGCGAGCCGCTCGGCGTCGCCGCGCAGCCGGCCGAGTTGTTCGCTGGCCTGGGACATCCGGGTCTCGAGGACCTGGACGAGTTCCTCGGCGCGGGCGGCGGCGGCCTGCCGGGAGGGGCCGTCGGCGCCGTCCGGGGAGGACAGCAGGTGCTCGGCGCGGGTGCGGACCTTGTTGCTGAGGCGGTCGAGTTCGGCGCGGGCGGCGCTCTCGTCGCTTTCCGCGCGGGCCTGTTCGGCCCTCAGGTCGGCGCCGACGCCGACCTTCTCGTACACCTGGGAGGCCGCCCGGTAGGCCTCGCGGAGGGCGGGCAGGGAGGCGGCCGTCGCGTCGCCCGTGGTCTCGGGCGCCTCCCCCAGGTCCTCGGGGGCGCCGGCGATCTCGGCGCGTTCGGCGCGCAGGGCGCGGGCGGTGCGACGGGCGTCGTCGGCGGCGCGCTGCGCGGCGCGGCGGTCCTCGTCGGCGGCACGGGCGCGGTCCAGGCATGCCTGGGCGCGGGCCTCCGACTCGGCGGCCTCCTCGGCGAGTTCGCGCAGCCGGACCTGCCAGCCGGCGCGCTCGCGCAGCCGGGAGGCGAGGCCGGCCAGGGCGTCGGCGGCGCGGCGTGCGCGCTGGGCGGCGTCCTGACGTTCGTCGCGGATGCGCGCGGTTTCGGCCGCGCTCTCCTCGGTCTCGGCGCGGGCGGTCCGGGCCTCGGCCAGCTCGGCCTCGGTCTCGTCGGCGAAGGCGGCCGCCGCCTCGGCTGCGGCGGCGAGTTCGGCGAGGCGTCCGGCCGGGCAGCTCCGGCGCCAGGAGGCGAGCCGGGAGGAGAGTTCGCGGTCCTTGGTGAGGCGGGCGGCCAGCGCCCGGATGTCCTCGTCGCGGCGGGCCGCGCGGGTGCGCAGCGCCTGGCGTTCCTCGTCCGCGGCGTGTTCGTCGTGCATGGCCGGGTTCGGGGGGACCAGGAAGACGGCCTGGTCGTCCGACGCCTGGTCGGGGGCGGGCGCGAGGAGTGCCGCGGCGGTGCCGACGGCGACGGTGGAGCGGGGCAGCAGGGCGGCCTCGGCGAGCGCCTCGCGGGCGCGGACGTGCGAGGCGGGGTCGGTGATGATCACGCCGTCGACGAGTTCGGGGCGCGCCGCCAGCACGCGGGCGTGGTCGGCGGGGTCGACGGCCTGGGCGAGGTAGCGCCAGCCGGGCAGCGCGGGGATGCCCTGCTCGCCGAGGTACTCGACGGTGGCCAGCACGTCGGGGCCGGGCGGCAGCAGGCCGCCGTCGCCGAGCGCGCCCAGGATGCGGGCGTCGTCGGCGGCGGCGGTGCGCAGGTCGAAGAGCTGGCGTTCGGCCGAGGAGACGGCGTCCTCGAGCATGCCGCGCAGGTCGTCGGCGAAGTGGTCGAGCTGTTCGGCGGTGAGGCGGCCGTCGCCGAGCGCGGCGGCGGGGCCGGCCGGCGCGGTGACGGTGCCGCCGGTCGTCCGCCCGGTGGCGGCCTCCGGGGAGCCGCCGGGCCGGGAGGGGGCGGCGGACCCGGCGGCGTGCGCGTCCTCACCCGGGCCCGTGGCCTCTCCCTGCCGCGGGCCGGGCACGGCGGCGGTCCCGTGGGTGCCCCCGGCGGGCAGGCCGAGCAGTTCGGCCAGTCGTTCCTCGGCGGCGAGGGCTTCGGCGGTGCGCCGCTCGGACTCCTGGGCCCGGCGGGCGGCCGTCGCCGCGTCGGCGGCGCGGGCGGCGGTCAGTTCCGCGCGGGACTCGGCGGTGGCGGCCTCGCGGGCCCGCTCGGCTGCCCGGCGGGCGCTCTCCCGCGCCTCCTCGAATACGGCGACGGTGCTCTTCGCCGCCTCGCCGGCGGCCAGGGCCGCCTTGGCCGGGTCGGCGTCGGGGGCGCTGCCGTCGATCCAGCCGGCGCCGACGGCCTCGGCGGTCTCCTGCTCGACCTCGGCGAGCCGCTGGCGCAGGTGCCCGGCCTCGCTGCGGGCGCGCTGGGCCTCGGTGGCGGCGGCGGTGCCGTCGCGGTAGGCGGTGTCGCCGGCCTCCTGGAGGGCGCCGGAGCGCTCCTCCTCCTCGTTGGCCAGGCTCTCGGCGCGCTCGGCCTCGAAGTGCAGCGCGCGCACCAGGTCGGCGGCGGCGCGGGCACGAGCCGCGAGCGCGGGCGCGGCGTCCCGCTCGGCCTCTCGGATCGCGGCCGCGACGCGGGCCGAGCGGTCGGCGGCGGCGCGGTGCCGCAGCACGGACTCGGCTGCCTGCCAGGCGGCGTGCAGGGTGCGGGCGTCGGCCAGTTCGCGCTTCTGCGCGGCGGCCGACTTCTCCGCCGCGGCGAGGGCCAGGGAGGCGTGGCGGTAGGCGAGTTCGGCGGCGACCAGCGCGGTGCGGGAGCGGGTGCGTTCGGCCTCGGTGACGGCGTGGGCGGCGGTGGTGACCCGCACCGCCAGGTCCGCGGCGCGGGTGCGCTCGCGGCCGCCGCGGGCGGAGAGCCGCCGGGCGAGGGCACGGGTGCGCCGCTCCGCTCCGGTGTGGATCTCCCGGGCGCGGGCCCGGGCCTCGGTGGCGTCGACGATCCGCTGGAGCAGGTCGAGGGAGCCGGCCGTGAAGTCGCGTTCGGCGATGAGTTCGGCGCGGCGGCCCAGCTTGTTGCCGAATCCGGCGACCAGGTCGGCGAGCCCGTCGGTGTCGCGGGTGTCGGTGACCGCGCGCAGCAGCAGGTCGGTGAAGTCGGAGTCCTTCTTGACCGCGAAGAGGCCGGCCGCCTCGCCCTCGTCGGCGTTCATCTCCCGCTGGTAGCGGAAGAGTTCGGGGTCGAGGCCGAGTTCGCCGAGGTGCTCGGTCCAGCGCTCGTGGATCTCCTCCCAGTGCGCCTCGAGGTGCGGGTAGAACTTGCCCGCCTCGGTCAGGGCGTCGCGGAAGCCCTTCATGGTGCGGCGGCGGCCGCGGGCCCCGGAGGCGCCCTCGGCGGCGGGCCGCACCGTGGTGGACTCGGCAACCGGGAGGCTGTCCAGGCTGAGGCCGGGGCCGGGCCGGAAGGAGTACCAGGCCTCGGCGAACTTCCGCGGGTCGCTGGAGACCTGGCGGCCCCGCCATTCGCTGACCTTGCCGACGACGACGAGTTCCCCGGTGCGGGTGTGCTGCCATTCCAGGGCGACGTGGCCGCAGTCCTCGGCGAGCAGGAACTTGCGCAGCACGCCGGAGCTGGCGCCGCCGAGGGTGTTGCGGTGGCCCGGCAGCATCACCGAGAAGATCAGCTTGAGCAGGACGGACTTGCCGCCGCCGTTCTCCAGGAAGAGGACGCCCGCGGGGGCCGGGCGGCGCGGCGGGCCGGTCGGCTCGTCCTGGAAGAACTCCGCCTGCGCGGGCGCGGGATCGGGTACGGGCTCGCCCACGCCGCGCAGGTCCAGCACGGTGTCGGCGTACCGCGCGCCGGCCGGTCCGATGGAGTAGAGGCGGATCCGGGACAGCTCGTACATGGGGGGCTCTCGTCAGTCTTCCGTGCGCCGGTGGGGCGGTGGGGTGTCAGGCGGTGGGGGCGGGGCGGCCGGTCGGCGGGCTCAGGAGTGGAACGGCAGTCCGGCGTCGGCGACCAGGTCGAGGTCCTCGGCGTCGTCCGGCGGGAGCAGGGTGGCGGAGCCGTCGGAGACCGGGACCACGCCGAGTTCGAGGAGTTCGCCCATGGCCGCGCTGCTCGCCATGTCGCGCACCTGGAGCTGGTAGCGGGCGGTGGTGCGGTAGGTGCCGCCGCCCTCGTCGCCGGTGCGCTGCAGGAAGCCGGAGTCGGCGAGGAAGGCGACCGCCTTGGCGACGATGCCGGTGGTGGAGCCGGCCAGACGCCTAGAGTCCTTGGTGGCCCCGGTGGCACTGCGGCGCGCCCAGACCCGCCACGCGGCCTCCAGGCCGGGGGCGTCGCTGGCCGGGTCGGTGTTCTCGCCCTGTTCCTCGGCACGCTGCTCGAGGCGGCGGCATGCCTGGCGGACGAAGGCGTCCACGCCGTTGACGGTGATCCGGCCGATGTAGCCGTCGTAGGCGAGGTCCTCCGGCCGGGGGAAGGCCAGGGCGGCGACCGCGAGGTGGGCCAGGCCGTGCAGGAAGCGGTCGGCGGTGTCGGAGGCGGCGCGGCGGGCGTAGTCGCCCATCCGGACGGCGAAGACCGAGCCCTCGGCGGCGGTCACCGCCATCCCGGCGCGCGGCGAGACCTCCAGGACGATCAGGCCGAGTCCGGTGGCGACGGCGTCGGCGAGCCGGGCGAACGGCGGGTCCTCGCGGTAGCGGCGCAGCAGGTCGGCGTACTCCTGGTCGCGGGCCGGCTGCAGCTTGGGCTGGAGCCCGAACGCGACCAGGCGGGCCGCGTCGGACGTGTCCGCGGGCGACACGGCGGGCGTGCCGGCGGCGGCGCCCTGCGGGGCGGTCGCCGTGGGCTCGCTCCACTCGGCGGACTCGGTCACTGCTGGTGCTCCTCGGTGCGGTCGTACACGTGCGGGAAGTGCGGGCGGCGGGCGGTGGGGCCGGGGTGGTCGGCGGGCGGCTCAGGCGGAGTCGCGCCGGTCGGCCGCCATGCCCGCCGCGTCCAGCAGGGCGGTGCCCACTATCAGGTCGGCGCCGCCGAACTCCGGGTCGTCGAGTTCGGCGCCGTCGTCCACCGCGAACAGCAGGCGGGGCTCCCCCTGCCGGTAGGCGGTGCCCACCGGCGGGCTGGCCGCGTGGATCGCGAGCAGGGCGACCAGGTAGGGCAGGTCGGGGTCCTGGCGGCGGGCCTCGGCGAGCAGTCCGGACAGGCGCCGGGGCGCGTCCGGCGGCAGGTCGAGCAGGTCGTTGGCGGCGGCCAGCTGCTCCTCGCTGAACCGGCTGTCGTCCGGGGTGGCGATCAGGTCGGGCTCGGGCATCTCCGCGCCCAGGTGCTCCCGCTCGGCGGGCGGGGTCAGCAGCAGGTCGACCAGGTCGCCCATGCGCACCGAGCCGGGCGTGCGCAGGCCGGTGCCGTGGGCGAAGAAGGCGTCGGTGACCCTGATCGACTGCTCCAGCGGCAGGGGCAGGACGGGCGCGAGGAGCTGTCCGTACAGGTCGGTGCCGGCCGTGCGGGCGGGCGTGGCGAAGGCCTGGCGGTCCTGCTCGGCGCGGAACAGCGGGCCGGCCTCCAGGAGCCGCGACTGCAGCTGCGTGTGGCGGCGGATGCAGTCCTTGACGATGTCCACCAGCTCGGCGGCGCGGCGCTTCTGGCCGGGGTCCTCGGACTCGTCCCTGGCCTTGCGGATGTTGGTGAGGATGGCGTTCTCGTGCCGGTACCGGTCGGCGACGTGCTCCAGCGCCTCGGCGATCATGTCGGGCACGGTCCGCAGCCAGTCGACGGCGCGGACGTTGCGCCGGGTGGCCTCCAGGGCGCGGCGCAGCGTCTCCGAGTACTGCACCGTGCGGTAGCGGGCCTGTTCGGCGGCCAGCTGGGCGTCGGCGAGGCGTCCGCGGTTGATCAGCACCTCGAGCTTGACCTCGGCGGCGATCTGGGCGCTGGTGACGTCCGTGTCGAGCGCCCCGACCAGGACGTTCACGGCCTCGTCGGTGGTGCGCAGGTACACGCCGCCGCCGGGGCCGGGTACCTCCTCGATCAGCTTGAAGTCGTAGTCGCGGCGGACGTAGACGCCGTCGGCGGTGAAGGTGCCGTAGACGGCGCGGAACCCGCGGTCGACGCTGCCGACGTTGATCAGGCTCTCCAGCACCCAGCGGGCGACCCGCTCGTGCTCGGCGGCGGGGCGGCGGGGCGCCTGGGCGGCGACGCGGGGGGTGAGCCGGGCGACGATCTGCTCGTGGTCGGCGCCGGTGTCGAAGTCCATCGTGAGGGTGACCAGGTCGATGGCGGCGAGGGCCACCTCGGCCATGCCGTACACCGAGAACTCGCCCGAGAGGTTCGCCTTGCGGGCGTCCAGGTCGTGCAGCGGGGCGGTGCAGGCGAGGGCGCGCAGTCGCCGGGCCAGGCCCTCGTCGGCCGCCGGGCCGACGGCGAGGCGCGGCAGCGCGGAGCCGGGGCGGGGCAGTTCGACGGGGTGGGTCACGGGCGAGGTCACGGTGCACAGACTAGGTCCTCGGGGTGACACCGGTCGAAACGGCGCGTATGTGACGACGGTCGTCACGGGGGCGGCACGGCGCTTCCGCCGACCGGTGAGCCGACCGGTGAGGTGGGCGGCGCTCCCGGGCCGGCACGGGAGGGCGGCACGGGGAGGACGGCGCGGGGCGGCGGCGCAGGGACATGGTTCCTGCCGCGTCACCGGCCTTCGTCGGGGTCCGCGCCGCGGACCGGTCCCTTCCCCCGGCGGCCGGACATCGCCCGCCGGCGGCCCCGGCACCCGGCCGTCCACCCCTCCACGGCTCAGCCCCTCAGCACCGCCACGCCTCCAGGCCTCCGCGGCTCCGCGCAGGTCGGACCCCACCGAAGCGGAGGACCGCACGAGACCGGTGCCGCAGGACCACGCCCCAGCGGTGCCGCGCGGTCGCCCTGCCGGTGCCCGCTCGGCCGCGCTGCCGGAGCCGGCGCGCCACGGCTGCCCCGAGTCCGATCGGCCGCCCACCGGGAGCCGGACCGGAAACGGCGCCGCCCGCCGCCGCCCCGCCGTCGCCCCGGCGACGGGCAACGCGCAGCGGATCTAGGCGGCGGACTTGTCCGTGGCGATGCGGGAGCGGACGGCGAGCTGGACGTCGTCCTCCTCGGCGGGGTCGGCCGCGAGCCGGCGGAGGCGCTCGGCGACCCGGGCGTCGCCCGTCTCGGCGTGCCGCGCGGCCAGTTCCCGCGTGGACTCCTCGCAGTCCCACAGGCACTCGACCGCGAACCCGGCCGCGAAGGACGGGTCGGTGGCGGCCAGCGCCCGCGCGGCCCGGCCGCGCAGGGACGAGGAGGCCGTCTCGCGGTAGACGTGCCGCAGCACCGGCGCGGCGCAGCCGATGCCCAGGCGGCCGGCGCCGTCCACGAGGGTCCACAGGGTCGGCGCGTCCGGCCCCTCGGTGCGTACCGCGGTCCGCAGCGCCGCGAGCACCAGGGCGCCGTCCCGGGCGTCGCCGCGCAGGGCGAGCACGCGGCCGGCGGCCGCGCCGAGCGGGTCGGGGCGGTGGGACCAGGCGCGGGCCGCGTCGACGGCCGCGGCGGAGCGCATCCGCTCGAAGGCGTCGACGGCGGCCTCCTGGACAACGGAGGAGCCGTCCGCGACGGCGGCGTCGACGAGGTCGAGGACCAGCGGGTCGCCGGTGTCGGCGAGGTGGCGCAGGGCGGCGGCGCGGGCGCCGTCGGGGCCGGACCTGGCGGCCTCCAGGAGTTCGGGGCGGTCCTCGGGGCCGGCCACCGCGAGCAGGCAGCGGGCGGCGGGCGCCTGGAGCTGCACGCCCCGCTCGGCTCCATCCTGGGCCCAGTCGAGGATGGCGCGCACGCCCCAGGAGGGCCGTGGGCCGGTGGAGTCGAGCTGGCGTTGCCAGCGGTCGAAGCTGGCGGCGTCACGGGCCACGCGGACCCGGTCGCGGACGGCGGGGCGCGGGTCGTCGGCCCACAGCCGCCAGGGCCGGGGCTCGAAGGCGTCACGCACCACGCCGGCCAGCTCGGCGTCGCCCGCGGCGTCGGCGGGGAACCGGGCCAGCACGGGCTCGGCCAGGGCGCGCAGGCCGGCGTCGTCGTCGCGCAGGGCGAGCTCGTCGAGGGCCCAGGCCCAGTTGGAGCCCTGGGCCGCGTAACGGCGCAGCAGGTCCAGGGCGTCACGACGGCCGTAGGAGGCGAGGTGACCGAGGACCGACAGGGCCAGCCCGGTGCGGTTCTCCTCGGTGTCCAGGACGTCGTCGGGCCCGAAGAGATGGGCCTCGACGGCCGCCAGGGCCCCGTCGAGGTCGAGATAGAGCCTGGCGTAGTAGAGGGAGCGGTTCTCCAGCTGCCAGTCGTGGCGCGGATCGTGGAGCACGCACCCGTCGAGGGCCGCCAGCGCCTCGGCGCGGGGGGCGGTGAGCGCGTGCAGGGTCCCGTCGCCTCGGCCCCGCTGGAGCAGGCCGAGCAGGGTGCCGCTGGGCGCTATGACCGGATCGAACATGGGAAACAGCCTCACATCAAGCGTCGACGCAACCGGGAGATCACTGCACCTGGCCGCGACAACACGTCCGGGCTCCCGCCGTTTTCTGCTCGTGGTAGACCATTTTCCTCTGCCTCTCGTCTGTGGTCCTCACGGACCGCTCACGGCCCACGCGGTTCGGCAACTCCTGCCCAACCGTCGCGTCCGTGAATCACCAGGCCATCATGACTCGCCGGTTCGCCGCGTGGCGACCGGATTTCGGTGGGGGCGTCCGGAGCGTCCCCCTCGGCCGGCGTCCGCCCTCGGTCGCCGGGGTCCCGCCGTCGCCCGAGGTCAGGGCGGTGCGGCGGCCAAGGGTCAGGCGGCGCCGAAGAGTTCGAGCACCTCTGCCCGTCCGAACATGCGGGCCGTGTCGACGGCCGAGGGGGTGCCCGCGGCCGGGTCCGCGCCGCCGGCGAGCAGGGCCCGGACGACCTCGGCGTCCCCCTTGAAGACCGCGCCGGCCAGCGGCGTCTGCCCCCGGTCGTTGACCCGGTCGGCCTGGGCGCCGCGGTCCAGCAGGGCCCGGACCGTCTCCGCGTGGCCGTGGTAGGCGGCGAGCATCACCAGACAGTCGCCCCGGTCGTTGGTGAGGTCCGCCGGGACGCCCGCGTCGAGGTACCGGACGAGCGGCTCGGTCTCGCCCTTGCGCGCCATCTCGAAGACCCTGGTCGCGAGTTCCACGACCTCCGGGTCGGGGGCTTCGCTCATCGCCCGGTCCGCCTCTCTCCTCGTGTCCGTACGGGGTGGTGTCCACGGTGCCGTCGGCCCGTACCGCCGTCCGGCGCAACGGCCGGCGGGGCGCGTCCGGGTGGACGTGACCCCGCAGAGCCTACGGCGTGCGGGCGGAAGGCCGGTCGAGGGCTCACGTCCGGGCGTGCGCACCGGAACACACGCTCCACCGTACGAGTGAAACGACGACATGCCGGAGGCGGCTGCCCGGGTCCCGGGAACACGGCGGTGAGGATCATCGGCGTCCGCCCGCGGCCCCCGCCGGGGCGGCGGTGTACGCCATCGGGCACACGGAACCCCGCACGACACCTCCACCAACCGGGGGAAAACGTCAGGAAATCACTCAGTTGCACCTTTTGTCGTATCGATACATGCTGTGATCCTGGAACAACTCGTGGTGACTGTCCCCACCCGAACACCAGGAGATCCCCATGATCCTGTCCATCTCCGGCGTCGTGCTCTTCGGCATCATCGTCGTCCTCTTCTTCAGGAAGGACGGCCTCAAGGGCTCGCACGCCGTCGTCTCGGTCCTGTTCGGCTTCTACCTGTCCAGCACGGCCATCGCGCCGAGCATCAAGGCCGGCGGCGAGAGCCTGGCGAGCCTGCTGGGCGGACTGAAGTTCTGACCCGGGCGGCGGCCCCGCCCCGCCTTCCCTCCCCCGCACACCCCGCGACCCACCGCGGTCGGCACGGAACCAGGAGATCTCAGTGGCCCGGCGCCCCCTCCCCCGCATCCTGACCAACAGCGGCGCACGCGTCGCCCGCGGCCGGGAGCTGGCCCGGACGGCGGGCGCCGGGGCCACCGACGTGCTCCATCCGCTGATCACGGTGGCCCGCGGGCTGGGCCGGCTGGCCGTGGCGGCCCGCCGGCGGTGGGCGGCCGCGCCCAAGGACCGGCGCGGGCCCCTGCTGTTCCTGGTGGCGTCGGTGCTGCTGGTGGTCGTGCTGACGCCCTACGGCCCGGTGCTGGCCGCCGCCGCGACCATGGCGGCGGCCGCGTGGAAGGGCCGCGACGGCGCGGGCCGCCGGCCCCCGGGCACCCCGGACGAGGACCAGGCCCGGCGTCTGACGTCGCTGTACGAGGCGCTGGTCCCCTACTTCTCCGCCGCCGAGGATCCCGCGCCCCTCTACGCGCACGGCGGGGAGTGGCAGGGTCCCTTCGAGGCCCACGAGTTCGACGACACCGGCCGGGTCTCCCGGCTGGTGCTGCGTTATCCCGCCTACTTCACCGACGGTGAGCCCGAGGCGCGCGCCCGGGTCGAGCAGCTGCTGCACGCCAAGGCCGGGCGGGGGCGCGAGTACCGGTTCGTCTGGGACGAGGAGGCGAACCGGCTCACCCTGGAGGTGCTGCCGCCGCTGCCCGCCGACCTCACGGCACAGGCGTTCGTCACCGCGCCGGGCGAGACGGTCCTCGGCTTCACCGACCCGACCGAGGTCTCCCGCACGCTCCCGCTGGGCGAGGGCGAAACGGGCCGGGACGTGCCGCCGGTGGTGTGGCGCACCGGCGCCCGCTCCACCGAGCCGCACCTGCTGGCGCTCGGCTCCCCCGGCAGCGGCACGTCGACGCTGCTGCGGTGCGTCGCCCTTCAGGCGCTGCGCCACGGCGACGTGCTCATCGTGGACGGCGGGGCCGCCGGGGAGTACGCCTGCCTCACCGGGCGCAACGGCGTGGTCGCCGTGGAGTGCTCGCCCGCGGGCGCCCGGGCCTCGCTGGAGTGGGCTTCGCGGGAGACGGAGCGCCGGCTGATCGCCGCCAACCGGGCCCGGCAGGCCGGACTCCCCGTGCCGGAGGACTCCCGGCGGCCGCTGTGGATCGTGGTCGACCGCCCCGCCGCGCTGGGTCACCTGGCGGCGGCGGAGGGCGGGTCCGACCCGCAGGCGCTGCTCCAGGTGCCGCTGCGGCACGGGCGGGCGGCCAACGTCACAGTGGTGGTCGCGGAGCACCTGGAGAGCGCGGAGGCGCTGAGCGAGGCGGTACGCCAGCACACCCGGGCGCGGGTCGTGCTGGGCCCCGCGTCGGTGGCCCAGCTGGCGGCCGTGCTGGGGGCGGCGCCCCGGACCACTCCGCCCGCGCTGGTCCCGCCCGGGCGGGGTTACGCCCGCCTCGGCGCCGGACCGGTGCTGCGGATGCAGGTCCCGACGACGCCGGACCCGTACGACGAGACGGCCGACGAGGCACATCGCGCGGCCGTGCTGGAGCTGCTCCCGCCGCGGGCCGCCGGCACGACCGGAGGAACCGGGGGGACGGGGGCGACCCCCGGCTCGACGGGCGCCGCCGAACCGGTCAACGAGGCGGTCGAGCCGCCCGAGGTCGCCGGAGTACCGGCGGTCGACATCGTGAAGGACCCGAAGACCCTGGACGAGCCGCACCTCGCCCCCGACCCGGAACCGGCGGAACCCGCCCGGGCGGAGCTGTAGGAGAAAGGCCCGCCTCCGAGGGAGGCCCGGCCCGCCGGGCGACCGCCCGCTCGCCCTTCCTCACGGACGCCCACCTGCGGGCGGCACCCCGCGGACGGGCGCCGGAAGGCTCCGGCGACCGCCCCTGGGCGAGGTCCTCGCCCCATCAGGCGGGCGAGGACCTCCCTCCTCAGGCGACGAACGTGCGGGTCGGTTCCGGGCCCAGGTGGGCGCCGGAGGCGACGAGGCGGGCCGCCGCGGCCAGGCGCGCGGCCGCCTCGTCGGCGAGCGGGCCGGCCACGGTGAACGGCAGCCGGACGTACCCCTCGAAGGCCCCGTCGACCCCGAAGCGGGGCCCCGAGGGCACCCGGACGCCGACCCGCTCCCCCGCGACGGCGATCCGGGAGCCGGAGAGCCCTCCCGCCCGGACCCACAACGTGAGCCCGCCGGACGGCACCGCGAACTCCCAGTCGGGCAGCTCCCGCCGGACCGCCGCGACCAGCGCGTCCCGGTTCCCGCGGGCCTGGGCGCGCCGCCAGGCGACCGCGTCCGCCCACTCCCCCGTGTCCATCAGCCAGGCCACCGCGAGCTGCTCCAGCACCGGGGTCCCGAGGTCCGCGTACGCGCGGGCGGCGACGAGCGACCGGACGATCTCGGGCGCGGCCCGCACCCAGCCGATCCGCATGCCCGCCCAGAAGGCCTTGCTGGCGGACCCCACCGTGATCACGGAGGAACCCGCGGGGTCGAAGGCGCACATCGGCCGCGGCAGTTCGACGTCGTCGTCCAGCGGCAGCTCCCGCATGGTCTCGTCGGCGACCACCACCGTGCCGGCCGCGCGCGCCGCGTCGACCAGCATCCGCCGGCGTTCCTCGTCGGCGAGCGCGCCGGTGGGGTTGTGGAAGTCGGCGACCACGTAGGCCAGCCGCGGCGCGGACTCGCGCAGCACCTGCCGCCAGCGGTCCATCTCCCATCCGGCGAGCCCCTCCCCCATGGCCACCGGCACCAGCCGGGCCCCGGCCTCCCGGATCAGCTGGAGGATGTTGGCGTAACTGGGGGACTCGACGGCGACCCGCTCGCCCCGGCCGGCGAAGAGGTGGCAGATGGCGTCGATGGCCCCCATGGCGCCGGTGGTGACCATGATCTGCTCCGGCATGGTGGGCACCCCGAGCTCGGTGTACCGCCGGGCGATGGTGGCCCGCAGGGCGGGCAGTCCGGCCGGGTAGTCGCCGTGCGTGGTGGCGTAGGGCGGCAGCTCCCCCAGGGCGCCCTGGACGGCGCGGGTCAGCCAGGGTTCCGGGGCGTTGAGCGCGGCGGTGCCGAGGTCGATCAGCGTGCCGAGGGACTCCGGCGGCAGCGGCTCGAGACCGCGGGCGGGCAGCGGGTTGCCCGGCGGCACGGCGGTCCAGCTGCCGGCGCCGCGCCGGGACTCCAGGAAGCCGTCGGCGCGCAGCGCCTCGTAGGCGGCGGCGACGGTGGTCCGGCTGACCGAGAGCGCGAGGGCGAGCTCCCGCTCGGCGGGCAGCCGCGCGGCGACCGGCACCCGTCCCTCCAGGACCAGCAGCCGGATGCCGTCGGCGAGGGCCCGGTACGCGGGAGGGCGCCGTCCGCCCGGCGCGGAGGGCCGCTCCTGCTGCGAGGCGAGCTGCCGCGCCAGTTGGGCGGCTCCCACCACGGAGGTCCACCGTTGCATCCGTCCAGTCCACCTTCCGCGAATTGGCCCTGTCGAGCCGCAGGACACGAGCCACAGAGTGGCATGCGCCGGTCCAACATCACCACAGGGGGTCGCCTTGCTCGCCCGACGTCTCGTCCAGCTCTACCTCGGCCTCACGCTCTACGGGGTCAGCACCGCGCTCCTGCTGCGGGTCGAACTGGGCCTGGAGCCCTGGGGTGTCCTCAACCAGGGAGTCTCCGAGCTGACCGGCCTGACGGTGGGCACGGTCTCGATCCTGGTCGGCGCGCTGGTCCTGCTGCTCTGGATACCGCTGCGGCAGCGCCCCGGCCTCGGCACCGTCTCCAACGTGTTCGTCGTCGGTCTCACCATGGACGCCACCCTCGCCCTGGTCCCCGTCACCGACGCGCTCGCGGTGCGCTGGCCGCTGCTGCTCGCGGGTCTCGTCCTCAACGGCGCGGCCTCCGGGCTCTACATCGCCGCGGGCTTCGGCGCCGGCCCGCGTGACGGGCTGATGACCGGGCTGCACCGCCGCACCGGCCGCTCGATCCGCAGCATGCGCACCGCGATCGAGGTCGTCGTCGTGCTGACCGGCTTCCTGCTGGGCGGCACCGTGGGCGTCGGCACCCTCCTGTACGCCCTGGCCATCGGTCCGCTGGTGCAGTTCTTCCTGCGCCGGTTCACCCCCGCGGCCCCCCTGTCCCCCGTGGCCCCCGCGGCGGCGGCCGTGGCCACCGCCCCCCTCTGCTCCGCCGAGCCGCCGAGCGGGATACTGCGACCGTGACGACGACCCGCACCCCGCACCCCTACCTGGACCACCCCGGTCCGATCCCCTTCGCCCACCGCGGCGGGGACGCCGACGGGCTGGAGAACACCGCCGCCCAGTTCCGCCGTGCCGCCGACGCCGGGTACCGGTACATGGAGACGGACGTCCATGTCACCGCGGACGGCGTCCTGGTCGCCTTCCACGACGACACCCTGGACCGGGTGACCGACGGCGCCGGCCGGATCGCCGAGCTGCCCTGGAGCGAGGTCCGGCAGGCTCGGGTCGCCGGGCGGGAACCGGTGCCGCTCTTCTCCGAGCTGCTGGAGACCTTCCCCGAGGTCCGCTGGAACGTGGACGTCAAGGAGGAGGGCGCCCTGCTGCCGCTGCTGGACGTGGTGGAACGTACGAACGCCTGGGACCGGGTGTGCGTCGGGTCGTTCTCCGAGTCCCGGGTCGCCCGGGCCCAGCGGCTGGCCGGGCCGCGGCTGGCCACCTCCTACGGCACGGCCGGCGTCCTCGGCCTGCGGCTGCGCTCCTGGGGCCTCCCCGTCGGGCTGCGCGCCTCCGCGCTGGCCGCGCAGGTCCCGGTCGCCCAGTCCGGCGTCCCGGTGGTGGACCGCCGCTTCGTCCGGGCCGCCCACGCCCGCGGCCTGCAGGTCCACGTCTGGACGGTCAACGATTCCGTAGAAATGCACAGGCTCCTGGACCTGGGGGTCGATGGCATCATGACCGATCACATCGACACGCTGCGCGCGGTCATGGAGGACCGGGGCACCTGGGTCTGAGCGTGCGCGGCTCCCACGGCGCGAAGCGAGGATCGGGTGGGCAGCATCACAGTGCAGACGGGGGCGGCCGGCACGGCCGACGGACGTCGGCGCGAACAGCGCGGCTGGTACTTCTACGACTGGGCCTGCTCGGTCTACTCCACCAGCGTGCTCACCGTCTTCCTCGGCCCCTACCTGACCTCGGTCACCAAGGCCGCCGCGGACGACGAGGGCTTCGTCCATCCCTTCGGCATCCCCGTGAGCGCGGGATCCTTCTTCGCCTACACGGTCTCGCTGTCGGTAATCGCCGCCGTGCTGCTGATGCCGCTGGTCAGCGCCGTCGCGGACCGCACCGGCCGCAAGAAGCCGCTGCTGGGCGCCTTCGCCTACCTCGGCGCCCTCGCCACGGCCTGCATGTTCTTCCTGGACGGCGACCGCTACCTGCTGGGCGGCGTGCTGCTGATCGTCGCCAACGCCTCGCAGTCGGTGGCGGCGATGCTCTCCAACGCGTTCCTCCCACAGATATCCACGCCGGAGGAGCGCGACGCCGTTTCCTCCAAGGGCTGGGCCTTCGGATACGCGGCGGGCGCGCTGATGCTCGTCCTGAACCTGGTGCTGTACACGATGCACGACTCCTTCGGCCTGACCGAGTCGGTGGCGGTCCGCATCTGCCTGGCCTCGGCGGGCGTGTGGTGGGGCGTGTTCGCGCTGATCCCGCTGCGCCGCCTGCGCGACCGCAGGGTCGAGGTGACCGAGACCTCCGCCTCCGCCCCGCGCCGTCTGCTCGAGACGCTGCGCGACATGCGGCGTCACCCGCTGACGCTCGGCTTCCTGCTCGCCTATCTGGTCTACAACGACGGCATCCAGACGGTGATCTCGCAGGCGGCGATCTTCGGCTCCGAGGAGCTGGGCCTGGAGCAGTCCACGCTGATCACGGCGGTGCTGCTGGTGCAGGTGCTGGCGGTGGCCGGCGCGCTGGCGCTCGGGCGGATCGCCAGGCGGTACGGCGCCAAGCGCACCGTCCTCGGCTCGCTCGCCGCGTGGACGCTGGTCGTCGGCACCGCCTACTTCATGCCGTCCGGGAACGCCGTCTGGTTCTTCGCCCTGGCGGCCGGGATCGGCCTGGTGATGGGCGGGAGCCAGGCGCTCTCGCGGTCCCTCTTCTCGCACCTGATCCCGCCGGGCAAGGAGGCCGAGTACTTCGCGGCCTACGAGATCAGCGACCGGGGCACCAGCTGGCTCGGCCCCCTGGTCTTCGGACTGACGTATCAGCTGACCGGCAGCTACCGGGACGCCATCATCTCGCTGGTGATCTTCTTCGCGCTCGGATTCCTGCTCCTCGCTCGCATACCCGTGCGGCGTGCCGTCGCCGAGGCGGGGAACACGGTTCCGGAGAAGCTCTGATGTTTTTGGCGGCGGAGATGGCGGGGCGGTAGTGTACGCGTTTGGCCTGCCAGGCGTACCGTTACTGCGCGACAAAGACGCCGCAACGTCGAGTGACATCTCCTGCCAGATGTGACAAACCGGGCAATGGTGGGTACAACAAGGGGCGGCTACGACGGCGACGCATTGGCGCGGAACGGGAATCTTTACCGCCGACCGGACGTTGAGCCGGATGACGACGACAGCGACACCTGTCCTGTGGGCGACAAGCCCGGGAGGCACGATTCATGAGTGAGCGAGCTCTTCGCGGCACGCGCCTCGTGGTGACCAGCTACGAGACCGACCGCGGCATCGACCTGGCCCCGCGCCAGGCGGTGGAGTACGCATGCGAGAAGGGGCATCGTTTCGAGATGCCCTTCTCGGTCGAGGCGGAGATTCCGCCGGAGTGGGAGTGCAAGGTCTGCGGGGCCCAGGCACTCCTGGTGGACGGCGACGGACCGGAGGAGAAGAAGGCGAAGCCGGCCCGTACGCATTGGGACATGCTCATGGAGCGTCGTACCCGTGAGGAGCTCGAGGAAGTTCTCGAGGAGCGACTCGCGGTGCTGCGTTCCGGAGCGATGAACATCGCCGTTCATCCCCGCGACACGCGCCGCAAGTCGGCGTAGGCCTCGCCGCGGCCCAGCGCCGCGAACCGCACACGGCCGCGGGCGTCGTACGTGTTCTCACGTACGACGCCCCCCCCCCGTGTGGGGGGGCCCCCCCGGGGGGGCGCCGGGCCCGGGGGCGAAGCCGACCAGGGCCGAAATGAAGTTGGCGCCCAAACCCGCGGGCGGGTCCGCGA
>NZ_JBEOVU010000057.1:0-22791 GCF_040295685.1 Streptomyces sp. NPDC002734
GAGATCTTCGTCGACGACGGCGAGGAGCACTTCCGGGCCCTGGAGAAGGCGGCCGTCGCCACCGCGCTCGCCGAGCACGAGGGCGTCCTCGCCCTGGGCGGCGGCGCGATCCTCGACGCCGGCTCGCGGGCCCTGCTGGCCGCCCACCCGGTCGTCTACCTCTCGATGGACGTCGACGAGGCGGTCCGGCGTACCGGGCTGAACGTCGCCCGCCCGCTGCTCACCGTCAACCCGCGCAAGCAGTGGCGTGAGCTGATGGAGGCCCGCCGCCACCTGTACACCGAGGTGGCCCGCGTGGTGGTCGCCACCGACGGGCGCACGCCCGAAGAGGTCGCCGAGGCGGTCCTCGACGCACTGGAACTCCGCAAGAACGAGGACGAAGCATGAGCACCAGCGAGGCCGTGACCCGGATCAAGGTCGCCGGGACGGCGGGCACCGATCCCTACGAGGTCCTGGTCGGCCGGCAGCTCCTCGGCGAGCTCGGCGGTCTGGTCGGCGACAAGGCCAAGCGGGTGGCCGTGATCCACCCCGAGGCGCTCGCCGGCACCGGGGACGCGCTCCGCGCCGACCTGGCCGAGCAGGGCTACGAGGCCGTCGCCATCCAGGTGCCCAACGCCGAGGAGGCCAAGACCGCCGAGGTCGCCGCCTACTGCTGGAAGGCGCTGGGCCAGACCGGCTTCACCCGCTCCGACGTCATCGTCGGCGTCGGCGGCGGCGCCACCACCGACCTCGCCGGTTTCGTCGCCGCCACCTGGCTGCGCGGCGTGCGCTGGATCGCCGTCCCCACCACCGTGCTCGCCATGGTCGACGCGGCCGTCGGCGGCAAGACCGGCATCAACACGGCCGAGGGCAAGAACCTGGTCGGCGCCTTCCACCCGCCGGCCGGCGTCCTGTGCGACCTGGCCGCGCTGGACTCCCTGGGGGTGCACGACTACGTCTCCGGGCTCGCCGAGATCGTCAAGGCCGGCTTCATCGCCGACCCGGTCATCCTCGACCTCATCGAGGGCGACCCGGAGGCCGCGCGCAGCCCCGAGGGCCCGCACACCGCCGAGCTGATCGAGCGCGCCATCAGGGTCAAGACCGAGGTGGTCTCCTCCGACCTCAAGGAGTCGGGCCTGCGGGAGATCCTGAACTACGGCCACACCCTGGCGCACGCCATCGAGAAGAACGAGCGCTACAAGTGGCGGCACGGCGCGGCCGTCGCCGTCGGCATGCGCTTCGCCGCCGAACTCGGCCGGGTCGCCGGGCGGCTCGACGACGCCACCGCCGACCGGCACACCGAGATCCTGCGCTCCCTCGGTCTGCCGCTGACCTACCGGTACGACCAGTGGCCCAAGCTGCTGGAGACCATGAAGGTCGACAAGAAGTCCCGCGGCGACCTGCTGCGCTTCATCGTCCTGGACGGTCTGGCCCGGCCCACCGTGCTGGAGGGCCCGGACCCGGCCGTGCTGCTCGCCGCCTACGGCGAGGTCGCCGAGTAGCGACAGCGGGCCCCGCGTCGCCGCAGGGCACTTTCCCACCGCCCCGCCCGTTCCCCACCAGACGGCGCGGGGCGGTACCGTTCCGACGGCCGGTACGGTCGGCACGACCGACGCGAGACCATCACGAGACGGAGTGGCAGGGGATGCAGCACGCGGTGGGGTCCGAACTGCCGCCGCCCCACGGGCCCGGGCGGACCGCCTGGGCGGGGCAGGCGCCGGAGGCGACCGGGCAGGTCCCGTTGCCCCAGGGAGGCCCGGTGCACGCGCCGGGGTTCCCGCTGGCCCAGGGCGGGGTCCATCACCCGGCGCCGCCGGCCCCGGTGCCGCCCGACCCCCGGACGGCGACCCTCGCGGTGCTGCTGATCGGCCCGGCCGGTGCGGGCAAGACCAGCGTGGCCAAGTACTGGGCCGGCCACCGCAGGGTGCCCACCGCCCACATCAGCCTGGACGACGTCCGCGAATGGGTGCGCGCCGGCTTCGCCGACCCGCAGACCGGGTGGAACGAGCAGTCCGAGACCCAGTACCGCCTGGCCCGCCGCACCTGCGGCTTCGCCGCCCGCAACTTCCTGGCCAACGGCATCTCCTGCGTGATCGACGACGCCGTCTTCCCCGACCGGCCCGTCGTCGGCCTGGGCGGCTGGAAGCGGCACGTGGGCCCCGGCCTGCTGCCGGTGGTGCTGCTGCCCGGTCTGGAGGTCGTGCTGGAGCGCAACGCCCAGCGCTCCGGCAACCGGCGGCTCACCGACGAGGAGGTCGCCCGGATCCACGGCCGGATGGCCGGCTGGTACGGCTCGGGCCTGCCCATCATCGACAACTCCCAGCTGGACGTCCCGGCCACCGCCCGGCTGCTCGACGACGTCCTGGCCCGCTCCATGGCCGCGCCCCCGCAGTGGTGACCCGCCCCCTGCCCTGACCCCGGCGGAGCCGCCGCGAGCACCACCCGGGCCCCGTGGCAGGGGTCGCCACAGCCCGCCGAGCCTCCGCCGGGTGCAGATCCCGCGGCGGCGCGGCGGGGCCGGAACCGGGCCGCACCCCCGACCGGCGGCGTTCAGGACGCGGTCGAACGCGGCGGAACATACGCTCGGGCCATGCCAGAGGTGTTCGCCGCCCGTCGGGCGCGGCTGAGGGAACGCTGCCACGCTGCCGGCAGCGCCGCCGCGCTGGTCACCCGCCCCGCCAACGTGCGGTACCTCGCCGGGGCCGCCCCGCCCGGCGCGGCGCTCCTGCTCGCGTCGCGCGACGGCGCCGAGGACGTGCTGCTGTGCCCGCACCCGCTCGAGGAACAGCAGCCGTCCGGGGCGCGCGAGGGCGGCCGGCCGGACGAGCTGCTGCGGATCCGCCCGCTGGGCGGCAGCCTCTCCCCGGAGGGCGGCGACGCGGCGGTGGCCGCCGCCGGGCTGGCGGCCGAGGAGGGCGCCGACTCGCTCGCCGTGGAGGAGCACCACCTCACCGTGGCCCGGCACCGGGCCATCGGCTCGGTGGCCTCCCGGCTGCGGCTGACCGACCTCGGCGTCGCCGTGGAGCAGATGCGGGTGGTCAAGGACGAGGAGGAGATCTCCTGCCTGCGCGCGGGCGCGGAGATCGCCGACCAGGCGCTGGGGGAGCTGCTGGAGTCGATCCTGGTCGGCCGCACCGAGCGCCACCTCGCGCTGGAACTGGAGCGCCGCCTGGTCGACCACGGGGCCGACGGACCGGCCTTCCCCACCTCGGTGGCCACCGGCCCGCACGCCGGGCGGCCCGGCCACCGGCCCACCGACCGGCGGGTGGAGGAGGGCGACTTCCTCTCCGTCTGCATGGGAGCCGCGTACCGCGGCTACCGGTGCGAGATCGGGCGGACCTTCGTCATCGGCACCACGCCCGCGGACTGGCAGATCGAGCTGTACGAGGTGGTGTTCGCCGCCCAGCGGGCGGGCCGGGAGGCCCTGGCTCCGGGCGTCGAGCACCGCGAGGTGGACCGGGCCGCACGGCAGGTCCTGGCCTCCGCCGGCTACGGCAGCGCCCTCCCGGCGCGGACCGGACACGGTGTGGGACTGGAAATCGCGGAGGACCCGCAATTGGCCCCCGCGGCCATGGGTAAACTGGACGCTTGCGTGCCGGTCACCGTCGAGCCGGGGGTTCACCTCCCCGGTCGGGGCGGGGTCCGGATCGATGACACGCTCGTCGTGCGCCCCGAGGCGGACGGCGGACCCGAGCTACTCACCATCACGACCAAGGAGCTGCTCGCGCTGTAGCTTCCGAGCCGCCGCGCACGTTCCCCAGGTCGTCCACGTCAGTCCAGGAGATTCCGCAACCGTGGCTTCCACGAACGACCTCAAGAACGGCCTGGTGCTCAAGCTCGAAGGCGGCCAGCTCTGGTCCGTCGTCGAGTTCCAGCACGTCAAGCCCGGCAAGGGCCCGGCCTTCGTGCGTACCAAGCTCAAGAACGTGCTCTCCGGCAAGGTCGTCGACAAGACCTTCAACGCCGGCGTCAAGGTCGAGACGGCCACCGTCGACAAGCGCGACATGCAGTTCTCGTACATGGACGGCGACTACTTCGTCTTCATGGACATGGACACCTACGACCAGCTGATGATCGACCGCAAGGTCGTCGGCGACGCCGCCAACTTCCTGATCGAGGGCTTCACCGCCGTCGTGGCCCAGCACGAGGGCGAGGTGCTCTTCGTCGAGCTGCCGGCCGCCGTCGAGCTGACCATCCAGGAGACCGAGCCGGGCGTCCAGGGCGACCGCTCCACCGGTGGCACCAAGCCGGCCACCCTGGAGACGGGCCACCAGATCCAGGTCCCGCTCTTCATCACCACGGGCGAGAAGATCAAGGTCGACACCCGCACCAGCGACTACCTCGGCCGGGTGAACAGCTAACCGTGGCTGCCCGCAATACGGCCCGCAAGCGCGCGTTCCAGATCCTCTTCGAGGCGGACCAGCGCGGCGTGGACGTCCTGTCCGTCCTCGCCGACTGGGTCCGGCACTCCCGGAACGACACCCGGCAGCCGCCGGTCAGCGAGTACACGATGCAGCTGGTCGAGGGGTACGCGGACCACGTCCGCCGTATCGACGAGCTGATCGCCCAGTACGCCGTGGACTGGACGCTGGACCGGATGCCGGTCGTCGACCGCAACATCCTGCGGCTCGGCGCCTACGAGCTGATCTGGGTGGACGAGACGCCCGACGCCGTCGTGCTGGACGAGGCGGTGCAGCTGGCCAAGGAGTTCTCCACGGACGACTCGCCCGCGTTCGTCAACGGGCTGCTCGGCCGGTTCAAGGACCTCAAGCCGTCGCTGCGGCGCGACGAGGCCTGAGCCGCGCCCGCCGCAACGGCCGGAAACACCGAAGGGCCCCAGCGTCTCGCTGGGGCCCTTCGGTCTGCTGTTTCGTTTCTGCACGCCCGTTCGGTCAGCTCTCCTCGTGAGCGACCGCACGGCGGGCGTCGGCGTCCAGGACGCCCCAGCTGATCAGCTGCTCGGTCAGCACCGAGGGCGACTGGTCGTAGATGACGGCCAGGGTGCGCAGGTCGTCCTGGCGGATCGAGAGCACCTTGCCGTTGTAGTCGCCGCGCTGGGACTGGATCGTCGCCGCGTAGCGCTGCAACGGGCCGGCCTTCTCCACCGGCACGTGCTGAAGCCGCTCGAGGTCGAGGACCAGCTTCGGCGGCGGCTCGGCGGCGCCGCCCGGCGTGGTGCCGGGGAGCAGCTCCTGGACGGGGACACCGTAGAAGTCCGCCAGCTCGGCGAGGCGCTGCACGGTCACGGCGCGGTCCCCGCGCTCGTAGGAACCGACCACGACGGCCTTCCAGCGGCCCTGGGACTTCTCCTCCACACCGTGGAGGGACAGACCCTGCTGGGTGCGGATGGCCCGGAGCTTGGCCCCGAGCTGCTTTGCGTATTCGCTGGACATAAAGCTCCCGGACAGTCGGCGGCGCGTGCGGACCGGGCGTCTGTGGCGGAGCGGAGCCATGATCGCGCCGCGCCCGCCCGGCGTGCCGCACGGTTGGTAACTCACTGTAAGGTTACGCAGCGTTACTCTGCCCCGTCAAGCGGAATGGTCCGGACCGACGGTTCGATGATCGGTTCGCGCGCTTGCTCCGAAAGGGTGAAAGCGGGGGTGGGTCGCGGCGTGGGAGGGGGGACAGCTGGGGCGTTCGGGGGCCTGTTAGGGTAGAGGCCGTAAACACGACGTCCTTTAAGGTCCGTCCCGTGAGGCGGAGAAGGAGGTCCTTTTCGTATGGACACGAACAGCTCCGCCTCGGCGGCGCAGGGGTCCGACGCACGTGCCGTGCTCGAGGCCCAGGACATCGCGCGGGTTCTGACCCGCATCGCGCACGAGATCGTCGAACGCGCCAAGGGCGCCGAGGACGTCGTGCTGCTCGGCATCCCGACCAGGGGCGTCTACCTCGCCCGGCGGATCGCCGACAAGCTCGAGGAGATCACCGGACGGAAGATCCCCGTCGGCTCCCTCGACATCACCATGTACCGCGACGACCTGCGGCTCCAGCCGCCCAGGGCCCTCGCCCGCACCGACATCCCCGGTGACGGGATCGACGGCCGCCTGGTCGTGCTCGTCGACGACGTGCTCTTCTCCGGCCGCTCCGTGCGCGCCGCGCTCGACGCGCTGAACGACATCGGCCGCCCCCGCGCGGTCCAGCTCGCCGTCCTCGTCGACCGCGGTCACCGCGAACTGCCGATCCGCGCCGACTACGTCGGCAAGAACCTCCCCACGTCGCTGCGGGAGACGGTCAAGGTCCAGCTCGCCGAGGAGGACGGTCGCGACACCGTGCTGCTCGGCGCCAAGCCGGCCTCCCAGGGCGAACGGCACTAGACCCACGGACGCGACCCCGCCACCCGGGGTGCGCCCGCGCGTCCGCGCCTGCCCGAAATCTCCCAGATGATCCTTCCCACGGAGCCTGCCCGATGAAGCGTCACCTCATCTCGGCCGCCGACCTGACCCGCGACGACGCCGTCCACATCCTCGACACCGCCGAGGAGATGGCCCGGGTCGGAGACCGCACGGTCAAGAAGCTTCCCGCCCTGCGCGGCCGCACCGTCTGCAACCTGTTCTTCGAGGACTCCACCCGCACCCGGATCTCCTTCGAGGCCGCCGAGAAGCGGCTGTCCGCCGACGTCATCAACTTCGCCGCCAAGGGGTCCAGCGTCTCCAAGGGCGAGTCCCTCAAGGACACCGCCCAGACGCTGGCCGCCATGGGCGTGGACGCGGTCGTCATCCGCCACAGCGCCTCCGGCGCCCCCTACCGCCTGGCCACCTCCGGCTGGATCGACGCCCCGGTGATCAACGCCGGTGACGGCACCCACCAGCACCCCACCCAGGCCCTGCTGGACGCCTTCACCATGCGCCGCCGCCTGATCGGCCCCGACGCCGGCCTCGGCCAGGACCTCGCCGGCAAGCACGTCACCCTCGTCGGCGACGTCCTGCACAGCCGGGTGGCCCGCTCCAACGTCGACCTGCTGCACACCCTCGGCGCGCACGTCACGCTGGTGGCCCCGCCGACCCTGCTGCCGGTCGGCGTCGAGACCTGGCCCTGCGAGGTCTCCTACGACCTCGACTCCGCCCTGCCGAAGGCCGACGCGGTGATGATGCTGCGCGTCCAGCGCGAGCGGATGAACGCCGCCTTCTTCCCCACCGAGCGCGAGTACTCCCGCCGCTACGGCCTGGACGGCGACCGGATGGCGAAGATGCCCGACCACGCGATCGTCATGCACCCCGGCCCGATGGTCCGCGGCATGGAGATCACCGCCGAGGTCGCCGACTCCGACCGCTGCACCGTCACCGAGCAGGTCGCCAACGGCGTCTTCACCCGGATGGCGGTCCTCTACCTCCTGCTCGGCGGCAACGCCAACGAGCCCACGCCCGGCCAGTGAACCGCATCCGAGGAAAGGCAGAACCCATGAGCAAGACCCTGATCCGCGGTGCGCGCGTGCTGGGCGGCGAGCCGCAGGACGTGCTGATCGACGGCACCACGATCGCCGCCGTCGGCGCCGGCCTGGACGCCGAGGGCGTCGACAGAGTGGTCGAGGCGGACGGCAAGGTCCTCCTGCCGGGCCTGGTCGACCTCCACACCCACCTGCGCGAGCCCGGCCGCGAGGACTCCGAGACCGTCCTCACCGGCACCCGCGCCGCCGCCAAGGGCGGCTACACGCAGGTGTACGCGATGGCCAACACCTTCCCCGTCGCCGACACGGCCGGCGTGGTCGAGCAGGTGTACCGCCTCGGCCAGGAGCACGGCTACTGCGACGTCCAGCCCATCGGCGCCGTCACCGTCGGCCTGGAGGGCGAGAAGCTCGCCGAGCTCGGCGCGATGCACGAGTCCGCGGCCGGTGTCACCGTCTTCTCCGACGACGGCAAGTGCGTCCACGACGCCGTGATCATGCGCCGCGCCCTGGAGTACGTGAAGGCCTTCGGCGGCGTCGTCGCCCAGCACGCCCAGGAGCCCCGGCTCACCGAGGGCGCCCAGATGAACGAGGGCGTCGTCTCCGCCGAGCTCGGCCTCGGCGGCTGGCCGGCGGTGGCCGAGGAGTCGGTCATCGCCCGCGACGTCCTGCTCGCCGAGCACGTCGGCTCGCGCGTCCACATCTGCCACCTGTCCACGGCCGGCTCCGTCGAGATCGTCCGCTGGGCCAAGTCCCGCGGCATCGACGTCACCGCCGAGGTCACCCCGCACCACCTGCTCCTCACCGACGAGATGGTGCGCAGCTACAACCCGGTCTACAAGGTCAACCCGCCGCTGCGCACCGAGCGCGACGTCATGGCGCTGCGCGAGGCGCTGGCCGACGGCACGATCGACATCGTCGCCACCGACCACGCCCCGCACCCGCACGAGGACAAGGACTGCGAGTGGGCCGCCGCCGCCATGGGCATGGTCGGCCTGGAGACCGCCCTGTCCGTGGTGCAGGAGACCATGGTGGAGACCGGCCTGCTGGACTGGGCCGGCGTCGCCGACCGGATGTCCGCCGCGCCCGCGCGGATCGGCCGGGCCCAGGGGCACGGCCGTCCGGTGGCCGTCGGTGAGCCTGCGAACCTCACCCTGGTCGACACCGCATACCGTGGAGGCGTGGACCCCGCGGGCTTCGCCTCCCGCAGCCGCAACACCCCCTACGAGGGCCGTGAGCTGCCGGGCCGTGTCACCCACACGTGGCTGCGGGGCAAGGCCACCTACTCCGACGGGAAGCTCGCGTGACGACCTCGACCCCCCTCCTCCTGTCCCTCGCCGCCGAGGCCGAACGCAAGTCGGCCGAGGTGACCAACTGGCCGGGCCGCATCGCCTGGGTCGTGGGCCTCGCCCTCTTCGTCGCGCTGGTCTACTGGCTGATGCGCGAGGGCTGGAAGTGGCGCTCCACCCTCCAGGGCGACGTGGCCGAGCTGCCGCGGACGCCCGAGGAGCCGGGCGAGGCGAAGCTGACCATGAGCGGCCGCTACCACGGCTCCACCGAGGCGGGCCGCTGGCTGGACCGCATCGTCGCGCACGGCCTGGGCACCCGGAGCCGGGCCGAGCTCACCCTGACCGACGCCGGACTGGTCGTCGACCGCCCCGGCGCCACCGACTTCTTCGTCCCCGCGGCTCAGCTCCGCGAGGCCCGGCTCGACAAGGGCATCGCCGGCAAGGTCCTCACCGAGGGCGGCCTGCTGGTGGTGACCTGGGAGCTCGGCGACCGGCTGATCGACTCCGGCTTCCGCTCCGACCGGTCGGCCGAGCACGCCGACTGGGTCGCCGCCATCAACCACATGACCGCACAGCACCACCAGCAGACGGAAGGCGCACGATGACGACCTCCACCAGGGGAGCCACGTCTCCCGCAGTACTCGTCCTGGAGGACGGCCGGATCTTCCGCGGCCGCGCCTACGGGGCCGTGGGGGAGACCTTCGGCGAGGCCGTGTTCTCCACCGGCATGACCGGCTACCAGGAGACCCTCACCGACCCGTCCTACCACCGCCAGGTGGTCGTCATGACGGCGCCGCACGTCGGCAACACCGGCATGAACGAGGAGGACCGCGAGTCCCACCAGATCTGGGTGGCCGGCTACGTCGTCCGCGACCCCGCCCGGGTCCCCTCCAACTGGCGCTCCACCCGCACCCTCGACGACGAGCTCGCCGACCAGGGCGTCGTGGGCATCAGCGGCGTCGACACCCGCGCCCTGACCCGCCACCTGCGCGAGCGCGGCGCCATGCGCGTCGGCATCTTCTCCGGCGAGGCCCTCGCCTCCGAGGAGGCGCTGCTGGCCCGGGTCCGCGAGTCGGCCCAGATGAAGGGCGCCAGCCTCTACGAGGAGGTCGCCACCGCCGAGGCGTACGTCGTCCCGGCGCAGGGCGACAAGAAGTTCACGGTCGCCGCGATCGACCTCGGCATAAAGGGCATGACCCCCTACCGGATGTCCGAGCGCGGCATCGAGGTGCACGTCCTGCCCGCCACCGCCACCCTCGACGAGATCTACGCCGTGAACCCCGACGGCGTGTTCTTCTCCAACGGTCCCGGTGACCCGGAGACCGCCGACCACCCCGTCGAGCTGATGCGGGGCGTCCTGGAGCGCTCCACCCCGCTCTTCGGCATCTGCTTCGGCAACCAGATCCTCGGCCGCGCCCTCGGCTTCGGCACCTACAAGCTGAAGTACGGCCACCGCGGCATCAACCAGCCGGTCCAGGACCGCACCACCGGCAAGGTCGAGGTCACCGCCCACAACCACGGGTTCGCCGTCGACGCCCCGCTCGACAAGGTGTCCGACACCCCCTACGGCCGCGCCGAGGTCTCCCACGTCTGCCTCAACGACAACGTCGTCGAAGGGCTGCAGCTGCTGGACCGGCCCGCGTTCAGCGTCCAGTACCACCCCGAAGCGGCCGCCGGTCCCCACGACGCCGCCTACCTGTTCGACCGCTTCGCCGCTTTGATGAACAACAGTCTCATGGAGGGCCAGCGTGCCTAAGCGCACCGATATCCAGTCCGTCCTGGTCATCGGCTCCGGCCCGATCGTCATCGGCCAGGCCGCGGAGTTCGACTACTCCGGCACCCAGGCATGCCGCGTCCTCAAGGCCGAAGGCCTGCGCGTCGTCCTGGTGAACTCCAACCCGGCGACGATCATGACCGACCCGGAGATCGCCGACGCCACCTACGTCGAGCCGATCACCCCCGAGTTCGTCGAGAAGATCATCGCCAAGGAGCGCCCCGACGCCCTCCTGCCCACCCTCGGCGGCCAGACCGCGCTCAACACCGCGATCTCCCTCCACGAGAACGGCACGCTCGCCAAGTACGGCGTCGAGCTGATCGGCGCCAACGTGGAGGCCATCCACAAGGGCGAGGACCGCGAGCAGTTCAAGGTGGTCGTCGAGGAGGTCCGCAAGAAGATCGGCCACGGCGAGTCCGCCCGCTCGGTCATCTGCCACTCCATGGACGACGTCCTCGCCGGCGTCGACACGCTCGGCGGCTACCCCGTCGTCGTCCGCCCCTCCTTCACCATGGGCGGCGCCGGCTCCGGCTTCGCCCACGACGAGGAGGAGCTGCGCCGCATCGCCGGCCAGGGCCTCACGCTCTCCCCGACCACCGAGGTGCTCCTGGAGGAGTCCATCCTCGGCTGGAAGGAGTACGAGCTGGAGCTGATGCGCGACAAGCACGACAACGTCGTGGTCGTCTGCTCCATCGAGAACTTCGACCCGATGGGCGTCCACACCGGCGACTCCATCACCGTCGCCCCGGCGATGACCCTCACCGACCGCGAGTACCAGGTGCTGCGCGACATCGGCATCGCGGTCATCCGCGAGGTCGGCGTCGACACCGGCGGCTGCAACATCCAGTTCGCGGTCAACCCCGAGGACGGCCGGGTCATCGTCATCGAGATGAACCCGCGCGTCTCCCGCTCCTCCGCGCTCGCCTCCAAGGCCACCGGCTTCCCGATCGCCAAGATCGCCGCCAAGCTGGCCGTCGGCTACACGCTGGACGAGATCCCCAACGACATCACCGAGCAGACCCCGGCCTCCTTCGAGCCGACGCTCGACTACGTCGTGGTCAAGGCGCCCCGCTTCGCCTTCGAGAAGTTCCCCTCCGCCGACTCCACCCTCACCACCACCATGAAGTCGGTGGGCGAGGCCATGGCAATGGGCCGCAACTTCACCGAGGCGCTCCAGAAGGCCCTGCGCTCCCTGGAGAAGAAGGGCAGCCAGTTCGCCTTCACCGGCGAGCTCGGCGACAAGGACGAGCTGCTGCGCGAGGCCGTGCGGCCCACCGACGGCCGCATCAACACCGTGATGCAGGCCATCCGGGCCGGCGCCACCCAGGAGGAGGTCTTCGAGTCCACGAAGATCGACCCCTGGTTCGTCGACCAGCTCTTCCTGATCAAGGAGATCGCCGACGAGCTGGCCGCCGCCACCGAGCTCACCCCCGACCTGCTCGCCCACGCCAAGCGCCACGGCTTCTCCGACCAGCAGATCGGCGAGATCCGCGGCCTGCGCGAGGACGTCGTCCGCCAGGTCCGGCACGCCCTCGGCGTCCGCCCGGTCTACAAGACGGTCGACACCTGCGCCGCCGAGTTCGCCGCGAAGACCCCGTACTTCTACTCCTCCTACGACGAGGAGAACGAGGTCGCCCCGCGCGAGCGCGCCGCCGTTATCATCCTGGGCTCTGGCCCCAACCGCATCGGCCAGGGCATCGAGTTCGACTACTCCTGCGTCCACGCCTCCTTCGCGCTCAGCGACGCCGGCTACGAGACCGTGATGGTCAACTGCAACCCGGAGACCGTCTCCACCGACTACGACACCTCCGACCGGCTCTACTTCGAGCCGCTCACCCTGGAGGACGTTCTGGAGATCGTCCACGCCGAGCAGCAGGCCGGACCGGTCGCCGGTGTGATCGTCCAGCTCGGCGGCCAGACCCCGCTCGGCCTGTCCCAGGCGCTCAAGGACAACGGCGTGCCCGTCGTCGGCACCTCCCCGGAGGCGATCCACGCCGCCGAGGACCGCGGCGCCTTCGGCCGCGTCCTCGCCGAGGCGGGCCTGCCCGCCCCCAAGCACGGCACCGCCACCACCTTCGCCGAGGCCAAGAAGATCGCCGACGAGATCGGCTACCCCGTCCTGGTCCGCCCGTCCTACGTGCTCGGCGGCCGCGGCATGGAGATCGTCTACGAGGAGTCCCGCCTCGAGGCGTACATCTCCGAGTCCACCGAGATCTCCCCGGACCGCCCCGTCCTGGTCGACCGCTTCCTCGACGACGCGGTGGAGATCGACGTCGACGCCCTCTACGACGGCTCCGAGCTCTACCTCGGCGGCGTCATGGAGCACATCGAGGAGGCCGGCATCCACTCCGGCGACTCGGCGTGCGCCCTGCCCCCGATCACCCTCGGCGGCTACGACATCAAGCGGCTGCGCGCCTCCACCGAGGCCATCGCCAAGGGCGTCGGCGTCCGCGGCCTGATCAACATCCAGTTCGCCCTCGCCGGCGACATCCTCTACGTCCTCGAGGCCAACCCGCGCGCCTCGCGCACCGTGCCCTTCACCTCGAAGGCCACCGCGGTGCCGCTGGCCAAGGCCGCCGCCCGCATCTCGCTCGGCGCCACCGTCGCCGAGCTGCGCGCCGAGGGCCTGCTGCCGGCGAAGGGCGACGGCGGCGACCTGCCGCTGGACGCGCCGATCTCCGTCAAGGAGGCCGTGATGCCGTGGTCGCGCTTCCGCGACGTGCACGGCCGCGGCGTGGACACCGTCCTCGGCCCGGAGATGCGCTCCACCGGCGAGGTCATGGGCATCGACTCGGTCTTCGGCACCGCCTACGCCAAGTCGCAGGCCGGCGCCTACGGCCCGCTGCCCACCAAGGGCCGCGCCTTCATCTCGGTCGCCAACCGGGACAAGCGCTCGATGATCTTCCCCGCGCGGGAGCTCGTCCAGCACGGCTTCGAACTGCTCGCCACCTCCGGCACCGCCGAGGTGCTGCGCCGCAACGGCATCCCCGCCACCGTGGTGCGCAAGCAGTCCGAGGGCGAGGGCCCGAACGGCGAGAAGACGATCGTCCAGCTGATCCACGACGGCCAGGTCGACCTCATCGTCAACACGCCCTTCGGCACCGGCGGCCGCCTCGACGGCTACGACATCCGCACCGCCTCCGTGGCCCGCGGCGTCCCCTGCCTCACCACCGTCCAGGCGCTCGCCGCCGCGGTGCAGGGCATCGACGCCCTCACCCAGGGCGACGTCGGAGTCCGCTCCCTGCAGGAACACGCGGAACACCTGACCGCGTCGCGCGGACAGTGACCGACGAGGGGGACACCGGAAGGTGTCCCCCTCTTCATGAGGAGCCCCTTTTCATGTACAAGCTGTTCTTCCGCCTCGTGTTCCGCCGCATGGACCCCGAGGCCGCCCACCACCTCGCCTTCCGCTGGATCCGCCTGGCCGCCCGGATCCCCGTGCTGCGCACCTTCCTCGCCGCCTGGCTCGCCCCGCGGTACACCGAGCTGCGCACCGAGGCCCTCGGCCTGCGGATGCACGGCCCGTTCGGCCTGGCCGCCGGCTTCGACAAGAACGCCGTCGCCATCGACGGCATGGCCATGCTCGGCTTCGACCACGTCGAGATCGGCACGGTCACCGGAGAGGCGCAGCCCGGCAACCCGAAGAAGCGCCTCTTCCGCCTGGTGGCGGACCGCGCGCTGATCAACCGGATGGGCTTCAACAACGACGGCTCCGCCGCCGTCGCCGAGCGCCTCGCCGCCCGCGAGCCGGTCTTCAAGCCGGTCGTCGGCGTCAACATCGGCAAGACCAAGGTCGTCCCCGAGGAGGAGGCCGTCGCCGACTACGTGAAGTCCGCCGAGCGGCTCGCCCGCCACGCCGACTACCTGGTCGTCAACGTCTCCTCGCCCAACACCCCAGGCCTGCGCAACCTCCAGGCCACCGAGGCGCTGCGCCCGCTGCTCACCGCCGTCCGGGAGGCCGCCGACCGCACGGTCACCGACCGGCGCGTCCCGCTGCTGGTGAAGATCGCCCCCGACCTCGCCGACGAGGACGTGGACGCCGTCGCCGACCTCGCCGTCGAACTGGGCCTGGACGGCATCATCGCCACCAACACCACGATCGCCCGCGCCGGCCTCGGCCTGCGCTCCTCGCCCGCCCAGGTGCAGGAGACCGGCGGCCTGTCCGGCGCCCCGCTCAAGGCACGCTCCCTGGAGGTGCTGCGCCGCCTCTACGCCCGCGTCGGCGACCGGATCACCCTGGTCGGCGTCGGCGGCGTCGAGACGGCCGAGGACGCCTGGCAGCGCATCCTGGCCGGCGCCACCCTGGTGCAGGGCTACAGCGCCTTCATCTACGAGGGCCCCCTGTGGGCCCGCGCGATCCACAAGGGCCTGGCCCAGCGCCTGCGCCAGAGCCCCCACGCCACCCTCGCCGACGCGGTCGGCGCGGACGTCCGCAGGAACGGCACGAAGGGGAACGCCGCATGAGCCACCTGGAACCCTTCGGCGCACGGCTGCGCCGCGCGATGGACGAGCGCGGCCCGCTGTGCGTCGGCATCGACCCGCACGCCTCCCTGCTGGGCTCCTGGGGCCTGGCCGACGACGTCGCCGGGCTGGAGCGCTTCAGCCGCACCGTGGTCGAGGCGCTCGCCGACCGGGTCGCCGTGTTCAAGCCGCAGATCGCCTTCTTCGAACGCTTCGGCTCCCGCGGCCTCGCCGTGCTGGAGACGTCGGTGGCGGAGGCCCGGGCGGCCGGCGCCCTGGTGGTGATGGATGCCAAGCGGGGCGACATCGGCTCCACCATGGCCGCCTACGCCGAGTCCTTCCTGCGCAAGGACGCCCCGCTCTTCTCCGACGCGCTCACCGTCTCCCCCTACCTCGGCTACGGCTCGCTGAAGCCGGCCGTGGACCTGGCCCGGGAGAGCGGCACCGGGCTGTTCGTGCTGGCGCTCACCTCCAACCCGGAGGGCGGCGAGGTCCAGCACGCGGTGCGCGAGGACGGCCGCGGGGTGGGCGCGACGATGCTGGCCCACCTGGCCGCGGAGAACGCGGGGGAGGAGCCTCTGGGTTCCTTCGGCGCGGTGGTCGGCGCCACGCTGGGCGACCTGTCGTCCTACGACCTCGACGTCAACGGCCCGCTGCTGGCTCCGGGGATCGGCGCCCAGGGCGCGACCCCGGCCGACCTTCCGCGGGTCTTCGGCGCGGCGGTGCGCAACGTGGTCCCCAACGTGAGCCGCGCGGTGCTGAGCGAGGGCCCCCGCGCGGCAGGGCTGCGGGACGCGGCCGAGCGCTTCGCCGACGAGGTCCGCACGGCCGTCGACGGCTGAGCGGGCACGCCGAAGGAGGGCGCAGGGCGCCCAGGAAGCGGGTCCGCCACGGGGAAGGCCCCCCGTGGCGGACCCGCTTCATCCGTATCTCCGCCTTCCTCCGCGCAAAACCGCTCCGGTTTGTCGTAAATGTCGGGCGCTATCGGGCCGCTCCTGAGTCTGACCAGGACTTTTCCGTCGTTCTCGCTGACTCTCGCTGCCCGGACCGCTAGTCTCCGACCAGAGCCACAGGCCAACTGTGGTGTGTGGCTCACCGGCTGTGGGGCAAGCGAGTTCCTCACCGGTCCGTATCCGACAGTTCGACATCCGAGGTGACGTAGGCGTGGCTCTTCCGCCCCTTACCCCCGAACAGCGCGCAGCCGCGCTCGAAAAGGCCGCCGCGGCTCGCCGGGAGCGGGCCGAGGTCAAGAATCGACTCAAGCACTCCGGCGCCTCCCTTCACGAGGTCATCAAGCAGGGCCAGGAGAACGACGTCATCGGCAAGATGAAGGTCTCCGCCCTGCTCGAGTCGCTGCCGGGCGTCGGCAAGGTCCGCGCCAAGCAGATCATGGAGCGACTCGGGATCTCCGAGAGCCGCCGGGTGCGTGGTCTTGGCTCCAACCAGATCGCCTCCCTGGAGCGGGAGTTCGGCGGCAGCGCCTCCTGAGTCCCGGACCACCCGGGATTACTGGAATAATCGGTGCATGGCTGCAACACCCCGGGGGACGACCACCCCCGTCCCCCAGGACGTACGTCCGCGTCTGACCGTGCTCTCCGGCCCCTCCGGGGTCGGCAAGAGCACGGTCGTCGCCCATATGCGCAACGAGCACCCCGACGTGTGGCTCTCCGTCTCGGCGACCACCCGCAAGCCCCGCCCGGGCGAGCAGGACGGTGTCCATTACTTCTTCGTCACCGACGAGGAGATGGACAAGATGATCGCCAACGGCGAGCTGCTGGAATGGGCCGAGTTCGCGGGAAACCGTTACGGCACCCCCCGGGGCGCCGTGATGGAGCGACTCGAGGCGGGCAAGCCCGTGCTCCTGGAGATCGATCTCCAGGGCGCCCGCCTGGTGCGCGAGTCCATGCCCCAGGCCCAGCTGGTGTTCCTCGCGCCGCCCTCCTGGGACGAGCTGGTGCGCCGGCTCACCGGGCGCGGCACCGAGTCGCCCGAGGTGATCGAGCGCCGGCTGGAGGCCGCCACGGTGGAACTGGCCGCCGAGCCCGAGTTCGACGTCACGCTGGTCAACACCTCCGTGGACGCCGTGGCCCGGGAGCTGCTGACGCTGATGGGCGCCGTCTGACGGACCTCCGCGGCCCCTCGTGCGAAGGGCCCTCGCGAGGTACGCTGCGCGGATCGTCCGGCCGCGAAGCTATACTCCGGGGTGTCGGCCGAAACGCGTGTCCAGAACGCGCGGGCCGGCACGCGACAGGTCACGGACCTGTCCGGCGGTCGGGAGGGCCGTCGCAGGGTGGGCCCGGTGCCCGCCGATCCCGTCGGAGCGATCCGGGCGGGACAGCTCCCAGATCTCATTCATCCTTATCGGAAGGTCAGAGCGTGTCCTCTTCCATGACCGCGCCCGAGGGCATCATCAACCCGCCGATCGACGAGCTCCTCGAGGCGACCGACTCGAAGTACAGCCTGGTGATCTACGCGGCCAAGCGTGCCCGCCAGATCAACGCGTACTACTCGCAGCTCGGTGAGGGCCTCCTCGAGTACGTGGGCCCGCTCGTCGACACCCACGTCCACGAGAAGCCCCTCTCGATCGCCCTGCGCGAGATCAACGCCGGTCTGCTCACCTCCGAGGCCGTCGACGGCCCGGCGACGGACCCCACGCGCTGACTCGCCGGCTCCGTGGAGCCGCGTGATTTCATCGGCCACAGGCCCGGCAGCGACCTGCCGGGCCTGTGGTCTGCCCGGGCACCTTCCGGGACGGCCGCCGGCCGGCCGTAGGCTCGGGACCGGCACAGGTACGCACTGCAGGGGAGAGACACGGTGGACACGACGGTGCACGAGCGCGAGACGGACGGCCGGCCCCGGATCGTCCTGGGCGTCAGCGGCGGCATCGCCGCCTACAAGGCGTGCGAGCTGCTGCGGCGGTTCACCGAGTCCGGCCACGACGTCAGGGTGGTGCCCACCGCCTCGGCACTGAAGTTCGTCGGCGCGCCCACCTGGTCCGCGCTTTCCGGCCACCCGGTATCCGCCGAGGTGTGGGAGTCCGTCCACGAGGTGCCGCACGTGCGGATCGGGCAGGCCGCCGACCTGGTCGTGGTGGCCCCCGCCACCGCCGACATGCTGGCCAAGGCGGCCCACGGCCTCGCCGACGACCTGCTCACCAACACCCTCCTCACCGCCCGCTGCCCGGTGGTCTTCGCGCCCGCCATGCACACCGAGATGTGGGAGCACCCGGCCACCCAGGAGAACGTGGCCACGCTGCGCCGTCGCGGCGCCGTGGTGATCGAGCCGGCCGTGGGCCGCCTCACCGGCGTCGACACCGGCAAGGGCCGCTTCCCCGACCCGGTGGAGATCTTCGAGATCTGCCGCCGCGTGCTGACCCGTGGGCCGGCCGAGCCCGACCTGGCCGGACGCCGCGTGGTGATCAGCGCGGGCGGCACCCGCGAGCCGCTGGACCCGGTCCGTTTCCTCGGCAACCGCTCCTCCGGCAAGCAGGGCTACGCCCTGGCCCGCACCGCCGCCGCCCGCGGCGCCCGGGTCACCCTGGTCTCCGCCAACGCCGCCCTGCCCGACCCGGCGGGCGTGGACGTGGTCCGCGTGGGCACCGCCGTCGAGCTCCGCGAGGCCGTGCTGGCGGCCGCCCGGGAGGCCGACGCCGTGGTCATGTCCGCCGCCGTCGCCGACTTCCGCCCGGCCCGCTACGCCGAGGGCAAGATCAAGAAGAAGGACGGCCAGGAGCCCGAGCCGGTCGCCCTGGTGCGCAACCCGGACGTGCTCGCGGAGATCTCCGCCCGGCGCTCCCGCCCCGGCCAGGTGGTGGTCGGCTTCGCCGCCGAGACCCACGACGTGGTCGCCAACGGCCGGGCCAAGCTGAAGCGCAAGGGCTGCGACCTCCTGGTGGTCAACCAGGTCGGGGAGAACCTCACCTTCGGGTCCGAGGAGAACGAGGCCCTGGTCCTCGGCGCCGACGGCAGCGAGACGCCGGTGCCGCACGGCCCCAAGGAGGACCTGGCCGACATCGTCTGGGACCTGGTCGCCGGACGTCTCGACCCGTGAGCCGCACCCGGGCGTGCACGGGGTGTGATGTGCCGGAAGTTCCGGTCCGTCCCGGCCTCTTCCGCCCGTAGGGTGAGATCGATGGCCCGCCAAACGGGCAACACCTACTAGACTGTGCCGGACGTCCGGGCGCAGCCCCGTGTCGTCGCCCAAGATTCAGCCAGCAGCCGCTGCAAACCCAGGGAGCGTTGTGTCCCGTCGCCTGTTCACCTCGGAGTCCGTGACCGAAGGTCACCCCGACAAGATCGCTGACCAGATCAGCGACACCATTCTCGACGCGCTCCTGCGCGAGGACCCGACCTCCCGTGTCGCGGTCGAGACGCTGATCACCACCGGCCTGGTGCACGTCGCCGGCGAGGTCACCACCAAGGCCTACGCCCCGATCCCGCAGCTGGTGCGCGAGAAGATCCTCGAGATCGGGTACGACTCCTCCAAGAAGGGCTTCGACGGGGCCTCCTGCGGCGTGTCGGTCTCCATCGGCTCGCAGTCCGCCGACATCGCCCAGGGCGTCGACGCGGCCTACGAGGCGCGTGTCGAGGGTGACGAGGACGAGCTCGACCGCCAGGGCGCGGGCGACCAGGGCCTGATGTTCGGTTACGCCTCCGACGAGACGCCGACCCTGATGCCGCTGCCGGTCTTCCTGGCGCACCGCCTCTCCAAGCGCCTGTCGGACGTGCGCAAGAACGGGACCATCCCCTACCTGCGCCCCGACGGCAAGACCCAGGTCACCATCGAGTACGACGGCGACAAGGCGGTCCGTCTGGACACCGTGGTCGTCTCCTCGCAGCACGCCTCGGACATCGACCTGGACTCGCTGCTCACCCCGGACATCCGCGAGTACGTGGTGGAGCCGGAGCTGAAGGCGCTCTCCGACGACGGCATCAAGCTGGAGACCGAGGGCTACCGCCTGCTGGTCAACCCGACCGGCCGCTTCGAGATCGGCGGCCCGATGGGCGACGCCGGCCTCACCGGCCGCAAGATCATCATCGACACCTACGGCGGCATGGCCCGCCACGGCGGCGGCGCCTTCTCGGGCAAGGACCCCTCCAAGGTCGACCGTTCCGCCGCGTACGCCATGCGCTGGGTCGCCAAGAACGTCGTCGCCGCCGGCCTCGCCGCGCGCTGCGAGGTCCAGGTCGCGTACGCGATCGGCAAGGCGGAGCCGGTGGGTCTGTTCGTCGAGACCTTCGGCACGGAGAAGGTCGACGTGGAGAAGATCCAGGCCGCCATCACCGAGGTCTTCGACCTGCGGCCGGCCGCGATCATCCGCGACCTGGACCTGCTGCGGCCCATCTACGCCCAGACGGCCGCGTACGGCCACTTCGGCCGTGAGCTGCCCGACTTCACCTGGGAGCGCACGGACCGCGTCGAGGAGCTGAAGAAGGCCGCGGGGGCCTGATCCCCGCCTGTTCGTGACGAGGCCCGGCCGCGCCCTTGGAGGCAGCGGCCGGGCCTCGGGCGTTCACCGGGCGCCGCAGAGCGCCCGACGGCCGCGCGGTGTCCGAGGCCGGTGGAAGAATGGCGGCGTGAGCAGCGAAGAGACCCCGCAGGAGGGCGGCGCGACGGGCGCGCCGCCCGAGCAGCTCGCGCTCATCCGGGCGGGTGTCCGCGAGGGCAAGGAGAAGGCGCCCAAGGCCAAGCCGCGGACCTGGCGCGGCGCGCCCGTCGCCGAGCACCTTCCCGTGGCGCGCGTCCTCGTCGACAAGGGCGTCCTGCACCTCGACCGCTACTTCGACTACGCCGTGCCCGTCGACCTGGACGCCGAGGCCCGGCCCGGCGTCCGGGTGCGGGTCCGCTTCGGCGCGGGCCGGGGCCGGGTCCGCGGCGGACGCCGCGAGGGCGGCGGGCTGGTGGACGGCTTCGTCGTCGAGCGGCTCGCCGAGTCCGACTACAGCGGCCCGCTCGCCGCGCTCGCGCAGGTCGTCTCGCCCGAGCCGGTGCTCGGCCCCGACCTGCTGGCGCTCTGCCGTGCCGTCGCCGACCGCTACGCCGGCAGCCTCGCCGACGTGCTCCAGCTCGCCGTCCCGCCGCGCAACGCGACCGCCGAGCGGGCCCCCTCGCCCGAGCCGCTGCCGCCGCCCGCCGCGCCCGCCCCCGGCTCCTGGAGCCGTTACGAGCAGGGCCCCGCGTTCCTGGAGAGCCTGGCCGTCGGCGGCTCCCCGCGGGCGGTGTGGAACGCGCTGCCGGGCCCCGGCTGGAGCGAGGAGATCGCCCGCGCGGTGGCCGCCACCCTGGCCTCCGGGCGCGGCGCGCTGGTCGTCGTCCCCGACGGGCGGACAGCCGCCCGGGTCGATGCCGCGCTGACCACCGTGCTGGGCGAGGGCCGGCACGTTCTGCTGACCGCCGACGCCGGCCCCGAGAAGCGCTACCGCCAGTGGCTGGCGGTACGGCGCGGCTCGGTGCGCGCGGTCGTCGGCACCCGCGCCGCCATGTTCGCGCCGGTGCGCGATCTCGGCCTGGTGGTGGTCTGGGACGACGGCGACGACAGCCACAGCGAGCCGCACGCCCCGCAGCCGCACACCCGGGAGGTGCTCGAGCTGCGGGCCGCCCAGGCCCACTGCGGGTTCCTGCTGGGCGCGTGGTCCACCACGGTCGAGGCCGCGCAGCTGGTGGAGAGCGGCTGGGCGCGGCCGCTGGTCGCCGGGCGGGGGCTGGTGCGGGCCGCCGCGCCGCTGGTGCGGACCGTCGGCGACCACGATCTCGCGCGGGACGAGGCGGCGCGCAGCGCCCGGCTGCCCACCCTCGCCTGGCAGATCGCGCGCGAGGGTCTGCGCAGCGGGCCGGTCCTGGTGCAGGTGCCGCGGCGCGGCTACACGCCGCGGATGGCCTGCGCGAACTGCCGCACGCCCGCCCGGTGCCGGCACTGCGCCGGTCCCCTGGAGGGACAGGACGAGTCGCGGCTGGCGTGTGCCTGGTGCGGGCGGCCCGAGCCGCAGTGGCACTGCCCGGAGTGCGGGGCGTTCCGGCTGCGGGCCAGCGTGGTGGGTGCGCGGCGGACCGCCGAGGAGCTGGGGCGGGCCTTCCCCTCCGTGCCGGTGCGCACCTCGGGGCGCGAACAGGTGCTGGACACGGTGCCGGGCAGCCCGGCGCTGGTGGTCTCCACCCCCGGGGCCGAGCCGGTCGCCGAGGGCGGCTACGCGGCGGCGCTGCTGCTCGACGGCTGGGCGATGCTGGGGCGGCAGGACCTGCGCTCCGACGAGCAGGCGCTGCGGCGGTGGATCGCGGCGGCGGCGCTGGTGCGGGGGCAGGAGGCCGGGGGGACGGTCGTCGTCGTCGCCGAGCCGACGCTGCGGCCGGTGCAGGCGCTGGTGCGGTGGGACCCCGTCGGGCACGCGCTGCGGGAGCTCTCGGAGCGGGCGGAGCTCGGGTTCCCGCCGGTGTCGCGGATGGCCGCGGTGTCGGGGCCGCCGGAGGCGGTGGCGGAGTTCCTCGCGGCGGCGGAGCTGCCGGGGGAGGCGGAGGTGCTGGGGCCCGTGCCGCTGCCGGTGACGCCGGTGGGGAGGGCGGGGGGTGTCCGGCGGGGGGCGCCGCCGCCGGGGGAGATCTGGGAGCGGGCCCTCGTGCGGGTGCCGCCGGGGCGGGGGGCGGCGCTGGCCGCCGCCCTCAAGTCCGCGCAGGCCGCGCGCATGGCCCGCGGCGGCGCCACCCCGGTCCGCCTCCGCATCGACCCCCCGGACATCGGCTGACCCTGCGGCACGCGGCGGCATCCCGCGATAGGGGGCCCGTGCGGACCGTGCCGTCGGCTTGGCCCAGGTGGGGCGAACCGCCCTCGATGCCGCGGCCCAGGCGCTCCGGGTTGGTGACGAAGAGGTCGTCGCCGACGAGCTGGACCTTGTCGCCCAGCTTGTCGGTGATGG
>NZ_JBEOVU010000058.1:0-22597 GCF_040295685.1 Streptomyces sp. NPDC002734
CGCACGTCGACCTCCTTGATCACCAGGAGCGGCCCCGCGGGGCCCGCACCCGGCTTGCGGCGGTCAGGTGTGGCGGCCGGCCTTGAGGTCGGCCAGGAGTTCGGCCTGGCCTTCCAGGACACCGGAGAGGATGCCCCGGGCCACCCGCAGGAGTTCGGCGATCTGGGGATGGGTCAGGCTGTAGAAAACGTTCGAACCCTCCCGGCGGGTAATCACCAGGTTCGCCTTGCGCAGGACAGCCAGCTGCTGGGAGAGACTCGCGGCCTCCACCCCGACCTCCGGCAGCATCTCGGCGACCGCGTGCTCGCGTTCGGCCAGGAGCTCCAGGACCCGGATGCGGACCGGGTGCCCCAGTGTCTTGAAGAACTCCGCCTTCAGCTGGTACAGCGGCGTGCTCACCTGCGTACCCCTGCCCTGTCTTCCCATCTCGTCCACCCGGAACCGTTCCCTCGTGGAGGCATCCGTTCGCCCCCCTTCACACCTGGTGACCTCCACAATTGCAGATCCCTGCAACTCGCGGGACCCGGCGGGGGCGCCTTCATGGCGTTCGGCCCCCGCCGGCGGGCCCTTCGCCTGTCAGGCCTTCTTGAGGAACTCGGTCTTCAGGACCAGGCCCTTGACCTTCCTGGTGTTGCACTCGACCTCGCCCGGGCGGGAGGTGAGGCGGATGTTCTTGACCAGGATGCCGCGCTTGAGGGTCTCGGAGGTGCCCTTGACCTTCAGGTCCTTGGTCAGGGTGACCGAGTCCCCGTCCTGAAGGACGGTGCCGTTGGAGTCCTTGAAGATGATGTCGCTCATGGTGAGAGATGTCCTTTCATCGCTATCCGCAGCTCCTCGGCTTCACAGGGGAAGGGTGATCCAGATGGCCTTGCTGCGGCCGTCGGCATCCGCCCGTACGACGATGGTGCCGCCGAGCTCCGCCGTCATCTCCGCCACCATGGCCAGCCCACTGCCCGGGGTGGCGGACGGAGCGCCGAGAAGGGCGGGCCGGAAGGGGTGGCGGTCGTGGACGGCGAACGCGAACGCACTCGGCCCGTGCGCGTAGGTCACGGTGATCATCGGTGAGGACGCGGCGGCGTGGCGGACGGCGTTGGTGACCAGCTCGGCCACGATCAGCAGCGCCGGTCCGACGCTCGGATGGCGAAGGCCCACCCCGCACTCGACGAGGACCAGCTCGGTGGTCTCGCGGGCGATGCGGACGGCCGCACCCACGGCCGGCACGTCCAGCACGTGCCGGTAGGGCATCGCCTCGACCCGTATGCTCATCGGCCCGCCCCCGGCACCGTGCGGGCCAGGCGGAACCCGGATACGGACTGCGGGTGCAGGCGGAACAGGGTGTCGTGGGGGCCGTGGGTCCAGCCGGGCAGGGTACGCCGGTAGTGGGCGGCCTCGTCCGGGTCGGCGATGACGTCCGCCGGGCCGTGGGCGCTGACCGTCCAGCCGGTCCCGGTCGGGTTGCGGACCTCGTCCACCTGGTAGGTGAGCAGGGACCGTCCGGGGATGGCGGCGGCTTGCACCGGGGCGCGGACGACGAGGCGTCCGTACTCCATCACGTGGGCGGCGGGCCGCACGACGGCCACCTCCCGCTGGATGTGGACGAGCCGGCCCTGGGCGGAGCCTTCGAGGAGCCACAGGGCCTCGGTACCGGAGACCTCGATCATGCGGAGGTCGGCGGGGACGCTCATCGGGTGACCTCCCGGACGCGGTGTGATCGGTGATGCGTACGGGTCAGCAGTCCCGCCCGCTCCAGATGTTCACGGGCGCCGGCGATCGCCTCCGGGGTGGTGGCGTACTCCCGGCCCTCCCGGCGCAACAGCTCCAGGACGCCGACGGCGTCCAGGGCCTGGCGCTGGCCCGGCCGGATACCGGAGGTCATCACGGCGATGCCGCGCCGGTTCAGCTTCTCGACCGCGTCCTTCAGGACGAGGGCGCCGGTGGCGTCCAGAGTGGTCACCCGCGCCATGCGCAGGATCACCACCCTCACGTCGGCGACCTCGGAGAGCTCGAGGAGGAAACGGTGGGCTCCGGCGAAGAAGAGCGGTCCGTCGATGCGGTAGGCCACGATGTGCTCGGCGAGCAGGGCGTGCTCCTCGTCGCTGTGCTCGCCGGGCAGGTCCGGGCGGAAGTCGACCTGGTCCATCCGCGTCTGGCTCGCCACGGCCTTCAGGGCGAGTGCGCCGGCGACGACGAGACCGGTGATCACCGCGTACACGAGGTCGAAAATCAGGGTCGCGGCGGCGGTCAGGACGAGGACGACGGCATCCGCGCGGGTGGCCTTCGCCATCGCACGCAGGGAGCCGACCTCCACCATGCGGATCGCTGTCGCCAACAGCACGCCGGCCAGAGCGGCGAGGGGGATCTTCGAAACCAGGGGGGCCGCCGCGAACACGATCACCGCGAGCACCGCGGCATGGGTGAGTGCGGCCAGCCGGGAGGAGGCCCCGGTGCGGACGTTCACCGCCGTACGAGCGATCGCCGCGGTGGCGGGCACACCGCCGAAGAGTGGGGCGGCCAGGTTGGCGACGCCCTGCCCGAACAGTTCCTTGTCGGGGTCGTGCTGTTGTCCCACCGTCATTCCGTCCGCCACCGTCGCCGACAGCAGCGACTCCAGCGCGGCGAGCGCCGCCACGGCGACCGCCGGGGCCAGCAGCGACCCGAACGCGGAAGCGTCGAGGAAGGCGAGGGAGGGGGCGGGGAGCCCGGAGGGCAGGTCACCGATCGGGGCTGCGGCATCGAGGTGGAAGAGCTGCGCAGCCACCGTCGCGGCGATCACCGCGACGATCGAGAACGGGATCGCCGGCTTCCACCGGGCCCCGGCCAGCATGACCGTCGCGACACCCAGCGACAAGCCGATCGCCGTCCAGTTCGGGAAGGCCGCGAACTCCATGAACGCCCGCCAGGCCACGAGCAGGACCTTCTCACCCTCCGGCTTCTCGACCCCGAGTGCGTGGGGTATCTGCTGGAGGCCGATCACGCACGCGATCCCCAAGGTGAAGCCCTCCACCACCGGCGCCGGCACGTACCGCATGTACCGGCCGGCCCGCAGGAGCGCGAGGCCGATCAAGAGCCCGCCGGCCATCAGCCCGACGGTGAGGACACCGCCGGGCCCGTACTGGGCGACGATCGGCACCAGCACCACGGTCATCGCACCGGTCGGCCCGGACACCTGCAGATTCGACCCGCCGAACAGGGCGGCGAGTGCTCCCGCGACCACGGCGGTCGCCAGTCCCGCCTGCGCGCCCAGCCCAGAGGAGACGCCGAATCCGAGCGCGAGGGGCAAGGCGACGATCGCCACGGTGAGCCCGGCCACGAGGTCCCGACGGGGGCTCCTGGCCATGACCGCGTAGTCGGCCCGGGCCGGCATGACGGAGCGGACCCGGCCGAGCACGCGCGACAGAGCGGAGTGCACGCTCACGAGGCCGCAACCTTGGACTCGGCCGCAACCTCGGACTCGCGCAGTTCTTCCAGCAAATCGCTCTGCCCGGTCAGGACCTCGGTCAGGATCCGCCGCGCCGCCGACAGCAGCTGCGCGACGTCCCCGCCCGCCAGTTCGTAGACCACCGTCGCCCCGTCACGGGCCGAGGTGACGATCCCCGAGCGGCGCAGGACCGCGAGCTGCTGCGACAGGGCCGAAGGCTCCACCTCGATCGCGGCCAGCAGCTCCCGTACCGGCATCGGCCCCTCCTGCAGCAGCTCCAGCACCCTTATCCGCACGGGGTGCCCGAGCATCCGGAAGAACTCGGCCTTGGCCTGATACAGCGGAACCGGCACGGTCTCGCACCCTTCTCACCACCCCGGAACGGGGCATACGCCTGGTGCTGTGCCCGGCTGTCCACGAGCACAGCCGTTACATCATCTATGAAATTGCAGAATTTTGCAATTGATGGTTTCTGCGATCCGGTCCACACCGCCGGGTGTCACGGGGTGACCGCTACGAGCAGCGGCCACGGTGCACGCGGCGAGTCGTACGGATCCGCTTGCCCGGACTCCGACCGGCCGTTCATGATGACGGGCAAGGGGTGGACGCGAGCGACGGGGTTGGGCGGATGGGCCGGGATTTTCACGCGCTTCTGGTGGGGGTGCCGGAGCAGACGGAGCCGGGCTTTCCTTTGCGGAGCATCGGCGATCCCGTCCGCGAAGACCTGCGGCGCATGCAGGAGGCGCTGGAGGCATGCGGCTACGCCTGCACGGTGCGCGGGCTGGGAGACCCTGATGAGAGCAGGCGCGACGCCATCCAGGACGTGATCCGGGAAGCCTTACGTTGCGCTCCCGTCGACGGCGTGCTGCTCGTCCACTTCTCCGGTCACGGCCTGCACCTGGCAGGGAAGGACCACTTGGTACCGGCCAACGCCAAGGCCCTGCCGGACGGCGGCGTGGACATGGGCTCGCTGATCGACCTCGATCGGGACTTCTTCCAGGTGCTGGACGCGAACGGCTGCCCCGCAGCGCTGGTCCTGGCCTGTTTCGACGCCTGTCGCGACGGTTCGGGCGCGGACGCGATCCGTCCCTATCACTACCGCGCGCCGGAGTCCACCCAGCTGGTGGTGGCCAACGGCTGCTCGGTGGGAGAGACCAGTGGCTACGACGCCGACGGCAGCCACTTCACCAAAGCCCTGGCCCACGCGTTGCACCCCGACGCCCCGCACAGGACGCTCCGGGAACTCGCTGCGTCGGTCACGGCGCAGCTCAGAGACCACGACCAGTGCCCGCGGTGGTCACCCGCGGGGGAGCTGCCGGACTTCGTGATCGCCGAGGCCGACGGCGTACCGGAGTGGGTGCAAGCGGTGTCCGCCGCGCGCCTGTGGGATCTGCCGTGCAGCGATCCGCAGGATCTGCAGGACACGCTGCGCGAGAGCGTGACGGCGGCGGTGCGGAGCCTGTCCGGGAAGTACCTCAGGGCGTGCGAGCAACTGCGGCATCCGTGGCGGGACGACGACTACCCGATGCGCGTGCTGGACGCGGTCGCCGAACTTCCGATCGGTACGCGTCCGCTCAGCGCCCTGGAGAAGGCGCTGCTGTGCGGTCTGCCGTTCATGCTCGCCACGGCCCTGGCCGAGGAGTTCTCGTCCGTCTTCGACTCGTTCACCGGTTTCGCCCGCTTCGACGCCGTCCAGGTGCAGAACGCCCTGATGGACCACGACTTCTCCCCGCTGGAGGAGAACCGCGTACGCCGCTTGCACGCCCGGGGCGAGAGCGAGGACGCGTGGGCGCTGATCACCTGGCGGTTGGTGCGCCGCAGCAGTGGTCTGCGCATCGCCGGAACAGAAGGCACGGACCACCTCGCGGACGCTGCCGAGAGGCTCGTCGACGCCCTGCTGCCCGACGTGGCGGCCAGCCATCGTAAGCGGCTGCAGGCCATCGTCGACCAGCTTGCCCGGCACCACCTGTCCTACCCGAGCTGCACGGCTCTGGACGACTACCCGGGCACGTCCAGCCACTTCAAGGTCACCTCTCACGGCGCCTCGCAGCTCAACGATCACGACCTGGCCGCACGATGGTCGCTGGGCGCCGCGCTGGCGGTCGACGTGCGCGAACTGTCGGACACCGTCGGCGAGCACATCGGGACCATGTATCCGCTGGAGCCCGAGGAGGTGCTGCTCTGCCTCAAGGACGCGAGCCGTCGTGTGGACGAGGACCGCGCCGAGATTCAGGTGCACCTGTGCCCGCACGGAGCGGTCCACAAGGCCCTGGAGGCGCACGCGGCCCGATGCCGAGAAGCAATCAGCCGGCTGCTCGGCCTGGGCCTGTCTCCCGACCTCGCCTGGTTGCGCTCCGTGCGGGCGGTCGATGTCTTGGTCCACCCCGCTCCCGGCGCGTACAACCTGCCGTTGCTGACCTTCCAGTTCGACCAGCGGGCGGTCTCCCACCTGCTCATGGGCGAACAGCTGTACGGCGATCCTGCGCTGGCGTTGCGCGAGTTGTACCAGAACGCTCTCGACGCCTGCCGGTACCGCATGTACCGATACCGGTGGGCCGAGTCCTTGGGCGGCGGGGCCGACTGGAAGGGCAAGATCCGCATCACCCAGTACGAGCGGGAAGGCCGCACCGTCATCGAGTGCCTCGACAACGGGGTGGGCATGACCGCGGATCAGCTCAAGGACCTGTTCGCCCGAGCCGGCCGCAGGCTCTCCGACTCCTCCGCGTTCCAGCACGAACTCGGCGAGTGGCAGGAAGCCGGCATCGAGGCCAATTTCAACAGCCGGTTCGGGATCGGGGTGCTCAGCTACTTCATGCTGGCCGACGAGATCACGGTGGTCACCAGGCCCACCAACATCCACGGTCAGACGACCGGAGAGCCGCTGCAGGCCCACATCGTGGGCACGGCGACCTTGTTCCGCATCGGTCCTGCCCGGTACGACAACGACGACGCCTCCAAGGTGCAGAACGGTGGCACACTCGTCCGCCTGTACCTGTCGAACGACCAGGCGGACGAGCCGGCAGGGGGCGTCTCAGCGAGCCGCACGCTCGGCGAGCTGCTCTGGTACAGCGAGTTCGACACCAGGGTGCAGGACGAGTCGACGGGACACCACGTCGTGTGGAGGAGTCAGGAACTGCGCATCCCTGACGGCGTGGTGCGGAGCGTCCTCCCGGTCGACGGCGCGCCGGGGGAACTGTGGTGGGTGGACGGCGACGGCCGGCTGCTCGCGGACGGGATCGCCACCACGCAGCAGACCTTCGGCTGCGTGGTCAACGTGCGCGACCAACGTGACCTCACGCTGAGCGTGAGCCGCAACGAGGTGCAGAGCTGGAACCGGAACAAGGTCACGGCCCTCCTCACCGACCATCTGGAGGAACTGGCCTCCTGGCCGACCGTCACGCTTCCCTGGCTCCTGCGCTTCGGCCAGGAGGCGCCGCGGATCGGGGACGACCTGCTCAGGGTGTTCGCGGACCGTCCGCTGCGGGCGGAGAGCCTGCGCCAGGACGACGAGTCCGTTCCAGAGGGGGCTTCGGGGCAGGGCGGGGTCTTCCATCTCTGCGACATAGGCTGGTGTCCGGCCGACGCCGGTCTGCTCATGACCGGAGAGCTTCCCGCGGTCCTGCAGGCCTTCTCGTACGCCGACGAACTGCAGGGGTGGCGAAGCGCCGTCCTCGGGCAGGAGTCCAGCGACCAGGCCAGACGTCCGTGGATCACGACCACCCTCGACATGATGGCCGCGAACCAGGGCGGTCTGTACGCCGATCTCAGGGCAGCGCTCAGTCCACGTGCAGCAGCGCAGGTCCGGCTGCTCGCCGCGGAGACCAGCGCCGCCGACTGGTTCCTCCTCTCGGTGCGTCCGGATTTCGCCATGACAGCGAGTTTCCGGATGACAGCGAGAGGAGCGGACGTCGTCTGGCTCCCCGTGGAGGACACGGAGCGGGCCGTCCTGGGGTGGCGGCGCACCGTGCTCGGACGCGACTACGACCTGGTCGTCCCGCCAGGTCTTCCGATGAGCGCGGACCTGGCGCGCATCCTCGCGACACAGGAGCTCAGGGGGCAACTTCTCTCCCGGAAGCGTCACCGTTCCTGGCCGTGGCACGTCCTCGTGGGGGTGGCGGCCAAGTGCAGGATCCCTCTGGGGGAGCTCTGGGCAGAACTCGGCGACTTCCCGGAGAGCTGCTTCGGACCCCTTCCCGCGCTGCCGGAGCGCCTCGTCGGCAGCACGCCCCGCGCCAACGACGCCAACTGGAACAACCTGGTGGTCTCGCGACGGGAAGCCCTGCAGGGCCCCAAGGCGCTGCGTGACTGGGCCGAGCGTTACGCAGGTCTCGGCATTCCGGCTCACCTGCGGAGACTGCTGGGCTACCTCGACGTGAGGGAGGCGCTCACCCCCGCCTCCAGAGCCTTGGCCGAGCGGCTCATGGAATTCCCAGGGTTCCTGGAGGACGGCAAGGTGAGCGGCTTCGACATCGCCCGTGCGGCGGCCGGCGCCCATGTGCCCATGGGGGACGTCCTCGATGTGGTGGCCCAGCTCCAGGGACCCCTGGAGCTGACGGGCGTTCCGGTGATCAGCGGCGTCGGTGTCCGTCCTCCCGAATGGCTGGCCGGCCTCCCGTCCACCTATGGTGGGCCGGAGCTTCCTGCAGGGAGCGAGTACCTCAGCGCGGAGGCACTGCACAAAGTCAGGCGACTGCCCAAGGAACAAGTCCGCAAGGGGCTCGAGGTTCTGGGCGAGCTGGGCGTGCACTGCCCCGTCGCTCCGGCGGCCCTTCGAGACGTTCAGGACGGCGATGTCGACCCGGACGCGCTGACCCTCGTCACGGGGGAACTGCACACCCGTGATCAGGACCGACTCGCCTTCGTGGACAGCTGGGACATCGACGCGGGCAAGCTCCTCTGGTTCGCCGCCCGGCACAGACTGACGGTCGGGGAGGCGCTCGAACGCGCCGCTCAGGTCTCGGCGCGCTGGGCGGTGCCGCTGACCGTCCAGCCGTCGGAGGCGCTGGCCCGGGTCCGCGTCACCCCGGCCCTGTGGAGCGCGCTCAATGGTGCCGCGGACCTCGGCAGCGTCTTCGTGGAGGCGGACTGGCAGGAGGTGACACCGCTGTCCGTCGCGCGACTCGCCTACCTCGAGGACCTGACCCTGTACGAGACCGTGAACGTCCTGCGGCCGTTCGGGGAACTCGGCGTCGACCTCCCGGAACTCGACGGTGTCACAGGGAAGGCGCTGGACCACAGGCCCACCGAGGACGACCTGTGGCTCCTCTCCCGGGACGGGGACGGCAGCCTGCCCTCCGCACCCACGGACGTCGACCCGCTCACAATCGTCCGCGCCGCGCTGCGCCTCGGCCGCACTCCCCGGTCCGTCCACCGGATGCTGGCCGCGTACCGCCCGTTCGGCATGACCCTGTGCTTCACCGAACCGGACGACGGCCTGGGTGTGCCCTCCTGGGAGGACGCCATCATTCTCAGCTTCGCCGGAGACGGACAGGCGCCGGCGTTCGAGGGCGTGGTCGGCGAGGCGCGCATCGCCTGGTGCGCCCGGGCCATCGGCCGTCCCGACGACACGGAGTGGGTCCGGGAACGGCTGCGACTGTACGCACCCATGTTCGGCCTGGAGTTCCCAGGCGCACCCGTAGGGATGAAGGAGACAGGATGACCGCACCGCGGCACCGCAAGCGCCTCGGCTGGGAGAACGCGCCCATGGGGCCGCAGCAGATGCCCTTGACCACGGACGGGAAGGGCGGCCTGGTCTTCTCCGGCTCGTGTCCGCGGTGCATGGGCGGCTTCTCCAGGACCTACCCTGCGGCGACCCCCGGATCGACGAAGGGCGCCGGGCCGTCCGGCGGCTCCGCGAAGCCGATCAGGGTGCTGTGCGAGTGCGGTGTCCGCCACGCCGGGCGTCCCGACGTCGAGAAGGAAGTCGGTTGCGGCGCCCACTGGCAGGTGGACAGGCCGTGACCCAGCGTCCGGAAAGCAGGTGGCAGAACCTCGCCGACGAGCTCCCCTTCCAACAGCTGGACATCGTGCGCAAACAGGCGGAGGGCTGGCGCAACGGCCTCACCGGGCTGACCGGACTGCTCACGGCGGTTCTGGTCCTCAAAGGGCGCGAGACGTTCACCGGCCTGCCGTCCTGGGCGGTGACCCTGGCGAGCTTTCTCATCGCCACCGGCTTCCTGCTCCTCGTGGCGGGAACCCTGCTCGCCGTACGCGCCAGCCACGGGCGCCGCGCCGAGGACATCGTGACCAACGGCGCGGATCTGGAGGAGTGGACCGAACAGGAGACGAAGAACTCCCAGCGGGCCCTGACCCGAGCCGTCGGCTGCTTCGTCGCCGGTGTGCTGCTCGTGGCGTCGTCCGTCGGGGTGGCCTGGACGACGTACGAGGATCCGGGCCCGGATCCGGCCTCCGGTGCGAGCGTCCAGGTGACGACCTCCGGCGGCGCGCTGTGCGGACGGCTCGCGGCGTCCGAAGGAAAGACCCTCCGGCTGATCACCGGCGCCTCGGGGGACCGGAGGATCAGAGCCGTCCCCATGGGAAGCGTGCTCGCCGTGGCTCCGGTGGCCAGGTGCTGACCGGCTGACCGCACCCGTCGAGGTGGAGGCGGTGTGGCGGAGCGCTACCGGGCCGTCTCCGCCGGGGAGGCATCCGCCGTGGTCTCTCCCCGGGTGAAGCCGTCGAGTGCGTCGGTCAGCCGGTCGAGCAGCGCGCGCAGGGCGAGGGCGTCGGCGTGGTCGAGGCCGGTGGCCGCGGCGATACGGGGCGGGACCCGGCGGGCCCGCTCCCGCAGGGCCTCGCCGTCGGCGGTCAGGTGGACCTGGACCGACCGTTCGTCCTCGGCCGAGCGCTCGCGGCGCACCAGCCCCGCCGCCTCCAGCCGCTTGAGCAGGGGGGACAGCGTTCCGGAGTCGAGCCGCAGACGCTCGCCCAGACCCTTCACCGGCGTCGTGCCGTGCTCCCACAGCACCAGCATCACGAGGTACTGGGGATAGGTGAGGCCGAGCTCCTTGAGCACGACGCGGTAGACGCCGTTGAAGGCCCGGGAGGCCGCGTTCAGCGAGAAGCAGATCTGGCGGTCCAGGACGAGGAAGTCGTCCTCGAGGGCGGCGTCGCCGAGGCCGGCGTCGGCGGGGCGGGGCTCCTGGTGGCTCATGGGGACAAGCCTAGCCAAGAACGAGCCGCGCGCACTTTGATTGTGCACAACTTAATTGTGTGCTTCACTTGGTCGTGCCGCGGTCGTCCGACCGTGGGAACACCTGGGGAAGGCATGCACATGGACGCGCTCTACACCGCTGTCGCCACCGCCACGCACGGCCGGGACGGCCGGGCGGTCGCCTCCGACGGAAAGCTGGACGTCCAGCTGGCGCCGCCGCGCGAGCTGGGCGGCAACGGTGAGGGGACCAACCCCGAGCAGCTCTTCGCGGCCGGATACGCCGCCTGCTTCGCCAGCGCGCTGGGCGCGGTCGGCCGGCAGGCCAAGATCGACGTCTCGGACGCCGCGGTCACCGGCGAGGTGTCGATCGGCAAGGAGGGCGTCGGCTTCGCCCTGGCCGTCACGCTGCGCATCGAGCTGCCGGAGTCGGTGGACGAGGAGACCGGCCGCAAGCTCGTCGAGCAGGCCCACCAGGTCTGCCCCTACTCCAACGCCACCCGCGGCAACATCCCGGTGGACCTCGTCATCGAGTAGTCACGGTCCCGCGGACGGCCGTCCCTGGACGCCCCGCCGACGCCCCCGGCCCCGCGGCCCGGGGGCGTCAGTGTCCTGCGAGCAGCTTGACGAAGACCACCGCCAGGCCGATCACGGTGTTCAGGACGGCCGTCACCGTGGCGCGCCACGGCCCCGCCCCGACCCTGCGGCCTCCCGCGAACCCCCACAGGGCCAGCGCCGCGACCTCGCTGCCCACCGACACCCACAGGGCCGTGGTCAGTCCGAGCAGGCCGGCCGCGGACAGGCCGATCATCAGCATGGGACCGACGGCGCAGGTCAGCAGCGGGCTGCTGGTGAACAGGACGCGCTTGATCTCCCACGGGGTCGGCCAACGACGGCGGGCGACCGGATGGGCCTGCAGATCCGCGACCAGCGTCGCCAGCCACAGGCCCAGCGCGGTCACCACGACGGAGACCAGGGTGCCCACGTGGGTGGGGTGTCCGCCCTGCGCGAGCCCCACCAGTACGGCCAGCAGGGTGAGCGAGGCGTAGATGCGTTCCTTGAGCCGCTCCTCCAGCACCTCGGCACGGCCGCCGTGCGCGGCCTCCTCCGGCGGCGTGGTCCCGCTCATGGGCGCACCCGGCGGGCCGTCACGTCAGGTGAAGCAGAAGCGCGCCGCGGCTTCGGCGGGAGTGGCCCCTTGACGGCGCCCGGGGACGTCGTGAACGGCGTGTGCACCTTCGGAGCGTAGCTGGTCGGTCCCCGCGTGCCGGGCCATGACCGCCGCGGCGGCGTGGACGTCGGCGGTGGTGACGTCGGTACGGCCTCGCCCCGCATGCTGTTCGAGGAGGACGTCGAGGGCGGGGGCGAAGCGCAGCACGGTCACCGGGGCGTCGAAACGCCTGGCGATGGCGATGAGGCGGGCGCGCGCCCGCGGGGTGACGTTCGTGGACTCGGCGACCGCTGTTCGTCCCCCGGCGAGCCGGGTGGCGATCCGCCGGTCGCGTTCGCCGAAGATCCGCGCGTCCGCCGCGTCGGTGTGCGCTTCGGCGGACGACGTGCCGAACAGTTCCGCGCGGATCTCGTCGCTGGACACCACGGCGTCCTCATCGACGCGCCCACCCGCGATCAGGGCCTGCACGAAGGTGCTCTTGCCCGAGGCCGGCGGGCCGACGAGCAGCACGAGGCCCGCCCGCACCACGACGGCCCCGTCCGCGATACCGCCCTCCGGTCTTTCTCCCATGGATGCCGCCCCCGCCTTCCTCCGCGTGTCATGCCCATCCTTCCAGCGGAGCAGTCCGGAGGGAGAGGGGTGGCGCCGTGCGGGAATTGGCGTTGCACCGCTTCGAGGCGGGGGAGGATGCTGGCCGTCGGAGGTGGACCACGTGATCACTCTTGCCTTGGAGCTGACCGTCCGTGACCTGGAGCAGGCGGATCTGGCGGCGTGCGGCTGGGCGGGCACCGCACGGCATCTCGCTGTGGTGGGCGAGCAGTTGAAGCGCAGGCGGCTCGGCGAGGTGGACTACCTGGCGGTCTGCGCCCGCGCGGACGTTCCGATCGCCAAGGGCGGTGTCGACTACCGGGCCAAGGACGGCGTGGGCACGCTGTGGCAGCTCGCCGTCCACCCCGCCCTTCAGTCCTGCGGCGTGGGCACGGTCCTCGTCCAGGCCGCGGAACAGCGCATCAGGGACCGAGGGCTGCGCCGGGCGGAGCTGGGCGTGGAGGACGGCAACGATCGTGCTCGCGCCCTCTACGAGAGGCTGGGCTACCGTGCCTACGACCGTCTGCCGGACGCGTGGGACGAGCAGGCTCCCGACGGGACACTGCGCCGTCACGAGACGATGTGCACCATGATGCGCAAGGACCTCGTGTAATGCGCGACGCGGGCAGGGAGGCCGCCGAGGTGCTCACCCTGACGGGCATCGCCGCGGACCCGCTGTGCCTGACCTGCCGCGTGCGGGCCCGTGACGGTACGGAGTTCGTTCTTCGTCCCCTCACGCACGGCGACGCGGAGAACCTGGCCGGGTTCCTGGCGGCCCTGTCCTCCGCGTCGAGGCGGTTCAGCACATTCGACGGCTACGACCTCGCCACGGCCCGGGAGTTGTGCGACGCGATCGCGCGCTACGACAAGCTCAGGCTGGTCCTCGAGGACGCCGCGTCCGGCAGGATCGTCGGCCTTCCCGAGTTCAGCCTCGCGCTGACGCCGGCGGACGTCGCGCGGTACCGGGAGGCGGGCGTCCGCCTCACCGGGACGACCGACTGCCGCTTCGGCCTCACGCTGGCCGACGACTTCCAGGACCGGGGTCTGGGGACACTCGTCCTCCCGCTCGTCGAGGAGGTCGCCCGACGCCTCGGGAGGACGAGGATCATCCTGTGGGGCGGCGTCCGCGCCGACAACCCGCGCGCCATCCGCTACTACGAGAAGAACGGCTTCCGGACGGTGGGCGCCTTCGCGGAGGCGGACGGGTCCCTGTCGCTGGACATGATGCTCGACCTGGACCGGGTGCCCGATCGGCGGTGACCGTCACCCGGTCGCGACCCGAGGAGCATGCGGGGCGTCGGACGGACCGAAGGGCCGGAGCGCCTGCCAGGCGGGCTTTCCGGCGAGGACGTGACGGAAGTAGTCCGCCAGCTCCAGCCGGGAGGCCGCCGCCTCGTCCGCCACCACCGTGACGTGCGGGTGCAGTTGGAGCGCCGAAGCGGGGCAGCGGGCGGCGAGCGGTCCCTCGACCGCCGCGGCCAGGGCCTCGGCCTTGCCCGGGCCGGTCGCCAGGAGCACCACGTGACGGGCCTCCAGGATCGTGCCGACGCCCTGGGTGATGACGTGGCGCGGCACCTGCCCGACGTCCCCGCCGAAGAACCGCGCGTTGTCGCCGCGGGTCCGCTCGGTGAGCGTCTTGATGCGGGTGCGGGAGGCGAGCGACGAGCAGGGCTCGTTGAAGCCGATGTGGCCGTCGCCGCCGATGCCCAGCAGTTGCAGGTCCACCCCGCCGGCCGCCGCGAGGGCGTGCTCGTAGGCCCGGCAGGCCGCCGGCAGGTCGGCCGCGGTGCTGTCCGGCCCGAGGAACGCCTCCGCGCCCAGGCCCAGCGGCTCCAGAACCTCCCGTTCCAGGACGGACCGGTACGACTGCGGGTGCCCGGCGGGCAGGCCGACGTACTCGTCGAGCTGGGCGATCCGCACCCGCGAGAGGTCCGCCCCGCCCTCGCGGGTCAGGGCGGCGAGCGCCCGGTAGACGGGGAGCGGGGTGGAGCCGGTGGCGACGCCGAGCAGCGCGTCGGGCTTGAGCTCGACCAGGCGGGCGATGCCCTCGGCGACGAAGCGGCCGCCGGTCTCCGCGTCCGGAACGATGACGACTTCCATGGGGTCCTGCCGATCGGTGAGGGGGTCCGGGGGTCCGCCGGACCGGGAACGTACGTGGGGCCCCGCTGGGGCCGCGGCCGGGTGCCGCGTCAGCGACTCGCCCGGCGGGTGGGTGCGGCGTCGGACGAACCGCCCGCCCGGGCGGGAGCCGACCGCCCTGGTCGGCGCGCGGGACGGACGGGTCGGCGGGGGACGGGCGCCGCCGCCCGGCTCGGCGGGCCCCCGGGCCCGGCGGTCCGGGCCCGGGGGCCCGGTCCCACCAGGTGGAGGCCCGTCGGGACCGCCCCCGCCGGGCGGTGTCAGCCCGCGGCGGCGACGGCCGCGTCCCCCGCCGGCGGGGCCTCCGCCGCGGCGCCGTCGCCCTGCTGGGGGTGGACGCAGTGCCAGCGGTGGCCGCCCGCCCCGTCGGTGGCCGCCGGGAAGGCCGTGGCGCAGGCGTCGTCCGCCTTCCAGCAGCGGGTGCGGAACGGGCAGCCGGAGGGCGGGTTGGTGGCCGAGGGGACCGGGCCGTGCAGCACGATGCGTTCGGGGCGCTCCAGCAGGCTGGGCGTGGCGGACAGCAGGGCCTCGGTGTAGGGGTGGCGCGGGGCGCCGGTGACCTGCGCGGCTCCGCCCTCCTCGACGACCCGCCCCAGGTACAGCACCGCGATGCGGTCGGCCAGGTACCGCACCGTCTGCACGTCGTGCGAGATGAACACCATGCCGAGGCCGAGGCGGGCCCGCAGGTCCACCAGCAGGTTCAGGACCTGGGCGCGCACCGACACGTCCAGGGCGCTGGTCGGCTCGTCGGCGACGATCAACTCCGGCTCCAGGGCGAGGGCCCGGGCGATGGCGACCCGCTGGCGCTGGCCGCCGGAGAGCTGTCCGGGCAGCGCCTCCAGCGTGTGGCCGGGCAGGCCGACCAGGTCGAGGAGTTCCTCGACGCGGTCCTCCCGCTCGGCGCGGGTGCCCCGGCGGTGCACGTCCAGCGGGTCGCGCAGGATCTGCCGCACCGACAACCGGGGGTTCAGCGCGGTGGAGGGGTCCTGGAAGACGACGCCGACGGCCTGGCCGAACCGCTCACGTCGATCGGCGGCCGTCATGCCCCACAGGTCCTCGCCGCGGAAGTACACCCGGCCCTCGGTCGGGCGCTGCAGGCCGGTCACCACACGGGCCAGCGTGGACTTGCCGCAGCCCGACTCACCGACCAGGCCGAGGATCTCGCCGCGCCGCACCTCCAGGGTGGCGTCGGTCAGGGCGTGCACGGCGTCCCGGCGGAAGAGCCCGCCGCTGCGTGCCTTGTGCCGGACGTGGACGTGGTCGAGCCGGATGAGAGGGTCCATGGCGGTGTCCTTCGGGGCGGTCATCGGGCGCTCTCCAGCGGCTTCGCCGGCCGCCGCGCGGGCGCCGGGTGATGGCAGGCGAACCGGTGGTCCCCGGCGTCGCCCCGGTCGGCGGCGGGCGGCGGGGCGGTGGCGCACAGCTCGGTGGCGGCGGCGCAGCGGGACGCGAACCGGCAGCCGTCGCCGAACGCCCGCGGCGCGGGCACGACACCGCGGATCTGGTGCAGCCGCTCCGTTCCGGCCTCCAGGGAGACGACGGAGCCGAGCAGGCCGCGGCTGTAGTGGTGGGCGGGGTCGGTGAGCAGGGCGCGGGTGTCGCCGGCCTCGGCGACCTGCCCCGCGTACATCACCGCGACCCGGTGGGCCAGGTCGCCGACCAGGGCGAGGTCGTGCGAGACCAGGACCATCGCGAAGCCGAGCTCGTCGCGCAGCTCGATCAGCAGCTCGACGACCTGCGCCTGCACGGTCACGTCCAGCGCGGTCGTCGGCTCGTCGGCGATGAGCAGCCGGGGGCTGCGGGAGAGGGCCATGGCGATGAGCACGCGCTGGCGCTGGCCGCCGGAGAGCTCGTGGGGGTAGCTGCGCAGGGTGCGCTCGGGGGAGAGGCCGACCAGCTCGAGCAGCTCGGCGGGCGTCCTGGTGCCGCCGCGGGAGGTGAGCCGCTTGAGCTGGGTGCCGATCAGCACCGACGGGTTGAGCGAGGACATGGCGTCCTGGTAGACCATGGCGATCTCCGGACCCATCAGCGCGCGGCGCTCCTTGGGCGGCAGCTTCAGCAGGTCCCGGCCCCGGTAGAGGATCTCGCCCTCGGCCTCGGCGTTGCGGGCCAGCAGGCCCATGACCGCCAGGCTGGTCACGGACTTCCCGCAACCGGACTCGCCGACCAGGCCGAGGGTCTCGCCCTCACGGACGGTGAAGGAGATGCCGTCGACGACCCGGGTGTCGCCGTAACGGTCGGGGAAACGGATCGTCAGGTCACGGACGACCAGCAGCTCGGGTGCGTCCTCGGGCAGCGGCGGGACGGCCGGCTCGGTGGCCTCGAGCCGGACCGCGAGCTCGGTGAGCGCGGCGCCGACCTCGGGGCCCTCGGCGACGGGGGCGGCGACCAGGTCCTTGTCGGGACCCGCCCCGCCCGCACGGGCCTTGTCCGGGGAGGCGGCGGCGTCCGTCATGCCCTCGGAGAGGACGTTCAGGGCGAGCACGGTGACCAGCAGGCACAGGCCGGGGAAGAGGGTCGCCCACCAGCCGCCGGACAGCAGGATCTGCCGGCCGTAGGCCAGCACGCTGCCCCAGCTCGGATCGGGGTCCTGCACGCCGGCGCCGATGAACGACAGGCTGGCCTCGAAGATGATCGAGTCGGCCACCATGACGGTCGCGAACACCAGCACCGGCGCCGCGCAGTTGACGGCGACGTGCCGGGCCACGATGTAGCCGCGCCGGGCGCCGATCACCTGCTCGGCGGCGACGTAGTCCTCGCCGTACTGCTCCAGCACGTTGGCCCTCACCACGCGGGCCAGCGAGGGCGAGTAGACGAACGCGATGGTGAAGATGATGACCGGGACGCTGGGCCCGAAGACGGCCACCAGGACGGCGGCCAGGGCGATCGGCGGGAACGACATGACGACGTCCAGCGAACGCATCACCGCCTCGTCGGCGAACTTGCGCGAGGTGGCGGCCAGGGCGCCCAGGCAGGAACCGGCGACCAGGGCCAGCAGGGTCGCGCCGAGGCCGATCACCAGGGAGTAGCGCGCGCCGTGCACCACGCGGGCGAAGACGTCACGGCCGGCCCGGTCGGTGCCGAACCAGTGCTCGGCGCCCGGCGGCTGCGCGGGAGCGCCGGTGGCGAGCGGGTCCTGGGTGAGCAGCGGCGCGAACACCGCGCCCAGCGCGACCACGACGAGGATCACCAGGGCGATCCGTGAAGGCGCCGGCAGGCGGCGCAGGCGGGTGCCGGGTGACAGCCGCTCGGCGAGGGATCGGGGGGCGAACATCACACCGTCCTGATACGCGGGTTGACGAGCAGGTAGAGCAGGTCGACGACGACGTTGACCACGAGGAAGGCGACCGCGATGGTCAGCACGGTGCCCTGGACGAGTGCGACGTCGCCTCCGGTGACGCCCTCGAGGATCAGCTTGCCCATGCCGGGCAGGTCGAAGATCGCCTCGATGACCACGGCGCCGCTGAGCATGTAGCCGACCTTGACGCCGAGCACCGTCAGCGGCGTGATCAGCGAGTTGCGCAGCACCGACCGGATGATCAGGAACGGCGGCAGCCCGCTGCCCCGGGCGGTGCGCACGTAGTCCCGGTCGAGCTCGGAGACCATCGCGGTGCGCACCAGGCGGGCCAGCGAGGCGGCGACCGGCAGGGCGAGGGCCACGGCGGGCAGGGTCATGCCGCGCAGCCAGCCGCCGAAGGAGTCGGCCGGGTTGACGTAGCCGCCGGTCGGGAAGAGCGGCGTGTTCAGTGCGAACTGCTGGATGAGCAGCACGCCCAGCCAGAACGAGGGCAGGGCGATGCCGACCATCGACAGCACCCGGAAGACCTGGTCGGGCCAGCGGTCCCGGTACACGGCGCTGACCACGCCCAGGACCAGGGCCAGCACGACGGCCAGCGCGAGACCCAGCAGCGTCAGCTGAAGCGTGAGCGGGAACGCGGTGGCGATCCGGTCGGCGACCGGCTGGCTGGGCGGCACGGTGACACCGAGGTCCCCGCGCACCAGATCGCCCAGGAAGGCGAAGTACCGCACCGGCAGCGGGTCGTCGAGGCCGTGCTCCGCGGCGAACGCGGCGCGGGCCTCGGGGCTCGCGGAGTCGCCGAGCGCGTTGTACGCCGGGTCGGCCGGCGAGAACTGCAGGACCACGAAGACCAGCAGCGCGATGCCGAGGACCATCACCGGCATCATCGCGACGCGGCGCAGCGCGAGCCGGAGAAAAGCAACCATCGTGAGGTTCCTAGAGATCGGGGCGACGGCCGCCGCCGTCCGGCGGGACGGCGGCGGCCAGGCGTCCGGGCGGACGAGGTCAGGCGCGACCGACGTCGACGAAGGACAGACCGGTGGTGGGCAGCGGCTCGAAGCCGGTGAGGGCGCCCTTGCGCCAGGCGGTGGGCAGCTTGCGGTGGAGGACCGGGTACAGGGCCGCCTCGTCGGCGACCAGGTCGGTGACCTCGCCCCACAGCTCCTTGCGCCGGGCCCCGTCGGCCTCCCGGGCGGCCTCGTCGAGCAGCGACTTGACCTTCTTGTAGGCGGCCGAGCCGGTCCAGCCGTAACGGTTCTCCGGCCAGAAGCCGTAGTAGAACCAGCGCAGCAGCAGGTCGGCGTCGTTGCCGAAGACCGACGGGTCGCCCGGCGCGGCCAGCACCTCGAAGTCGCCCTTGTCGACCTTGGCGTACTGGGCGGGGGACTGGGCGATGTCGAGCTTCACCTCGATGCCCGCCGCCGCCCAGCTCTCCTTGATCAGGGGGGCGATGTCCTTGACCCAGCCGGTGTCGGTGACCAGCAGGGTGAAGGACAGGTTCTTCACGCCCGCCTCCTCCAGCAGCTTCTTCGCCTTCGCCGGGTCGTGGCCGTAGACGGTGGCCGCCTCGTGGTAGTCCGGGTGGGTGTCCGGCACGTAGCCGGTGGCGGACTCGGCGTGGCCCAGCAGCGCGGTGGAGATGACCTTCTCGGTGTCCAGCGCGTAGTGCAGCGCCTGGCGCACCCGCTTGTCGGCGAAGCGCTCGTCCTTGCAGTTGAACATCAGGAAGAGCAGCCCGAAGGACTGGACGGACTTCACCGTGTCGTCGCCGGTGAAGCCCTTGAGGTCGATGTAGGGAACGTCCTCGATGGCCTGGACGCGGCCCGAGCGGAGCGCGCTGACCCGGGCGGACGGGTCGGACATCAGGTGCCAGGTCATCTTGCGGACCTTGGCCGGGTGGGGGCCGTTGTACTTGTCGTACGCCTCCATCACGATCTTGTCCTCGCGGACCGCCGAGACGAAGCGGAAGGGGCCCGAGCCGACCGGCTCGGCGTCGAAGGCCTTGGCGTCGGCGCCGGCGATCTTCTTGGGGACGATGCGCACCACCGATATGCGCGAGGGGAAGAGCGCGAAGGGGTGCTTCAGCTTGAACTCGACCGTGGACGCGTCGACCGCCACCACCCGGTCGATGAACGGCACGAACTGGGCCATCAGCGAGGCGTTCTTGGGGTCCAGGACCCGTTCGAAGCTGAAGACCACGTCCTCCGCGGTGACGGGGGAGTCGTCGTGGAAGGTCGCGCCCTCGCGCAGGGTGGCGCGGTAGGTGGTCGCGTTGATCTTCTTGGGCATCTCGGTGGCCAGCGTCGGCCGGGCCACCAGCGTGGCCGGGTCGAGGTCCACCAGGCCCTCGAAGATGTGCATGTTCGCGGCGTACGGGGTCGCGCCCGAGGTGATCATCGGGTCGAAGCCGGTGGAGAGCGGGTAGGACAGGCCCGCCTCCAGGGTGTCGGCGCCCTTGCCGGAGGCGGAGGAGCCTTCGGCGGTGCTGCCCGGGCCCCCGCAGGCGGACAGGCCGGCCGTGATCGCGGTCGCCGCGCCGATGGCGCCGGTGAGTCTGAGGAAGGCGCGGCGGTCGACGCCGGCAGTGCTGCGCGGGGACAAGGGTTCCTCCAGGCGGGAGACATGACGGGCGAATCAGGAAGGATCGGGGTTGCGGACGACGTCTCCGGTGAATGCATCAGACGTCTGATGTCCGACCCTTGATAGCGTGGGAACGTAGCCCGACAGAGGAGAGGGGTCAAGAGGTGGCGGTGGGACAAGGAGCTGTCCGACGCGTGGAGCCGGAGCCGAGACCGGCGCGTCAGCCGTTGCGACAGGAGGTCGTGGACGGCATCAAGGCCTACATCCTGCGCAACCAGCTGCGCCCGGGGGATCCGCTGCCGACCGAGCCGGCCCTGTGCGAGGCGCTGGGCGCCAGCCGGTCCAGCGTGCGGGAGGCCATCAGGATCCTGACCGCGCTGGACATCGTCGAGGTGCGGCACGGTCACGGCACGTATGTGGGCAGACTGAGCCTCTCCGCGCTGGTCGAGAGTCTGACCTTCCGCGGCCTGCTCAGCCCCGACGACGACTTCCAGGTGCTGTCCGACCTCGTCGAGGTCCGCGAGCTGTTCGAACGCGGCATGGCGGAACGGCTCGTGGGGTCGCTCAGCGACGAGCAGATCGACCGGCTGGAAGGCCACGTCGACGAGATGCGCCGGGCCGGAGCGGGGGAGGGGCAGGGCTTCGTCGTGGCGGACCGCGCTTTCCACACCCTGCTCCTCGCCCCCCTCGGCAACGACCTCATCGGGCAGCTGTCCACGGCGTTCTGGGACGTGTACGTCATCGTCGCGCCACATCTGGACGTCTTCACCCATGAGCACGAAGTGGCCACCATTGCCCACCATAAGCGCATAGTGGAAGCCGTCCGGGACCGGGACCCGGTGGAGTTCGCGGCCGCGCTGACCGAGCACTACGCGCCGGTCCGGCAGCGCATCGCCGAGGCCCGCGCCCGCCGCTGACCGGGCGTTTCCTCCGGTGGGGACGGCCCGGGGCACGGGCCGGCCCCACCGTCGTCCAAGTGGGGACGGCGGAGCGGCACTTCGTCCTCACCCTGCCCATGGCGGCTGCGGCCCTCGCTCTTGACGGCCGCGTTGTGGATCTCTAAGGTCCTGCAACAGCAGACATCAGACGTCTGCTGTACTGAATCACCGACTGCACCGACCGGGGCGGCCTCCCATGCCACTGACGGACCTCACCCTCGCCGAGTGCCTCGTGCTCCGGCCCGAACTCGACGAACCCGCCGACCTCGACGCGTTCTGGGACCTGACCCTGCGGGAGGCCCGGGCGGCCGGCGGAACACCCCGCTGGACGCCCGTGGACACCGGCCTCACCCAGGTGACCACCTTCGACGTCGCCGTGCCCGGCTTCGCCGGCGAGACCGTCCGGGGATGGCTGCACCTGCCCACCGGCGCCGGCCTCCCGCTCGGCTGCGTCGTGGAGTTCCTCGGCTACGGCCGGGGGCGGGGCCTGGCGCACGAGCAGGTGCTGTGGGCCAACGCCGGCTACGCGCACCTCGTCATGGACACCCGCGGCCAGGGCTGGTCCACGGCCCAGGGCGACACCCCTGACACGGCCACCCTCAACGGCGAGGTCCCCGGGTTCCTCACCCGCGGCGTGGAGGACCCCCACGACCTCTACTACCGGCGGCTGTTCACGGACGCCGTGCGGTTCGTCGAGGCGGCCCGCGAACACCCGGCGGTGGACCCGGACCGGATCGTGGTCACCGGGCACAGCCAGGGCGGCGGCATCTCGCTCGCCGTGGCGGCGCTCGTCCCCGGCCTGGCCGGCGTCATGCCCGACGTCCCCTTCCTGTGCGACATCCGGCGCGGGGCAATGATCGCCGGGCAACCCCCGTACACCGAGATCGCGGAGTACCTGAGCCTGCACCGCGACCGCGCCGGCACCGTCCTCACCTCCCTGTCCTACGTCGACGCCGCGGTGCTGGCCTCCCGCGCCACCGCCCCCGCGTTCTTCTCCGTCGCCATGATGGACGCCGTCTGCCCGCCCTCCACCTGCTTCGCGGCCTACCACCGCTACGGCGGTCCGAAGGACCTGAGGGTCTACGAGTTCAACGGCCACGAGGGCGGCGGCGGTCACCACCGGCGCGCCCAGCTCGCCTGGGTCAAGGAGCTGTTCTCCGCCTCCTAGGGCCTGTCCGGCGGATCATGCCGTTCTTGCTGCCGGTTCGCTTGTCAGCTGCCCTGAGCGGGGTCTGGTGCGTGCGGCTGCAAGGCGGAGGAGGGAGGCGACGCGGAGCGTCGTCGACCGACGACAACGCCGCGTGGGGGTCCCTCC
>NZ_JBEOVU010000059.1:0-21190 GCF_040295685.1 Streptomyces sp. NPDC002734
GGTACGTGGACGAGACCGTCGAGGTCCTGGCCGCCTGGGCGCCCGGCCTGCACGAGGCCCTCGTCGGCCTGGGCGAAGGAGATTTCGTCATCGTTCAGTCCGGTTAGGGCCTTGTGCAGGCCGGGTGCCCACGGGGCGAAACGTCCAGGACCTTCGCATAGCGCCAGGCAGTTGCCGCACTCGACCGGCTGCACTGACCACCCCGACCAATGGGGACGGTACGTCCGGGCAGGACAGGGCATCGTCCAGTCCTGCCAAGGAACTGGGGGCCAGCGCGACCTTCGGCTCCGCCGCGGCGAGCCCTAGAGCGGCAGCGTTATGCCCAGCTCCCGCATCGCGCTCGAAGGCGGGCCTCCCTCGGAACGTTCCGTCTTGTAGCCCTTGACGCCCGCGGCGAGGGTGCGGGGGTCGACGGCCTCGGCGGGGGCGCCCTTGGCGTAGAGGCCGGTGGGGTCGGTGTCCCGGTCGTGCGGGAGGAGCCAGAAGACACGGCGGCGGAACGTTCCGGAGGAGCGGGACGGTTTCGCGTCGGGGCTCAGGAGGGCATAGCCCACCATGCGGCCGTCGCGGTGATAGGCCGGCTTGCCCTTGCGCGTGGGGAGACGGTCGAGACTCTGGCGAACGTAGTCGAGGGGCTCGACGTCCTCCAGCCACACGAGCTCGGTCTCGTGGCTGATCTCCTCTTCGGTGATCAGGGAGCTCATGCCGTTCCCTCACCTTCCTGGTCAGCGAGCAGTCCGATGCCCGGGTAGTACTTGCGCTGGTTGGACGTCATCATCTGCTTCGGGCTGCTGAGCCCTACCAGCTCGCGGGTGCGGGCCGCGAAGGCGCGTGACGACATGGCCGGCGCCCCTTCATTCTGGCACCAGGCGCGGTAGGCGGCGTAGAGACCGCTCTGCTCGGCGCGCAGGTTCTCGTCGAGGAGGCAGCACTCGTCGTAGAAGCGGCTGGTATGGTCCTCGGTCTCGGCGTAGGCGGTGGTCGCGATGCGGACGCGCTCGGGGCCGGTGAGGTCGCGGTCGCCGTTGACGTAGCGGCGGGCGCCGTCGATGAGCCAGCCGAGGATGCCCGCGCCTTCCTCGGTAACGAGGATGTCGGCAAGGTTGTCGATCTTCCGGTCGTCGGAGACGGTCCGCTCGAACGGGATGAGGCGCATCCGTCGCCAGAAGGCGAATCCGCCGGTGCCGACCTCGGGCCGGTGGTTGCCGAGCAACCAGAGCTTGTGGGTGGGCTGGAAGCTGAAGAAGTCCACTGGCTGGAGAGGGTCCAGATGACCGACCTCAGCCACCTTGTCGACGACCCGGCGGTCTGGGCTCCGATCCATCGGATCGCCGGAACGCTGGACAAGGCGCTCCCTGAGCTGTTCGCACCGGACTACGACCAGCGGCTCGAGGCCGCTCGACAGCGTCTTCGGCCGCAGGACTGACCGAGCGGCCGAACCGTGCACCTGGCCGCAGCCAGGTGCGGTGCTTGTCCCAGCCGCGACGACGGGCGGCCGGAGGCCGCCCCGCATCCCGACCTGTCGTCCGGTGCCCGGCCCCGCCCTGCCCGGCGGCACCCGTCGCGTCAGGCGGACCCGCCGTGGCTGCCCGGCGGGCGATACGGGGTCCCGCCCCCTGGTGACCGCCTCGCGCCCCCTCCGGACGGGCAGGAGCCGTTCCGTCTCCCCGCTCACCGTCCCGTGGGCGAAGGCCCGTTCCCCGGCCGGGGACCCGGTGTCATGATCGGGCCATGACTGCCGCGCCCTTCGTCCGCCCCTACCGCCCCTCCGACCGCTCCGCCGTCGGCCAGGTATGCGTCCTCACCGCCTACGACGGCGGCGACGCCACCCCGCACTACGCCGACCCGGAGATCCTCCCCCTCCTCTTCGCGTACCCCTACGTCGACCGGGAGCCCGAGCTCGCCTTCGTCGTGGACGACGGCAACGGCGAGGCGGTCGGCTACATCCTCGGTACCGCCGACACCCCCGCCTTCGCCGCCTGGTTCCGCGACCACTGGCTTCCGGCGGCCGCCGACACCTACCCGGCCCCCGGGCCGCGGGACGGGGAGCCCGGCATGGACGAGGTGATGGCCGGCCTCCTGCACAACCCGGAGCGCATGGTCCGCCCCGAACTGCCGCCGTATCCCGCTCACCTGCACATCGACATCCTCCCGGCGTGCCAGGGACACGGCCTCGGGCGCGCGCTGATGGAGACCTTCCTCGACGCCCTCCACGCGTCGGGGGTCGAGGCCGTCCACCTGTGCATGTCGAAGTCCAACACCCGCGCCCGCGCGTTCTACGACCGCATGGGCTTCAAGGAGCTCACCGTCGAGGACGACGGTCCGGTCTGGTACCTCGGCCGCCCGACGGCCCGCGACTGACCTGCGCACCTCGCCCTCGAGGCCCGCAGTCGGGCCCCACCGCCGTGCTCACGCGTTGTCAGTGGTCCTCCCTAGAGTTGGAGACATCAGCCGGACGGAACACACCGTCCAGGCACCGGGGTTCGCGGTCCCGGCGCTTCGCTGAGGGCAGCTGGCCACGCCCTTCGTCCGAGAAGCCGTATCCCCGTACGTCCGTTCACAGTCACGGTCGCGGGGAGACGAACCGAAGGGAATCGACGCGATGAGCACGACGGTGAAGGCCCGCCTCAAGAAGCACCTGGTGAACCATGTCGCCCTGGTCATCGACAAGTCCGGCTCGATGCAGGGGCACTCCGAGCAACTCATCCGCGTCGTCGACGAGTTCGTGAAGGGCCTCGCGGAGGAGTCCGACCGCCTCGGCCACGAGACCCGCATCAGCCTCTACGCCTTCGACCACCTGGTGGAGAACCTGGTCTGGGACATGGACGTCAAGCATCTGCCGTCCATGCGCGGCCTGTACACCGTCGAGAACGGCGCGACGGCGCTGATCCAGGCCTCGGTGAAGGCGCTCGACGACCTCGAGCACATCTGGGAGGAGTACGGCGAGCACAGCTTCCTCCAGGTCGTCGTCACCGACGGCGAGGAGAACGCCTCCGGCGCCGACGAGACCGGCTCGCGCCACGACCACCTGCCCAACGGCCGCGCGCTGCTGGACGAGTGGCGGACCAGGATCGCCGAGAAGCTCAACGGCCTGCCCGACAACTGGACGTCGGCCATCATGGTGCCGAACTCCCTGGCCAAGCGAACCGCCCAGCAGTACGGCTTCCCGACCGGCAACATCTCCATCTGGGACGCGGACTCGGCGCAGGGCGTCGAGGAGGCGATCGGGGCGGTGAAGTCGGCGGCCACCCGGTTCCTGCGCGACCGCGAGCAGGGCGTCCGCGGCACCAGGAACCTGTTCGCGATGGGCCAGGACCTCAGCAGCACGGCCGTCAAGGGCAGCCTCCAGGCGCTGGACGCCGGCAAGTACGTGCTCATACCGGTGGACGAGCAGTCGGCGATCCGCGACTTCGTCACCAGCGCGGGCCACCCCTACACGACGGGCTGCGCCTTCTACGAGCTCTCCAAGCGCGAGAAGATCCAGCCCCGGAAGAAGATCGCGGTCGCGGAGAAGGACCCGAAGACCGGCCGGATGACGGGCAAGGTCTTCACCGGCCCCGCCGCCCGCCAGCTCCTCGGCCTCCCGGAGAGCGAGGTCACCGTCACGCCGGGAAGCAACGAGGCGTACACCGTCTTCGTCCAGTCCACCTCGGTCAACCGCAAGCTGATCCCGGGCACCAAGCTGCTGGTCCTGCTCTGAGACGCAGATCCGCCGCACCCCGCCGCGGGCCGGCGGCGGCCCGCACGGCCGGCCCACGCGGCCGGCCCGTCCAGGGGTTGGCCGCCGCTCCCTCCCCGCTCAGGGCAGCAGGCAGTCCTGGTCCGGGTCCAGCCACTCGGCGAGCAGGACGGTCGCGTCGTCGACCAGTTGCCCCGCGTGCTGGTCGACGACGGCGTGCACGAGTTGCCGCAGCGTCTCGTGGACGGGCAAGTGGTCGGCGTTGTGCCGCACGATGTAGTCCACGAAGCGCTCGAGACCGAACTCCTCGCCCTTCTCGTCCCGCGCCTCGACGATGCCGTCCGTGTACAACACGAGCCGGTCACCAGGCTCCAGTTGCTCCTGCCGGACGGTCACCGGCAGCCCGAGGGCGACCCCCATCGGCCCGGCCGGCGGACAGTACAGCTCCTGGGACCAGCGTCCGGCGCGCAACAGGACAGGCAGGTGGTGGCCCCGGTTGATCCAGGTCAGCCGCCCGGTGCGCAGGTCGAGTTCCGCGAGGATGCCGGTGACGTAGCGGCTGTGCCCGAACTGCTCGATCAGGGCGCTCTCGATCGCCTGCGACGTCTCGACGAGACCGGCGCCCTGGCGGCGGGCGTTGCGGCAGGTGCCGAGCGCCATGTTCGCGGTCAGTCCGGCGGTGGCGTCGTGTCCCATCGCGTCGAACACGGCCAGGTGGAGCGTGCTGTCGGCCACCGCGTAGTCGAAGACGTCACCGCCGACGGCATAGGCGGGCTCCGACACCGCGGCGACCGTGGTGCCGGCGCCCGCGAACGCCGAGGGCGGGGTGAGGTGCCACTGCATCTCGGCGGAGACACTCATCGGCGCGGTCCGGATCAGGCGGGCGTAGGAGTCGCTGAACGCCCTCTTGCTGAGCAGCAGCAGCGCGACCACCGAGGCCAGCGCGTACAGGGCGTCCCGCACACCTTCACCCTCGACGTCCAGGGCGGTGTCCGCGCGGAGCACTCCCAGCCGTTCCACACCGTCGGCGACCGGCATCCACCACCGGCGCAGCCCGCCGTCGCCCGACGGATCCGGCTCGCCGATCATGTCCACCCGACGGTAGGCGAGCCCGGGCAGCGTTCCCGCGATGGAGTACTCCGTGCCGCCCGCGCCCGCGTCCGGTCCCCGGCCGGTGACCTCGCGCAGCACCTTCTCCTGGAGGTCGGACACATGGATGACGACGTCGTGCAGCCCCGCGGCCTCGGCGTGCTCACGCACCATGCCCGGCAGGTCCTCGAGCCTGGCGATATGGCTCGCCACCACGAGAGCGGTGAGGGCCTTGTCCAGTCTTGCCGCGTCGGTCACAGCGGGCTTTCCCTTCCGGCGTCTCCTCCCCGGCGACGTCGCTGGGAGATCCTCCGGCCACCGAGTACCCGCAATCACGGCGAGAATCGTCCGGCACCGTCCGCGTCGCCGCTCAGCCTCGCGGCCCACCTGCGCTGCTCGGAGGTGTCCGGTACGGCGAGGCCACGCGCCTCTTCGATGCGGGTCCAGGCGATCTCCGGGTCCACCCCGTTCAGCACGAGCAGCGCGGCGGCGAGCAGCGACGCCCGGCCGATGCCGAACCGGCAGTGGGTCGCGACGTGCGCGCCCGCGCGCAGCCGCCGGGCGAGGTCGCCCAGCACCGGCAGGACGGCGTCGGCGTCCGGCACCGTGCGGTCAGGTATGGGCACGGCGACGAACCGCAGCCCGGCGGCCGCGGCGGCCTCCGCCTCCCCGCCGAGGCCCAGCTCCACGAGCTCGGGGGACGTCAGCGCGCACACCAGCACGTCCACGCCCGCCCGGCGCAGGGCGTGCATCTCGTCCTCGAGCCAGTCGGCGCCGCGAGGCTTCGCCATGGTGCTCAACCGGCCAGGGAAGTCGGGCAGGCCGACGGTGTACAGCGTGGGACGCATCGCGAAGACACCTCTCGTTGATCGGACCGGGATGACCGGGATGATGGGGATGACCGGGCGGCAGCCGGCGACACGGCGGCGAGGCCTTGGGCCTGGCCCGGGAGTGCGTGGATCCGGCGTGACGTGGCCGCGTCACGGCCGAGGGAGGATCGTGCGCTTCGGCTCGCTCACCTCAGCGGTGAATGCTCTGGAGCGCCCGGAGCCGGGGATGATCGCCCGGGGACGACAACTGCGCAGTGCTCACGAAGCACGGGTGACGCACAGGCGCGCCCATGCGCATCACGTCCGGCCGCGTGCGAGCGGGCCTGGCCCGGCTGCGGGATTCACGGGGGCGGCGGGACGAGTGCCGAGACCTTCGCGCCAGGACCTCGGTCGAACCGGCGCGTCGTCGGCCTGCCCGCGGGACGGCAGGAAGCCGGCGGACGTCAAAGCGGCCGAGGGCCGCAGGGTGGATCTTCCCAGGCGAAACCGGCCGTGTCCACCCGATCGGGCTTCCGCGCCGCCGCGACCTGGCCCTCAACGCGACGAATGCGCGGGCCCCGGCACCCGCTGCCCGCCCGGTCTCTTCGGCGGTGCGGGATCGGTGGGGGTGGTGGGGTGCGAGGCGGCTGGACGGCCGCGCTCAGCGCGGCCGTCACGACGATGCCCCCAGCGGGGCCGCAGCGAGGCCGGGGGGCGCGGTCGGGGCCGCGCCGGGGTCAGCGCCGGCGGCGCCCGATGGGACCTGCCTCCGCGGCCGCCGGAGGCGTCGTACGAGGCCCGACGGCAGCGCCCCGTACGGCGCTGCCGCCGAACGGGTCACCGCTGCGCCAGGAACTCCTCCACGGAGGTGGCGAGGGCGATGGGCGTCTCGTCGATCGCGTAGTGCCCGGCGTTGGACAGCACCTCCACCTCGCAGCGCGGGTACCACTGGCGGAACGTGGTCTCCATGACGTCGGCGCCCAGGGCGGGATCGTGCTCCCCGACGATCACCTTCACCTCGACCGTGCTGCCCTTGATCTCGGTGTGGAAGTCGGTCTTCGCCCAGGCCTGGAGATAGCCGGCCACGGCGTCGGGGGTGGAGTGGCGCCACGACTGGGCGACGACGGCGTCCAGCCATACCCCGCTGAGGCGGTTACCGGTGGTCAGGTCGATGATGGCGCGCCGGTTGGCACGCTCCTCGGCCGCTCCGGAGAACAGCGCCCAGCCCTGGTCGTCGAACGGCACCCCACTGGCCGGTACCGGTGAGATGCCGACCATGGCGCGCACCCGGTGCGGCGCGTCAGCCAGCACCCGCTGCATGACCGCGCCTCCCATCGAGTGACCGACCAGCGAGAACCGCTCCAGCCCGAGGCGGTCGGCCAGCCCGAGGACGTCCGCCGCGGCCTCCTTGAGGCTGTAGTCGCCGGACTCCTCGAGCCGCGACCCGTAGCCGCGGTAGTCGGGGAACACGTACCGGAACCGGGAGCCGTCCAGGTGCGGACGCAACGGCCGCCAGGCCGCCGCCGAACCGAACCAGCCGTGCAGCGCGATCACCGCGTGGGGCCCGTCGCCGTACTCCTCGTACGCCACGCCGTTCGTCCTTCCACCAGGACGCCGCGGAGGACGCCGGCGTCAGCAGGGGCACGCGCGGGACTCACCCACGGCCACGTCGAGGGACGGGGCCAGGCAAGATCCAGCGGTACCGATAGGAGCCTTATTGTCCCGACCTGACCCCCCGTTGGAAAGGCTGCCGCCCGGACTGATGGCGACTCCTGCGAAGTCGACGAATCGCCATGTCGTCACCGCACGCCGTCGCCACCGCAGAGCAGTGCCGACGCGGGGGTGTCAGACCGGGTCGATGCGCGCCCTGAGCAGGCAGAACTCGTTGCCCTCCGGATCCGCGAGGACGTGCCACGACTCGTCACCCGTCTGCCCGATCTCGGCCGGACGGGCGCCGAGGGCCAGGAGACGTTCGAGCTCGGCGTCCTGCTCGCGGTCGGTGGGGTTGACGTCGATGTGCAGGCGGGACTTCCCCCGCTTCGGCTCGTCGCTGGGGCTGAGGATCAGCGTCGGCTGCGGGCCGCCGAACCCCTCGCGCGGCCCGACCTCCACCGACCCGTCGTCCTCACGCCCGAGGACGACGAAGTCCAGGACCTCGCACCAGAACCGCGCGAGTACCTCCGGCTCGCGACAGTCGAGGACCAGCTCACCGATCCGACATGCCATGAAAGCGCCCCACTCTCAGCCCGGGAACCGCCGGAGGGCCGCCCGCACATTCCACCGGGCTCCAGCGGGATGACCAGTGGCGCAGCGTAGCTGACGGGCAGGCCACGTTCCGGGACCGTTCCCCCGGCGTGCCACCCGGACCGATTCGCGCTGCCCTCAATCGGCAACTCCCCACGCAGGAGGGGAGTTCGGCATAGGCTGCGCCCATGGCCCTGGCAGACATCACCCGCACCGCCGTGGAGCAAGCGATCCGCGAGTACGACCGTCTCGGGCAGGACGCCTTCCTCGAGCGTCACGGCTTCGGCAGGTCACGCCAGTACCTCCTGGTCCACGACGGCCGGGACTACGACTCCAAGGCGATTCTCGGCGTGGCGCACGGCTTCCTTCCCGGCCGCGCACCGCTGACGCCCGATGAGTTCTCCGGGGGCGTCAACGGCAAGACGGTCGACCACCTGCAGAGGCTCGGCTTCGAAATCCGCTCCGTGGGCTGATATTCCGGTGAGTCTTGTCGCCGCACTGACGGGCCAGGAGGACAGCCGCCGCAAGCCCAACAGGGAGCGACCCTGGCCACCGCGCATCGGTCCATACGCTCAGGACAACGACCGGCCCCCTGGAAGTCGCAACGCCTCAGAACCCCGCCATGGACTTGTCGAGCACCCCGCCAAGCGCACCGTAGACGCTGCAGCGAACCGAGTGCCTTGCCCTGCGGCGGAGCCCGATCCCGACGAGGAACGACAACACGAAAAGCCCACCGAGAATCATCGCCACCAGCGGCACATGGACGGACGCGAAGTACCCGACAACCGTCCAGACCAGGATCGGCAGGAGGGAGCCGCGCAGCACCGTCCAGAACCTGACCCGGTTCCGTCCCGACGGCAGAACGCGTCCGTTCCACACCTCGATGTGGTTCCTGGTCACGCAGTGCTCAGGTTTCATACGGTCATCCCACCGTGGACAAATACAAGTTGGTGCGGTGATCCGGCCTCGGGGCGACCCTGGAGGTCACGCCATGACCGCGCGAGGGGGCTACCGCGCCCCGGCCGGGTTGACGTCCTCGCCGAGGTAGGTGCCGTACCCCTCACGCACCAGCGGGCCGTCGAAGATCAGGACCTCGTTGACCAGGCCGCCCTTCTGGTTGCGGTAGTTGACGACCAAGCAGTCGACGCCGACGTAGCTGCCGACGACCTCGAACCGCAGGTCGGGGATGCGACGGAGGCCCTCGGTCCAGTAGGCCCGCAGCGCCTCCTTGCCGCGCATCACCCCGTCGCCGCCGAGCAGCTGGGCGGCCACGGGCGACCGGAACGTCACGTCCTCGGTGAAGTGCGCCAGCAGCGCGTCCAGGTCGTGCGCGTTCCAGGCCGTCACCCAGGACTCGGTCCACAAGCGTGCCGCAGCATGATCCATGCGGGCATTGTGTCATTGCCGGGGAGCCGCACCTCGTCGGGTGATCGAGGCGCGGCTCACGTCAACTGGCCCATGTCTGGAGCACGTTGCACGCCGAAGCGGGCTAGGGGATGATCACGCCCGGGCCGTTGTCGCCGCTCAGGTTCCAGCCGAACCACGCCTTCGCCGCCGGCGCCCCGATGTCGACCGGGTTCACGGCGACCGACTTGGACGCCGTCACGCCGGAGGTGGCTCCGCGCAGCTGCCAGACCGCGCCGCCGTTCACCACGGTGCCCAGGTTCTCGCCGGGCGCGCCGGCGACCAGGTCGGCCTTGCCGTCTCCCGTCACGTCGAGCAGCCGCACCGAGCCGCCGAACACGTCGCCGGACTCCGCGACACCCGGGACGCTCGTCGTGTCCTGGTGGAAGGCCTGGGCACCCGTGCCGGTGAGCCCGCCCTTGCCGCCCTTGAGCACCACGACGGCGCCGGCCCTCGCCTTGGAGCCGATCGCCTCACCGGGGACGCCGACCGCCAGGTCGGGGTAGCCGTCCGCGTTGACGTCGCCCGCGCTCAGCCGCCCGCCGAACTCGTCACCCTTCTCGCTGACTCCCGGCACGCCCGACGTGTTCTGCGTGATCGTCCTGGTACGCGTCGAGCTGGGTCCGGACGCGGAGCCGTAGAAGATCTTGACGGTGCCGGGGTCGTCCTCGAGGTTCTCCGTGATGCCGTTGGGGAAGACCCGGGTGGCGAGGTCCGCGTAGCCGTCGCGGTCGAAGTCGGCGACGGCGGTGCTCGACGCGGAGGACAGCCGCGAGGGGACCGTGGACAGGCCGTCCGCGCTGCCGAGCCACAGCTTGCCGCCCTCGGCGTGGTTCTCGTAGACGTAGAAGGTGGCGAGGTCCTCGATGCCGTCGCCGTTGAAGTCGCCCACGGCGGTGGAGTTGATGTTGTTGTCGGTGCTGTACACCAGCAGCTGCTGTTCGCGGGCGGGGACGCCGTCGCGGCCGATGGGACCGTAGAGCACGTCGTGGTAGTCGTACTCGTCGCCGTGGCGCATGAACAGGTCGGCGTGACCGTCGTGGTCGAAGTCGCCGACCGCGAGGTCCTCGCCGACCTCGGAGTTCGCCGGTGCGGCGATCCGGACGGCGCCCTGGCCGGAGACGCCGGTCGTCCGGCCCCACAGCACGACGACCGCACCGCTGACGTTGGTGTCCTCCTGGTAGTCGCGGGTGGCGACGGCCAGGTCGGTGAGGCCGTCGCCGTCCAGGTCACGGGCCTCCAGCGCGTAGCCGAACACCTTGTTCTCGCCGGACGCGCCGGGGACGCCGGCGGTGTCCTGGCTGATGGTCGTCGTCCGCGTGGGATCGATGCCGTGCGCGGAGCCGTAGCTGATCGTGACGTAGCCGGCCAGCGGGTGGCCGCCGACCTTCGCGCCGGCAGCGGAGACGGCGACGTCCTGGTAGCCGTCCCCGTCGAAGTCCTCGCGCACGGTGGGGGCGGCTGCCTCCGCGGAGGCGGTGCCCGCGAGGACCGGGACGCCGAGCGATCCGATCAGCGCGGCGGCCACCGCGGTCGATATGGCGGGTCGGCGGAGCGCCATGGTGTTCCTCCTGGGGAAGCGGACGAGGGCGGGGCGCGGTGCGCGCGGGTGTGCCTCACCAGGAAGACACACGGAAACGGCCGATGGTTGTGCGCCCAACGGCAGGTGAAGCGGAAAGGGAGCCGGCACCTCACGGGAGGGCCGCGGACCTCAGCACTGCCAGAGGAACGCGCTCCCCCGGCACGGCCCGCACACGAAGGCGTACGCCGCCCCGCAGCCGCCGAAGTTCATGTTCGTGGTGTGGTCCGGGCCCTCCTCGAGCTGCGCCGCCAACTCCATCCCCCGGCCGCACCCGGGGCAGGAGGGGGTCTCGTCGGCCTGCAACCAGTCGGGGCGGCCGCCCAGCTGCCCGAGGAGGTGCCCCGGTTCCCTGCCGTCGGCCCGTACCCACTCCTCGTACGCGTCCCCGTACGTCTCCTGCGGCGACTCCACCGGCCGCACGGCGTGACAGGCGCCGAGAAGGACCGTCTCCGGGTCGTCCACCTCCGGGGCCGTCATCGGGGTGAGACCGTCCACCGGGAACAGGAAGGAGGCGTTCGCCCCGCCGGTGGGGCTCCACGCGTCGCACATCCCGGGATCGGTCTGGCACATGAACACCGCCATGACCAGCTCCGCCCGGCCGCCGTCGCCCCGCAGCGGCCGCGCCTGTCCGTCGAGCAGGAGCTGCGCCAGGAACTGCATGGGCCCCTCGCACTCCACGCAGGTCGGCCAGGCCGTCCCCTCGGGCGCCAGTGGCAGACCTCCGGTACGCGTGACCAGTGCGTTCGGCTCCTCGGGTCCGGCGTACGTCATCAGCGTCGTCATGCCCCGGACATTACGACAGCCCCGTCGCGGGCCATGACGACGCCCTGCGCCGCAGGACCGCCGGAGCCTGCGCCGCCGCAGCAGCGCCGGTGCCCGCGCCGCAACGGCGCCGGCCCCCACACCGCGTCCGCGCGGTGCTTACGCCGCCGCGGCGCCGGCGCCCTTGAAGACCTGCCGCGCGTGCCAGTCGACGTGCTCCGGCTCCGGGCGGGGCCTGCCGGGACGAGGGAGGGCCACCGGCTGTCCGTGGAGCATGTCCGTCGCCCTCGCCGCCGCGCTCCGGGCCACGTACAGGGGTGAGACCTGGATGCGCAGGTCGGGCAGGATTCCGAGGACGCCGACGTCGAAGAGGGTGTGGTGCAGCGAGCAGAGAGCGAGCCCGTTGCCGAACTCGTCCGGTCCGTCCTGGCTGTGCCAGCGCACGTGGGCGGCCTCCAGCCCGACGGGGTTCCGGCCGAGCGCGCCGTCGAACCCGCAGAACGCGCAGGCGTACGCATACGCCTGCAGGACCTCCTCCGTGAAGGCGGTCCGCCGTCGCCTGCGGCGCGTGGCGGGCAGCTCGGCGGGCTCGGCGAGGCCTGCCGGGTCGAGGCCGATCGCGTCGCAGATCACCGTCTCGAGGGCGGTGGTGAAGTGCTGCTCCATCAGCAGCCGCACGGCCTGGCCGAGCATCCCGGGCTCGGTCAGCAGCAGTTCAACCTCGGGCCGCAGCCGGCCGTGGGCCCCTCGGTCCCGAAGCCACCCGCGCCGCTCGGGGGCGCCGGGCCCGATCTCCTCACCGTCCTTGTCCCTCAGGTCCCACAACTCCCGCTCGAGGTGGACGAACGGCATCGCGGCCCGCTGCCGCGCGGCCGCCGGGCTTCGCACCGCCGGGCCGAAGTCGTTGATCAGTCTGCTGACCGGTTCCTCCGCCATCTCGTACGACACCTCGGTGCTTCCCGTCTCCGCGAACCGGCCGAGCAGCCAGAGCACGAGCAACGGCTTGTGCGGCGCCCGACTGCCGCCGATCCGGGCGCGCCGCAGCAGGGAGAGACGGTGCGTCAGCTCCTCGCGCGTCATGCGTCCCGGTCCGGCCGCGCCCACGAGCTCCCCCACCACGCCCCCTGTCGGCGATCACACGACACCTGGTCCGCCACCGTACCCGGCAAGGCTCTCCGTCGGCTTACCGGATTGCCCCACCCCCTCACAGATGTACGGCACACCGATGTACGGTGTCGCTCTTGTCGCGCCGTGCCGCGGAGCGACCTGTTCCTGTGGGGGGAACCGACATGGAAGCCGACGTGCTCACGCGTCCGGACAGGTTGTGGTCGGTGGACGAGGTGATGTCGAGTCCCGGCCCGGTGCCGGCGGCGGCCGGGGTATACGGCTGGCACTTCGACGAGGCGCTCCATCCGGCCCTGGAGGGGCGGGGGTTGCTCTACGTCGGCATGGCGCCGCGCTCCATGACGAGCCGCGTCAGCAGGCAGAACCTGCGGACCCGCGTGCGGTACCACTGCCGCGGCAACGCGGAGGGCTCCACCCTCCGGCTCTCGCTCGGCTGCCTGCTCGGCCTGGAACTGCGGCGGGTGGGCAGCGGCACGCGCATGACCTTCGGGCGGGCCGGAGAGGCGGAGCTCAACCGGTGGATGAGGGCACACGCCCGGGTCTGCTGGGTGGAGCACGAGACGCCCACGGTGCTCGAGTCCCGGCTCATCGCCCAGTTGGACCTGCCGCTCAACCTCGACCAGAACCGCCGGAACGAGTTCCACGCCGTACTGAAGGACCTCAGGGCCGCGGCCAGGCTCAGGGCCCGGGAACTGCCCGTCGGGGAGTAGCCGGCCGACCGGGAAAACGCCCGAAACATTCGGAAAGTTTCGGGCTTGTCCTGGATGTGGCCGGATGAGCCCATCGCACGACGGGGCGGAAGGGCCCGGGAGACCGGTTTCCGCCGATCCGTCCGGCTGGGGCGGCCGACGGTACCGGGGGTAGGAGGGCGAGAACGGCCAACCTGAGACGGGTGGTACCGGGGCGTTGTCACACCCCGGCTCCGTTCCTAGCCTGAAAGCGCTTCCTCCCCGGCCGGGCGCCCCCAGCAGTCCGTGCGCTTCGCCGGCCAGGAGGTGTCTCTCCGGTGCCGAGGAGCTCCACCGGGCCGGAGCGCACCGTCCCCCCACCTGGCGCGCCCCCGGGCCACCCCTGCCCGGCCGTGCGCCCTCCTTTGGAGGTCCTATGCGCTTACCCCTGCACCGACCCTGGGCGTGGGCCGTGGCCGCGCTCGCCGCGACCGTCATCCTGGTGCTGACCGCCCTCGATCCACGGGCCGACGCCGCGACCCGGGCCGACACCACCGCTGCCCCGGCCGCTGCCGCCGCGGCCGTCGAGGACGAGGGCGCCGACTGCGCCGTCGGGAGCACGCCGTCCGGTTCGGACGCCAAGCTGCCCGACCCGTTCAAGCGGATCGACGGCACCCGCATCACCAGCAAGGCCGACTGGCGGTGCCGTCGGGCGGAGATCAGGGAGCTGGCCGAGCGCACCGTCTACGGCCAGAAGCCGGCGAAGCCCACCGTGTCCGGCACGGTCTCCTCCAGCAGCATCACGGTGAACGTGTCGGACCAGGGCCGCAGCGCCGGCTTCTCGGCCAAGGTCGAACTGCCCAGCGGCAGCGGTCCGTTCCCCGCCGTGATCGTCGTCGGCGGGCTCGGCGCGGACACCGCCACGATCAAGGCCGCGGGCGCGGCCGTCATCAGCTACGACCCGCTCGCGGTCGGCCGTGAGGGCACCGCCCGCAACAACAAGCAGGGCGCCTTCTACACGCTCTACGGCAACACCAGCTCCACGGGCCTGCTGATGGCCTGGTCGTGGGGCGTCAGCCGGATCATCGACGTCATCCAGCAGTCGGGCGCCGGCGTGCTGAAGGGCGACGCGCTGGGGGTCACCGGCTGTTCCCGGTACGGCAAGGGCGCCTTCGTGGCGGGCGCGTTCGACCAGCGGATCGCCCTGACCATGCCCGTCGAGTCGGGCACCGGCGGCGCGCCGATCCTGCGTGGGGTCAACGGTGAGAGCGGGGCCCAGTCGTTGAGCAGCGCGTACGGCGAACAGCCCTGGCTGGGGGACGCGTTCAGCTCGTACACCTCGAGCCCGAACAACCTGCCGGTGGACACCCACGAGATGATCGGCATGATCGCTCCGCGCGGCCTGTTCGTCATGGAGAACCCGCACGTCGACTGGCTGTCCGCCAAGTCCGGCAGCGTGGCCGCGCTGGGCGGCGCGGAGGTCTACCGGGCACTCGGCGCCCAGAGTTCGATCTCCTACTGGTCCGACGTGCAGGACGGCACCCACTGCGCCACCCGGTCCGAGTGGCGCACGCCGATGACGCAGAGCATCAACGCCTTCCTGAAGGACTCGGGGTCCGGGCCGGGGGTCTTCCGGATCGCCGGGTCCAAGGCCGGCAGCCTGTCGGGGTGGCGGGACTGGACGACTCCGACGCTCGCCGACGGCGGCACGTCCGGAGGGAGCAGCACGGGCACCACCGGCAGCACCACGTCCGGCACGACCTCGGGCACGACGACAGGCGGCACGTCGGGGACGACGACGGGCGGCACGACCGGGGGGACGACCACGGGCACGACCTCGGGCACCACGGCCGGGACGACGTCCGGCACCACGGGGAGTACGGGAAGCACCGGCGGCGCCCCGGGCGCGGGCTGCTCGGCCACGCACCGCACGGTCAGTTCGTGGAACGGCGGTCACCAGGGTGAGGTGACCGTCCGGAACAGCGGCACCGCCTCGGTGAGCGGCTGGTCGGTCGGCATGACGCTCGGTTCCGGCCAGAGCATCGCCAGCCTGTGGAACGGCGTCAACACCGGGACCAGCGGCGCGGTGACGGTCCGGAACATGGCGTGGAACGGCACGCTGGCCGCCGGGGCCACCGTCACGTTCGGCTACACGGTCGGCGGCGGTACCACGGCTCCGTCCAACCTGACCTGCACCGCTTCCTGACCGCCTCTCCCCCGCGGCCCGCCTGCCGCCCCGCCTCCGGCATCCGCACCGCCGGGGGCGGGGCGGCCCGTGCGTGCGGGGACGTGCGCGAGGAGTTCAGGAGCGGCGGGAGAGCTGTGCGCGCACCCAGGCCGGATCGGGGTTGGTGTGCGGCCGGCCCGCCACGACGACGGTCGGCACCGTCTCGTCGCCGCCGTTGGCCTCCCGCACCGCCGCCGCGGCGGCCGGGTCGCGCCAGATGTCGACCCAGTGCAGACGGCCGGCGCTGGTTCCGAGGCGGATCCGGAGCCGCAGGCAGTAGGTGCAGCCCGGGCGCCAGTAGACGATCGGCCGTCCATCGGCCGCGCTCCGGCGCTGCGCCTCGGCCGCGTCGAGCGACCGCGGGAAGACCAGGGGCGAGAGGAGACCACCGAGGAGGACGAACAGCAGCAGGAAGACGGCGGCCTCGACGGGCTCTCCTCGGGATACCCGGGGAGCGGCGAGGGCGACACCGCAGAGGACGCACACCATCGACAGGATCCAGGGGCGCAGCATGGCGCGAGCCTAGCGGGGCGCTTCGACGCGCCGTCACCGGGCCTACCGGCGACGCCAAGGACCCGTGCCCGCTGGGAGAACGGCCCCGGCCCCCAGGCGGTTGCCCGCCGGAGGGCCTGGGCCCGGGCGGCGCGGGTCAGCGGTTCCGCGCCGTCCGGGTGGCAGGGGCGTGCGGGCCCCTGTCAGCAGGTGACCTCCGAGCGGCTGACGGCCACGTCGTCGAACCACAGGGTGTCGTCGCCGACGCCGTAGCTCTCCCAGCCGAGCCGCAGGCCGGTCGGCCGCGGGGCGGTGGTGCGGGACAGCCACTGCTGGTCGATGTCGCCGGTGGGGACGCCGTCGGCGTGCAGACCCGGAACCTGCTCGCTGCCCAGCCAGGTGTCGAGGTTGCCGTTGGAGGTGTCGATCTTGAACCGCAGGCACTGCCAGCTGCCGGTCGGCAGGGCCCGGCTCTGGGCGACGCCGTTGGGGCTCTGGGCGGGCAGCGTCGCGTCGTCGATCTCACGGTTCCACTGCAGGGCGCTGTTCTGGCCGCCGACGCGCAGGGTCTTGCCGCCCTGGGAGCTGTCGGGCATGGAGACGAAGGAGACGTGGGCGGCGGGCAGCGCGGTGGTGTGCCGGACCCACATCTTGACCCACATCACGGGGCCCACCGAGGCGATGTCCTTGGTGGTGGCGAGGAAGGCGTGGTTGCAGTAGCCGGCCTTGCCGTCGACGCGGACCGACTTGCTGCCGCTGTGCGCGACCGAGCCGTCGACGCTGACCTTGCCGGTGCCCTGGCAGTCGGGGGCCTCGAGCTTCCAGTTCCCGGCCGGGGTCGAACCGCTCTGGTCCTCGAACCCGTCGCAGATCACCGCGCCGCCGCAGCCGCCGCCCGGCGGGTTGGTCGGCGGCTGGGAGGTGGTGGGGGGCGTCGTGGGAGGCGTCGTGGTCGGGGTGCCGGGGTCGGTCGGTGTCACGGTGCCGTTGCAGGCGACGCCGTTGAGCGCGAAGCTGGTGGGCGTGGGGTTGGAGGACTGGTAACTGCCCTGCAGGCCGAACTCGGCGGAGCCGCCGGTGGCCAGGTTGCCGTTCCAGCCGGAGCCCACGGCGGTGACGTTCTGCCCGCTCTGGGTCACCGTGGCGTTCCAGGCGGAGGTCACCTTCTGGTCGCCGCCGTACGTCCAGGTCAGACGCCAGCCCGTGACGGCGGAGCCGAGGTTGGTGACCTTGACGGCGGCGGTGTAGCCGCCGGTCCACTGGTTCACCGTGTAGTCGACCCGGCAGCCGGAATCCGCGGCGTTGCTGCTGGGAGCGGTGACCAGGGCCACGAGGAGAAGACCGACGGCGGCGAAGGCCGCCAGGAACGCCGAGACCAGGGGGCGTTGGCGTAATCGGGTGGGGTGAGTGCGCACGTGTTCCTCCGTGGGGGTGCGGGTGTGGGGGTGCAGGAGTGATGGGAGCGCTCCCATCTCATCTCAGCGACTCCGCACCTGCCCTGTCAACGCATGCGCCGGGCATCTTCTCGTCAAGATTGCCGTTGACGCGATCCTGTCCCGCGACGCCGTCCGGGGGAACGGCTCGCCGTACCGAGGCGCGCGGCGAGCCGGCCGGGCGGCTCCGTCTCACTCGGCGAGCGGCTGGATGACGAGCTTGAACTCGGCGAAGGTGAGGTTGATCGGGCCGGGGGCGTTGTGGGTGACCCGCACGGCGAGCGGGACGCCGGGATTGCAGACGATGCCCCACACCTTGACCCAGTACTCGCCGCCGATGGTGGGCGCGCGGTGCTCGGTCGCCGTGGTGTCGACCGGGCCGGCCAACTCCAGCGGGTCGCGCGCGAACTGGTCGCGGTACTCGGTGGCGCCGGTGCTCTCGGCCCACTGGAGCATGGCGTACAGCTGACCCCAGCCGCGCACCGACGGCCAGATCAGTCCCGACCGGTCGTCGGACGCCCAGTCGGTCACCGTGCGGCCGTCGGGCTGCGCAGCCTGGTGCATCCCGTGGGGGTCGGTGGACTCGGCGGACCCGAACGGGAACCGGACGATCCGGTAGGTCGGGCCCGGCTGGATGCGCTGGGGGGTGCTCACCTTGAGCGACGACAGATGGACGCCGGGGCCTGCTGGGTCGCTGGCGGGCATGGGGCGGGCTCCCTTCACCGAAGGCTGTGCTGGCTCGGTCTCCGTCAGATCAACTGCCCTGCTGCGTTCAGGTTATGGCCTGCGCGGGCACCGGCCGACCCTCTCCGTACGCCTGCCGTCGCGGCGGCGACGGCCGTACGCTCTGCCGGGTGGGTGGTGCGGGCAACCGGTGGGAAGGGGCGCCGCGTGGGCTGGGTGGGAGGGCGGGTCCTGCGTGACCGCGAGGTGGCGTTCTACCTGGGCGGTGTCGTGGTCTCGGGCTTCGGCAGTTCGGCCATGGCGCTGGCGGCCGGGGTGTGGGCGAAGTCGCTGACCGGGTCGGACAGTCTGGCGGCGCTGACCACCTTCTGCGTGTGGGCTCCTCTGCTGGCCGGTCCGCTGATCGGCACGGTGGCGGACCGGGTACGGCGCCGGCCGCTGCTGGTCCTGGTCAACCTCGGGATGGGCCTGGCCCTGTTGCCCCTCCTCGGGGTGGACGAGAAGGACGACGTCGCGCTCCTGTTCGTCGTGCTGACGCTGTACGGCGTCGGCACGGTGCTGCTGGACGCCGCGGAGGCCGCCCTGGTGGCCGCCGCCGTGCCGGAGCCGCTGCGCGGCGACTTCAACGGTCTGCGGATGACGGCGAACGAAGGCATGAAGCTGGTGGCGCCGCTGGTCGGCGCGGGGTTGTTCGTGCGGTTCGGTGGCGCCGGGGTGGTCCTGCTGGACGCCGCCACCTTCGTGCTGGCCGCGGCGGCGTTCGCCCTCATGCGGGTGTCCGAGCCCGTTCCTTCCGCCGCCGGCGCCCCGCACCGGGTCGCGGACGCCACCGAGGGGATGCGCGGCCTGTGGGCTCGTCCCGCCCTGCGGCGTCTGGTCCTGGCCGGTGCGGCGACCATGGGTGTGGCCGGGCTGAACGGGGCGGCGGTGTACGCCGTCGTCGACGCCGGACTGCACCGTCAACCCGCCTTCGCCGGAGTGCTGTACGCGGTGCAGGGCTGTGGCTCCGTACTCAGCGGACTGTGCGCCGGTCCCCTGCTGCGGCGCGTGCCCGAGCGGGCGTTCGCGGCGGCGGGCATCGCGCTGTTCGCGCTGGGCGTCGGCCTGCGGGTCGTCCCGTCGGTGCCGGTCTCGCTGCTGGCCTCCGCGCTGGTGGGGGCTGGCCTGCCCTGCGTGCTGATCGCCGCGATGACCGCCGTGCAGCGGGAGATCCCGGCCGAGCTGCTCGGCAGATCGGCGGCCACGGCGAACACGCTGTTGTTCGCACCGAACGCCCTGGCGCTGGCGGCGGGGGCGGGCCTGCTCGCCCTGGTCGACCACCGCGTCCTGCTGCTCGTGGCGGCAGCGGCGGGGGCGGTCGCCGCGGCCGTGTGCTTCCCGGGCCGCGGCGCGCGACCGGACGCCGCCGGGTCGACGCCGCCCTCGCTCATGGGCCCGGAGGCGGTCCTGACCCCGGAAGCGGCCCTGGACCCGGAGGCGGCCGAGGACGTCGGGGCGCGGGCCACGAAGGCCGAGGAGGGTCCCCCGGAGCACCAGGGCCCTCGCTGACCGCGCCCTCGTCCGCCGCCGGCGCCCTCGCGTCAGGGATGCATCCGTGCCCCCTTGAGCACCTTGTCCACCGCGTTGCGGGGCCCGTACACCGCGAGGCCGACGAGGTCCAGGTCGTCGCGCGGGACGGCACGGACCGCGGCGCGGTTGTCGTGGTCGTTGCCGGTGGCGAAGAGGTCGGAGGTGAAGACGGCGCGGGGCAGGTCCCGGGAGAGGGCGCGGCCGTGCGCTGCGGTCATCGTCTCCTTGGCGGCCTCGAAGACCAGGACGGGCTGGCGGAACATGGGCAGGTAGGGCGTGCCGTCGGCGTCGGCGTAGGGCTCGCCGACGACCTCGGGCAGCTCGGTCCCCAGCCCGCTGACGAGGAACGCCGTCACGTTGCGGCGCTGCCAGGGCGCGAGGTCGGTGCGCAGCAGGACGGCGATCTTCGTGTCGAAGCGGACGGGCGGGACGGTGGCGACGCCGGTCGTCGTCGTGTCGGATCTCATGGTGCGAGCGTGGCCGCCGGGCCTTCGTACCGTCTTGTACGTTCTTGGCATGCAGGTACCGACGGGCCCGGAGGTGACCGCGTGGCGGCCGGGGATCCCGGGCGTCGTCGAGGTGTTCCACGCCCGGTTCGCGGAGCACGCCTATCCGATGCACGTGCACGACGCGTGGACGCTGCTGATCGTCGACGCCGGCGCCGTGCGGTACGACCTCGACCGGCACCGGGGGCGCGGCACGCCGCGGGACGTGGTCTCGCTGCTGCCGCCGCACGTCGCGCACAACGGGGCGCCGGCCACGCCGCTGGGCTTCCGCAAGCGGGTCGTGTACCTGGACCTGAGCGTGCTGGAAGCGAGCCTGATGACCCGGTGCTGCGGCGTCGGGTGGGGCAGTTGCACGCGGCGCTGGGCCGGTCCGGTGACGAACTGGAGGCGGAGAGCCGCCTGCGGTTGATCGCCGAGCGGCTGCGGGAGCACCTGGGGCCGCCCCGGGCCTCCACGGCGCCGTCGGCCACCGGGGCCGCCGCCCGGGGCGTCGCGCACCGGCTGCGGGAACTCCTCGACGAGCGGACGGTGGAGGGCGTCACGCTGGACGAGGCGGCGCGGCTGGTCCACGCGCACCCCACCCATCTGGTGCGGGCCTTCGCGGCGGCGTTCGGGATCGCGCCGCACCAGTACCTGACGGCCCGTCGGGTGGAGCGGGCCAGGCGGCTCCTGCTGGACGGCCGGCCCGCCGCCCAGGTGGCGGTCGCGGCGGGCTTCCACGACCAGTCCCATCTGACCCGGCACTTCAGGCGTCACCTCGGTGTCACCCCGGGCCGTTACGGACGAGGGCGGGCCTGATCCGGTGAGGAGTGGTCCGTCGGGCGTCTGCTCCAGCCTCTCCTTCGCCTGGCCCGACGAGACGCCGGTCTTCGACAACCTGTCCTTCACCGTCAGCACCGGCCGCACCGGCTTGGTCG
>NZ_JBEOVU010000060.1:0-21028 GCF_040295685.1 Streptomyces sp. NPDC002734
GGCGGCTGGTCGGACTGGGAACCCACCGGAGGAGGGCCGGCCTCCAGCCGCATCGAGATGGAGAAGTCCGCCGACGGGCGTCTGGAGGTGTTCGCGCTCAACGGGGACGTGTTCCAGCACCTGTACCAGACCGCCGTGAACGGTCGCTGGTCGGCGTGGGAGTCCTTCGGCGGCGGTGGCCATGACCTCACGGTCGACCACAACCAGGACGGTCGTCTGGAGGTGTTCGCCTCCGGCCCGGTGGGCGTGTTCCACAAGTACCAGAGCAGCGCGACGGGTTGGTCGGGCTGGGAAGCCACGGGTGGTCTCGCCGACGCGCAGCTGACCAGTCAGCGCACCGCGGACGGTCGGGTCGAGGTGTTCGCCATCAACGCGAGCGCCGCCCAGCACATGTGGCAGACCGGAGCCAACGCCCCCTACGGCAAGTGGGCGTCCTTCGGCACCGGCGGGAGCGAGATCACGGCCGCCGCCAACGCCGACGGCCGTCTCGAGGTCTTCGGCACCAGCCACGCCGGCGTCCACCACAAGTGGCAGACCGGACACGCCAGCTGGTCCGACTGGGCCTGGCTGAACTCGACCGCGGGCCCCGCCCTCGACTGACCCCGCCGGGGTCGCCCTGGAGTAGAACGCATGCATCCGATCAGCAGGCGGCGCCTGCTGCGGACGGCCGGAGCGGGAGCACTCGTGCTCCCGCTCCCGGTCGCTACCGCCTCCGCCGTCCCTTCCTCCGCCGCCGCCTCGGTCACCGTCGGGGCACACGAGTGGCTGGGCGCCGGACCCTTCACCCACGTGTACGACCCGTCCGTGTCCGGCGTCCGGCGCTACCTCAACGACCACAGCCTGATCAGGGCCGGCGGCCGGTGGCACCTCTTCGGCATCGTCGGGCAGAGCGCACCGCCGGGCGAGGCGCCCGACAGCTCCCTCGAGGTCTCCTTCGCGCACGCCTCCGCACCCGACCCGCACGGCCCGTGGACCAGCCACCCCGACGCCCTGACCGTCGATCCCGCCTACCACGGGGAGGAACACCTCTGGGCCCCGCACGTCATCGAGGCGGACGGCGCCTACTGGATGTTCTACGCCGCAGGGGGCACCGCCGGGGCGGCCGTCAACCTCGCCACCTCCAAGGACCTGTTCACCTGGACCCGGGTTCCGTCCGGACCGCTCTTCCGCGGCATCGCCGCACGCGACCCGATGGTGACGCGCATCGGCGACGAATGGGTCATGTACTACACCGAACTCTCCGTCGACGGCCACCACCTGGTCCGCCACCGCCGCTCCACGGACCTGCTGCACTGGAGCGAGCCCGGCACCACGTTCGCCGACGGGTCCACCACGGGCGACGGGGTCTCGGTCACCGAGTCCCCTCACGTGATCGAACGCGACGGCTGGTACTACCTCTTCCTCGGCCCCAGGAACGGGTACGAGGGGACCGATGTCCTCGCCTCCCGGGACCCCTTCCGCTTCACCCTCGACGGCTGGGCCGGCCACGTGCCGGGCCACGCGGTCGAACCGGTCACGGACGGGCAGCGTTGGTACGCGAGTGCCGCAGGCTGGTTCCGGCGCGGCCTGCACCTGGCCCCGCTCACCTGGCAGGCCGCACCCCCTGCCTGGCAGAGCCCGGACAACCCGGCCGTCGCTCTCGACGTGCTGGGCAGGCTGACCGTGTTCGCCCTCGACGCCGGCGACCACTCGATGCTGCGGCGCGTCCAACTGGATCCGCGCACCGACACCTGGTCGGCGTGGGAGAGGTTCGGCGGCCCGGCCGGCGCGGTGCCCACCCTCTGCCGGGACGGCGACGGACGACTGGAGGTGTTCTCCCTGGCCCCCGGCGGCGCCAACCTGCACCACCGGGTCCAGCGGCCGGAGGGCGGCTGGCACGACTGGGAGGAGTTCGGCGGTCCGGCGGGCGCCGCGCCCGCCGTGGCTCGCGACGCCGCCGGACGGCTGGAGGCGTTCGCCCTCAGCCCCGACGGGGCCGTCATCGCTCGCCGTCGCCAGCGCTCACCCGGCTCCCTCACCTGGGACCCCTGGGACGCGGGCTTCGGAGGGCCGGCCGGGGCGCCGCCCGTCGTCGCCGCCAACGCCGACGGGCGCCTGGAGGTGTTCGCCCTCGCTCCCGGCGGGGCGGCGCTCCGGCACCGGTGGCAGCTGGCGCCGGGCGGCGCATGGTCCGCCTGGGAGCGGTTCGGCACACCGGCCGGCGGTGCGCCGCGCGTGGCCCGGGACGGCACTGGCCGGCTCACCGTCACCGCGATCGCCCCCTCCGGCGTGGGGGCCTTCCTGAGGCGCCAGTCCGCGCCCAGCGGAGGCTGGGACGACTGGCAGCCCCTGACCGACTGGTCCGCCGCCGCGCCACTGGTCGTGCCGAACGCCGACGGCCGTCTGGAGGCGCTGGCCGTCGACCCCGGCGGCGAACGGCTCGTGCACCGCTGGCAGACAGTGCCCGGAGGCACCTGGGCGCCCGAGGGCACGCGGGGCGAGGACTTCGGAGAACGGGGCCTCGTGCTCGCCGGACCGCCGTCGGCCGCCGCCGATGCCACCGGCCGCCTCCACCTCTTCGCGGTGACCGCCGACGGCCGGGTGCGCACCCGGGTCCAGGAGCGCCCCAGTGGGGGATGGCAGCCGTGGACCGCCTTCGGTGACCGCGCGGTCGCGCCCCTGCGTCCGGGATCCCCGACCCTCTGACGGCCGGCCCGTGAACGGCGGCCCGGACTCCGTTCCGAGGGCCGGCCGCTGCTTCCCTCCCGAAAGTCCTGTGCCGTACGGTGACTTCGGTCTACCGCTGGGTAGTGTGCGCCGTGTCGGAGCGTTCGGGACCCGGGGAGCGGTGAACGGTGAGCGGGATAGTGGTCCATCTGCCGGAGGGGCAGGGCGAAAGCGCCATCACCCTCCGGCTCGGTCCGGGTGAGCGGGCGCGTTTCGGGCGCGGCTCACCCACCACCCCGGTCGAACTGCGCATCGGCGACGAGACGGTCTCCCGGCTGGCCGGTGAGATCCGCGCGACCGACGACCACTGGCAGTTGACCAACCTCAGCACGACCCACGGCTACCTGGTGGAGAACCCCGAGGGCGCCGGGGAGTACCTGCGGGTCCCGCCCCGCCGCGTCGGGGCGCCCATCCCCTTCGAGTTCTCCCGGATCGTGCTTCCCTCACGCCGCGAGACCCCCGTGTACCTGCAGGTGTTCGCGCCCGACCACGTCTACATGGACCCTCAGACGAGGGGCGGACCGTGGGAGAGCGCCACGCTCATGGCGTACTCCCTGGACGAGACCGCCACGTACTTCCTCGTCCTCGTCGCGCTCTGCGAACCGTGGCTGCGCGACCGGTCACCGGTAGCCGTCCCGACCACGCCCCAGGTCGTCGAACGGCTGCGCGGCCACGCCGCCTGCGCCAAGCTCACGGCGCGCGCCGTCAGTTCGCACATCGACTACCTCGCCGACGTGAAGCTTCGGATCGGTGTGCCCGGCCCGGAAGGGAGCAGCCGCGCCGACCGCAGGAACGGCAAGCGTGAAGCCGTCGTCGCCCTGGCGCTGAAGTTCGGCATCGTGTCCGAGGAACACCTCGCTCTCCTGCCTCCGCGGGCCGAACCGGGGCGGTCGGGAGGCCGGGCGTGATACGGACGGGGCACGAACCGGCCCTCTCCTGGGACGGCGACCGGCCGGACCTCCTGCCACGCGGTCACCGGATCGGCGACTGGATCGTGGAGGAACCGATCGGCGCGGGCGGGTGGGCCACGGTGTACGCGGGCCGACCGGCGAACACCGGCGATCGGGGACGGCAGCGCCCCCGGCGTGGCGGTCCGCGGCCGGGCGAGCGGAACGGGAACCGGAAGGACGGGACGGACGGAGCGGCCGACGGCGACCCTGTCGCCGTCAAGGTCATGCCGACCGCCGGACTCGCGCCCCGCCAGGCGCGCACCGTGGTCGCGGCCGCCCGCCGTGAGGCGGAGCTGGCCCGCACCGCCCCGCACCCGAGGCTCGTCCGCCTCCTCGACTCCCTGGTCCTCCACGACCCCGACCGCCCCGCCTTCGACGGTGCGATGGTCCTCGTCATGGAACGCGCCCGGTGCAGCTTGCGCGAACTGATCGACACGGGGATCGACGAGGCCCAGGCCGGCAGGATCATCACCGGGATCTGCGAGGGGCTGGCACACCTGCACCGGGTCGGCTGGGTCCACACCGACCTCAAACCGGAGAACGTCCTGATCGGCCGGGACGGCGAGGTGCGCCTCTCCGACTTCGGCTTCGCCATCGAACTCGCCGGAACCCACGGCTACTCGCCCCCCGTCGGCACACCCGACTACCTCCCTCCTGAGAGGTGGAAGGAGCCGCTCGGCGAGCACGGCGTGCGGATCCGGCCCTCCTCCGACATCTGGGCGCTCGGCATCCTGGTCCACGAGGTGTTCGCCCGGGGAGTGTCGCCCTTCCCGGGCGCGACGCCCACCATGCGGAGCGCCGCCGTCCAGGAGTACGCCGCAGGCCGCTCGGCGTTGCGGATGGACCATGCCGTTCCGCACTTCTGGCGGAGTCTCGTCGCCGACTGCCTGGCGCCCACCCACGAGGCCCGTGCCACGCAGACGGCCGAGAGCCTGCTCGCCCGCATCCGTGCCCACCGGAGCGAGCGCCCGGCACTCCGACTCTGTCTCCGCCCCGCCCTGCTGCTCCTGAGCGCCTGCGCGGCGGCCGGCGGGGCGGCGCTCTGGGCCCACCCCGGTACGCGGAGCGGCGAGGCCCCCGCGCGCATCGAGGTGTACAACGCCGAGCGCGGCTGCCAGGACCGTCAGGACCGCGATCCGCAGTGCAGCCTCGGCCTCGCGATCGACCCCCTGCACCCCTACACGGCGCTGAACGTGGTGCCGACCCGCGTGTGGCACGGCGACCTCCTCGACGCCGACTGCCGGCTGCCCGGCGGGCAGCCGATCACCGACGAGGAGGAGCGCAGCTCGACCGTCTGGTACAGGGTCCGCGTTCGCCCGCCCGTGCCCGTGCGAGCCGCGCGGAGCACGGACTCGCACACGACCGCGTGGCTGCCGGCCGTCCGCACCAAGGACCGCCCCGACCTCCCGAAGTGCGCCCGCTCCGGGCCGACCGGAAGCACCCTCGACCGTACCTGAGCGCTGCGGGCGTCCTTCGGCGGCCCGTAGTGCTTCAAGACTCCTTCACCACCGCTGGCCTTGCGGAATGAGCCCGTCGAGCGTCCGGCAGGATCGGTCTCGTGCTCGTACGCATGACCTACCTGATCGCCACTCACGTCCTCGCGTGGCTGGCCCTGATGTGTCGGACCTCGGCCGCGAAGAACACGGAGATCCTGATCCTCCGGCACGAGGTCGCACTGCTGCGCCGACAGATCGCAGTTCCGAAACCGACCTGGCCGGAGCGAGCCCTTCTCTCCGCACTCCCCCGGCTACTGCCTCGGGTACTGCGTGGCAAGCGCATCGTCTCGCCGCGCACCCTGCTCGCCTGGCACCAGCGCCTGGTCAAAAGGAAGTGGACGCAACCGAGGGCGCTGGGGCGACCGCCCATCTCTGATGACCTCCGAAACCTCATCATCCGGCTCGGTGGCGAGAACGCTCGCTGGGGTGCACGCCACGTTAATGGCGAGGTGCGCCGCCTCGGGCACAAGGTCAGCGCCGCGACCGTCCGCCGCGTCCTGCGTGAAGCCGGCCTCGGCCCCGCACCACGCCGCCACACCGCCCGCGCGAGTGGAGCCAGTTCCTCAAAGCGCAGGCCGACGGCCTGCTCGCGACGGACTTCTTCCACCTCGACACCATCGGCCTGCAGCGCCTCTACGCCCTGTTCGTCATGGAGGTCCACACCCGCACCGTGCGCCTCCTGGGCATCACCGCCCATCCCACCGCCGCCTGGACCACCCAGCAGGCCCGCCAGCTCATGTGGCACCTGGGTGACCAGGCGGAGCGCTTCACCTACCTGATCCGGGACAGAGACACCAAGTACACGGCCGCCTTCGAAGCCGTCTTCGCCGACCCGGACATCACCGTGCCCAAGACCCCGCCACGCAGCCCCAACTGCAACCCACACGCCGAACGGTTCATCCGCTCCGCACGCCATGAGTGCACCACCCGGCTGCTGATCTACGGCCGCGGCCACGCCAAGAAGATCCACGCCTACGCCCGTCACTACAACCGGCACCGACCCCACCAAGGCCGAACGCCCTGCTGTACCAGTCCCGCACGGGCTGCCAGTGGGACTACCTCCCCCACGACCTGCCACCCACCAGGGCAGTGAAGTACTACTTCTAAGAATGACGCGACGACGGCACCGACAAACCTGCCGCGCTGGCACGTGCGGGAGAAGCGGGGGCGATTAGCGGACCCGAGCCTGGTCGTGCTCGACACCCAGAGCCTCCATGCCGTCACCGGGGTACCGGCCGACACAACCGGGCGGGACGCGAACAAGAAGGTGCCACACAAGCGTGGACTGGCCGTCGACGTGCTGGTCCTGGTGATCGCGGTGGTGGTGCTGGCCGCGTGCGTCCACGACAACGTCGTCGGCGTCTAACTGCTGGACAGGGTGGTGGCCGGCATCGAGCCGGGCTCGGTGGACACGGCCCTGGTGGATCAGGGGTTCAAGAACGCCGTCCAGGCCCACGGAGCCACCTTGGGCATCGATGTCGAGGTCGTCCGACGCAACCCCGGCGACACCGGGTTCGTCCCGCAGCCCAAACGATGGGTAGCGTCTTCACCGCGGCCAGCACCCCCTTACGGGCGCAAGGGGTATGCGAAGCTCTTGACCTCAAGATCGCACACAACACCGTGAACAACACCCGGCTCAAGCCCAAACGGCTGGCCCAGCGCCGAATCCTCACCGAGACCGAACAGGGACTGTTCACCCTGCCCCAGCCGTAGCCGCCGGCGGAACCGAGACCACACCCCTACCGAAAGTCCGAACGGATATCACCTCACGTACCGCCCACTGACTCTCTGAGCCACTATCCGCCAGAGTGAGCCAGCCTACGCCACTGCCCCCGGGAAACGCGGCCAGCCGGCCAAGTCCTGGGGGGCTCCGCTTGTTGTGGTTTGCCCAGGGCCGCTGACCATGTGTCGAATTCCGTCTGGCCCGGCAGCACGCACATCACCGACAGCAATCACACTTTGGTCCACTCTTCATTCATCGCCCGAAAATGGGGTTCCCGCCCATGACACATACATGCCAATGTGCCTGCATGTCGGTTCCCGAATTCCCGCAGCACCCGTCATCCCAGGACTTCTCGGTGCTGAACCTGCTCTACCCGAAGGCCGGCACCTGACAGACTCGGCGTGCTGCCCCCGCCCAGCACCGGGCCGGGGGCAGCACTTTGCGGGTCGGTACGGCGGAGTCGGCTCCCACAGATCGAGGTGGCTTTCGCCTGGTAGGCCAGAAAGACAGCACGGGTCTTGTCTCGGCTGGCCGGCAGTAGCTGCCGCCCCCCGTCGATCAGTTGGTGGGCTCGGCGTGTGTCTCCGAGGTCGAGAAGGGCCTGTCCGGAGTCGACCGCGAGGTCGGCGGGGGACATCCATGGTTCACCGCCTTGACCGCGTCCTGCCGGGAGGCGTCCTCGAGCAGCCGCCACGGGTTACGCAGATCGGCCTCGTCGAGGAGACGCTTCATCGCCAGCTCGGCCTGATGGCCTGGCCCGTGCCATGTGGCACCGCTTTCGAGGAGTCGCGGCCGAACCTCCTCGTTGATCACTCGCCACTGGCTGACGAGACGGACATGCCAGGCCTCCACCCTCCGCCACTGCCAGCGGTTGCGTGCCAGGGACTCGAAGGTGGCCGGCGGCCTGTATCTCCTCGACGGGGCGCGCTCCAGCCGCAGCGTGTCGTTGAAGGTGTCGAAGAAGGCTGCCGTGTAGGACCCTTCGGGGTCGAGGCGCGTGTTCAGCGGTTGCAAGGCTCTCAACGCCTGGGCGATCTTGGAGTCGAGGTCCTGGACGTCGGCGGCGTTGAAAATGCTCAGGAAGCCGCGCTGCAGCTCCTGGACCTCGCGGCGTGCGTGATCGTCCGCCCGGTTGGCGAGTCGGGCGTCAGCGAGGGCGTTGCTGACCGGGGTTAGCACCAGCAGGGCGGTAGGCACGCCGAAGCACAGGGACGTGATGCTGCTGGCGAGGTTCACGAAGAAGCTGCGTCCCTCCCACCAGTGGATGTAGTCAAGCCACAGGCCGACGAGGGCGAGGACTCCCCCGATCGTGAGAAGTGTGCCGGTGATCTGTCGGATCAGGGGCGGGTTGCTTTTCCACCACTCACGTCCTCTGGATATGCGTGTCCGTAGCCCCATCGCCCCCCCTGTGGTCGTGTTCCTGCCAGGACGGTGCGCGGCCCGCTGTCGGCGCTGTCCCAGGGTCTCCGCGTTGCGGGGTGGCGGCGGTATCCGGATCAGGCCGTTGCTCTGCGGCGGGTGAGGAACTGCAACGCCAGGTAGTCGCCAGCTCACCCAGCCCGGCGGCACCGTAGCCCTCACCACATCCGGGGAACCGGCCGTCCTCCTCGACGGTGGGCTATCTCGTCGGCGAGGCTATCGACGGCTGAGGTCGCAGCATGGCGGGCACGAAGTTCACTTCATCCTCTCCAGCTGGTAAACCGATGTTCCGTCATGCCTGAAAAGTCCCCCATCGATCTGTTTACACCCTCGAGCACCTCCACAAAGAATTGCACCATCCCGCCCTCGAAAAGATGCCACCGCTCTTCACCATAGGGAACCTGTCGACGAAAGACGACAATTTTCCATTCATTCGGAGTGCCGAGAATTTGCCAGAAAGCTACATCTCCTGAAGACCCTTCCGCAAAAGGCAAGAGATGAGGCGGTGATGTTCCGCGGAGTAGATCTATCAAGACATCTACGGATGGCCATTCCTCGAAGTTCGATTCGACATCTTTGAGCAAGTCACCGTAGTGGGAGTCGGGAACCGGTGGGGTGATGACAGAGATGCAATCATCAATGTCACCTCCGTCGTACACCTGCACGAACTCTTGGTAATCATTCGGCAGGATCCATCCAGTCGACTGGGTCAAGCGGCCCCAGTCGATTTCGTCACCCCCCTGCACAGGGGGTGGCATCAACCGCTGCAACTTCTCTATGTATCGACGACTCACAACATGTCTCCATAAGGCATGCAGGTCACTTGGTTATACCGACCGGGACATCTTCGCCACAATACCCGCGCTTGGTGAACCATGCCTGCGAGCTCGTGTTGTCGGGGCTGATGCGGGTGACGGTGATCGTGCGGCCGGCGGCCCGCATTTCGGTTTCCGCTGCGGCCGGGAGGACGGCTCCGATGCCCTGCTGCCGGGTGTCGGCGTCGACGATGATCACCTCGATATCGGTGACAGTCTCGGCAGTGCGGGTCTGGACGCGAGGGCCGAGGTCGGTGTGGATCAAGTCGACGTACTCGACGGACGGCACCGGCAATCATGACCAGCCCGCACCTCGACCCGAACCGCAAGATGGACTTCGTCTTCCTCCTCGAGGCCCGCGACAGCAACCCCAACGGCGTGTGGGGCTCGTAAAGTCATCGCCGCAGGTCGGGACGTAGAGCGTTCTCGGCTGGGACCATGCCCACCGTGCTCCTCTCGATGCTCTACAAGGTGACCCGCGGGCTGCTGTCAGTCCCCGGGTTACTGCTTCGACGCAACACTGCCAAGGACGCAGAGCTGCTCGTGCTCCGCCGCCACGAGAATGCAGTGCTGCGCCGTCAGATCACCGGCCCAGTCCGCTACGAGCCCGCAGACCGATTCTGGCTGGCCTCACTCTCCAGCCTGATACCCCGGCACCGCTGGCGCGACGTCTTCCCGGTCACGCCCGGGACCCTACTGGCATGGCACCGCAGATTCATCGCTGCGAAGTGGGACTACAGCGCCCGGCGCGCCCGCACGAGACGACCACCGACCAAGGCAGCACGCAAGAAGCTGATCCTCCAGCTCGCTCGCGAGAACACACAGTGGGGTCACCGCCGGATCCAGGGCGAGCTCGCCCGACCCGGCACCCCATCGCCGCCTCCACAGTTTGGGAGATTCTCCACGCTGCCGGCATCGATCCAGCCCCGCGCCGTACCGGCCCGACCTGGAAAGAGTTCCTCGCCAACCAGGCCCAAAGCGTCATCGCCGTCGACTTCTTTCACCTCGACACCGCCCTCGGACGCAGGCTGTACGCAACGGCGTTCATCGAACACGACACCCGACGCCTACACATCACCGGCGTCACCGCCAACCCCACCCGCGACTGGGCGGTACAGCAGGCCCGGAACCTCGCCGCCGACCTGGGCACGCGCATGGAGTCCCTGCGCTTCCTGCTACGTGACCGCGACGGCAAGTACGGCCCGTCCTTCGATGCTGTCTTCGAGGCCGAGGAGATCGAGGTCCTCAAGAGTGCGCCGCGGGCTCCGCGGATGAACGCCCACTGCGAGCGAGTGATCGGCACCATGCGGCGTGAGGCCCTGGACCATGTCCTCATCATGGGCGAGGCCCACGCCCGGCACGTCCTGGCCACCTACGAGCGGCACTACAACAAGCACCGCCCCCACCGGGCCCGCAACCAACTACCGCCAGACGAAGGCCAACAACCCACCGCCGTACACGAACCCGAAGGCCGCAGACTCCGACGCACCCGCATCCTCGGTGGCGTCATCAACGAGTACCGATACGCGGCTTGAACTGCAGCGACGACTTTCCGAGCCCCACAGGCTGACCACGAGTTGTCCTTGGTCCACCCGTAGAGCGTGTAGGTGCTCTCGGAGGTGAGCGGAGCGAGGGATCTGGTTGCCGTCCAGCCAGCAGCAGGAGAATCGAGGGTCCAGGTGGCGAGACCCGGCTTGAGGGGGCTGTCAGCGGTCCACGAACCCACATCCACCTGTTCGTTGACGTCGTCGCTGTCCACGTAGAGGGTCGCGCCGTCGATCTGGTGTCCGCAGACCATCATGACGCCGAGCAGATGGCCGTCGGCGGTCACGGAGATGCCGGCGGCTGCATCGGCGGGAACGGTGCAGCCTGAGGTTGCGGCCAGGGCCACGCCGACCGCGACGGCGCCGACGAAGCCCCGGAACGCTGGACGTAAAGTGGTCGACCACATGCTCAGCCCCCGCCCCGGGTACGCGTGGGGCACCCTGCCTCGGATGGTAGGGGCAGGCGGTGTCTGGCTGTGGTGTCGCCATCCATCCGTTGCACGCTCGTTGTTGCCTTGTAGTCGCTTAGCTGAGCCAGCCCGGTCACGGCACCGATGTCCCAGCGCCTTCTGCTCAACGATCGGCGTCATGCCGAACGGATGCGACCACCGTTGACCGTCGGTGTGTGAAGACGGAAGGCCAGGCGGGGGCCGCAGGTCACTGCAGAGATCCAGCCCGCTGGCATGACATGGTCGAGGCTCTGATGGGCCGCATCGCGGGACGGTTCACTCGAGTGGAACCACGGCGTCGGGCGCAGACTCAGCCTCACGGCCTTCGGGCTGGACGTGTGCGTTCCGCGGTCGGAGAACATGTCGAGGCGAAGGCCGAACATGCAATGCCACAGGCGGATTCGGGACCGCCCGGTCGGGGACAAGTGGACGCAGCGGTGCGTGCCAAGGCACACGCCGCGTCCGTGTCCAGGTGCGCCGCCTCGGGCGCGAGGCCGGCGCTGCGACGACCGGGGTCAGCTTCGGGCGAAGAACTCCACCTCCGCCAAGGCCAGGTGGCGGCCCTCGGTCAGGCCGACGGGTGAACGCAGGGTCAGGCGGACCGCCTTGGTACCGCTGACGCGGATGGGGAAGGTCTGCGGGCCCGGCTTGTCGCTGAGGGTGAGTTCCTTGTGGTGCCGCTCACCGTCCTTCGTCGTCACCTCCAGGTCCAGCTGGAGCGCGCGGGCCTGCCGCGGGTAGGACTCCGGGTTCTTGGACGCGCCGTTGGTGACGATCAGGTCGACGAAACGGAAGGGCTTGCGGAAGGTGTAGGTCACCGAGGAGCCGGGGGCCGGCGCGCCCCAGTAGCGGTTGCTCAGCCCGTCGGTGGTGTTGGTCGCCGGGTGCCGGGCCGTCTCGGCGTTCGCCTCGACGGACACCGGGGTCACGGGCTTGGACTTGCCGAGCTTGTCCCGGGTGTCCTCGACGAGGGCCCGTCCGGCGGGCAGCAGCAGGAACCCGCCCGCGCACAGGGCCGACACCACGGCCAGGACCACCAGGAGGCGTGCCATCCGGCCCGAGCCGGCTCGCACCCGGCGGCGCAGCGGCCACACGGTCCGCCACCACGGCAGCGGTACGGGCTTCTGCGCGGGGTTCAGCAGCGTCGCGCAGCGGCGGCAGAACCGGCGGCCGGGCGCGTTGAGCGCGCCGCACGCGGGGCAGGGGTCGCCTTCCTCCGGGTCCGCCACCGCCGGGCGTACGGCAGGGCGCGGGGCCACTGCCTTCGCGGGGCGGACGGGCTGGATGGGCGGCGGCACGGAAGCCACGGGAGCCACGGGGGCCACAGGGGCCACGGGCGGAACAGCATCGGGTGTCGTCGCGCCGAGGGCGGGAGCGGCCGGCGCGGACGAGGCCGACGGGGGCCGGGATCCAGTGGGGGTCGCGGCGGAGCGGGAGGCCGAGGGCTGCGGCGTCGTGGCGGAGGGAGTCGTGCGGGGGCGGGGAGTCCCGCCGTCGCCGGTGGCCGGAGGGTGTGCGGGAGCGTCGGCGGTGCCCGGCTCCAGGCCGCCGGCTCCGGCCGCGTGCGGGGCGGGCGTGCTGCCCGCCGCCTCCTCCGCCTCGCCGCGGTTCCGTCCCGTCGGTCGGGCCCGCAGCGAGGCGGCCCGTGAAGGCGTGGGAGGCCGCGTGGCCTCGTCCGCCGGAGTGGCAGCGGACGGCTCAGGAGCGGCGGACGGCTCGACCGCCCCCGACGACTCAGGAGCGGCGGACGGCTCGACCGCCTCCGACGGCTCAGGGCTCGCCAGGGGCTCAGGCGCAGCCGAGGGCCCCGGGGCGGACGACGGCACAGGGGCAGCCGGAACGGCTTCCGGCGCGGTGGGCGGTTCCGACGCCGCGGGGGACGCGCCCGGGGCCGGCGTCGGGTCCGACCAGCCGAGGTAGGCGCCGCAGTTGCCGCAGAAGTCGTCCGTGGGGCCGTTGAGCGCCCCGCACGAGGGACACGCGCGCATGGGCGTCACCTCTCTTCGTCGGTGGGTGGGCCGGGGAGGATCTCCACCCGGCAGGCGGTGTGCACCGGGCACATGGCCCGGACGATCCGGTGGACCCGGTCCGGGTCGATCGGTGCCCCGTCGCGGCCCGGCCGGACGCGGACCAGGGGCCCGGCGGGGTCGTGGGCCGGCAGGGCGGCTCCGGGAGTGGCGGACCAGGCCGCGCCGCCGCCCCCGGTCACCTCGGCGTCCACGCCGAGCGCGAGCCGCAGGCCCTCGACCAGCCCGCGCGCCGTTCCGCGCCACCGGTGCAGTTCCACGGCGCGGGACACCGCCTCACGCCGCAGTGCGGGCGGCCGCCGCGGGTCGTCGACGACACCGACCCAGGACGCCAGCCAGGCCAGGAAGTCGTCCGGGGCCACCCGGGGGTCGAGGTAGGCGGCCAGGTTGTCCAGGGTCGCGAACACCGGGGCGAGCACGGTGTCGAGGCCGGCCGTGAACCGCTGCGCGAAGTCGTCGTCGGCGTACAGGGCGGGCAGTTGGGCGCCGATCGGGTACCGGCTCGGCAGGCCGGGGACGGCGGCGCGGCTCATGCTCCCGCCTCCGGCCGGGAGGAGGTGACGACCACCTGGTGCTGGTAGGAGAAGACCAGCGCGCCCTCGGCGACGTCGATGCGGTCCGTCGGCGTGCCGCGACGGCCGGTGATCGGGTCGGCGGGGAAGAGCCGGATGTCCTCCACGAGGGCGTCGCCCGCGGCGCGCTGCAGCACGCCGAACACCTCGCCGTACTGCACCGGCCGCCCGAACGGCCACCCGGTGCCGTCCAGTCCGCCGTGCAGCGGGTTGAGGTGCCGGAACAGGGCGTCGAGCGACGCCTCGCGCACCCGGTCGACGTCGCCCGGCGCCGCAGTGAGCCGGGCGACCACGGTGACGCCCTGGTAAACCGGCGGTTCGACCACCAGGCGGGTGCCGATCAGGCGCCGCTCGTCGAGGCTCTCGGTGATCGCCCGCAGGACCTGGTCGGAGGGGATCAGCTGCTCGAAGCGGAGCCGGTCGTCGCCCTCGTCGGCCACCGCGTCGGGCACCACCAGGACCCGGACCGCGCCCGCTCCGTCCTCGGCGGGCAGGCAGCGGACGCGGCGGGCCGAGGGCGCCACCTGACGGCTGATGACCTCGTAGTCCTCGGCGGTCACCGCCCGCTCCTGCGTCCGCAGCGCCCGCGGCGCGCGCAGTCCGGCGTTCTCCACGGTCTCCCCCGCGACGCCGCCGCGCGCCGCTTCCCGGTTGACGACCCGGGCGACGTACGGGACGGAGGAGCGCAGCACGGAGATAGCGCCCCGGGCGACGTTGCCCTCCGGGCCGCCGCCGGTGCGGTAGCGGGCCACCCGCACCTGGGCTCCCTTGGGCGGGACGGCGCCGCACTGCCGCAGCGTGCCGTCCGGCTCGCGCAGCACCGGCGGGAAGCCGAACTCCCCGGTGGTGGCGTCCACCCGCACGTGCCGGTCGTCGGGACCCGAGCGGCCGAAGTGCTCGACCACGTCCCAGCGTTGCCATCCCTCGTCCGTGGACACCTCCACCACGGGCGGCTCGCCGTCGAGCAGGACGGGCGGGCGGGCGAGCCGGAACGACTGTCCCGCGACCCCCTCGGAGGTGCCGAGCGGCACGTCGGTCACGGTCTCGGCGTGTTCGACGGACATGGTGCCGCCCACGGTGAACACCGCCGCCTCGCGCACCGTGGGCGACTCCGAGTAGAACGGCTGGCCCGGCTCGGCCTCGGTGACGCGGCAGCGCAGCCACCCGGCCCGGGTGCCGCCGATCACCGACGCCGTGTGGCCGGCCGGCACGTACACGACGACCTCGCCGGGCCTGTTCAGCCCTCCGGTGGTGTCCGGGCCGGTCTCGCAGGCCCGCCAGCCGCCGCCGTCCCACGCCTCCCAGGCGAGCGGCGGCTGACGCGGGTCCACGCCGACGCCCTCCACCCGGCTGTCCAGCCGCACCGCGACGATGCAGCCGGGCACCGCCGTCGGCAGGCCGAACAGCAGGGCGTCGCCCGGCTCCGGCGTGGCCTGGAAGCAGGGGATGTCGCGTCCCTCGGCGAGCGCCCCGGTCCGGTCGGTCTGCTCACCGCCGCGGTGGGCGGTCACCAGGCGGGTCAGCTCGCTGGGCAGGATGTGCAGTTCCCCCGTGGTCGTGAAGACCACGGACTCCTCCGCCTCACCGGGTGCGGTGGTCACCTCGGTGCCTGCGGGCAGCGTCACCGTGTCGGGCTGCGGCGCCGAGAGCCAGAAGTCGACGTCGGCCACGGCCGCGGCCGGCGGGAAGAGGCGGATGCCGAGCAGGTCGAGGAACGCGATGTAGTTCTTGTCCGGCACCCGGTTCAGCCGGTACAGCAGCTGGTCCACGAGGTACGCGAACGTTTCGATCAGGGTGACGCCCGGGTCGGAGACGTTGTGGTCGGTCCATTCCGGGGCGCGCTGCTGCACGTACCGCTTCGCCTCGTCGACGAGTTGCTGGAAGCGCCGGTCGTCCAGGTTCGGGGAGGGCAGGGCCATCAGTCGGCGACCAATTCCTCGGCCCCCTCCTCGGAGGGGATCGTGTAGAAGGGAAAGACCAGGTTGCGGCGGTCGTTGGTGGACCGCACGGTGTAGCGCACGTCGATGTAGAGGGTGCCGTCCTCGACGGCGTCGAAGGCGACCACCACGTCGTCCACCGTGATGCGCGGCTCCCAGCGTTCGAGGGCCTCACGCACCTGCTGGGCGATGCGTCCGGCGGTGGCGCCGTCGCCGGGGGCGAAGACGTAGTCGTGGATGCCGCAGCCGAACTCGGGGCGCATGGGGCGCTCGCCCGGTGCGGTGCCGAGCACCAGGCGGATCGCCTCCTCGATCTCCCGCCCGCGGTCGACCAGGGCGATGCCGCCGGTCGGCCCGACCCGCATCGGGAAGGCCCAGCCGCGTCCGATGAACCGTTCGCTCATCACACGCCCCCGATCAGGACGTTCGGGGCGCCGGTCAGGATCACCGCGCCGCACACGGTCCGGTCGCGCGCCCGCGCGGCGGGCAGTCCGCCGATCAGCACCGTTGCGGCGAGCGGGTTGGGCAGGATCACGTTGGCCGGGCCCGTGGCCGCGTGCGGGGGTACGGGGCAGGTGTGGAGGCTGCCCGCGACGGCGGCGGGCCGGCCGCCGATCAGCACGCGGGCCACGGCCGCGGCGGCGGCGGGCGGCGGCGTGGCGATCACCCCGCCATGGGCGGTGGGGTCACCGGTTCGGGCTGCGGCCGGCATGCGTTGCTCCTCGGGCGTCGGTGTCGGGGCTCGGGGGTCTGGACGGGAACAGGTCGACAAGGTTCATGGCATGGTCAGTTGATGCGGATGAGCTTCGCCTTCAGGACGCCCAGCAGGCCGCCGTCGACGGTGACGTCCTGGCTGCCGGTGACGCTCACCGAGCGGCCGCCGACCTTCACCCCGACCCGGCCCTGGATGTCCACGTTGCGGCCCGACACGCTCACATTGCCGCGCCCCGCGTCGAGGGTGATGCCCTGCTTGTCGAGCAGGACGGAGGTGAGGGGCCGCCGGCCCTTGGCGAAGACCGTGAGTTCGATCCGGTCGCGCCGGTCGTCCAGGAAGACCTCGAGACGCTCGTCCCCGGTGGTGAGCCGGAGACCGGAGGGGCCTGGCGCCCTGGCGTCCAGCAGCTCCACCCGGTGCCCCGAACGCGACACGAGCGAACGGCGGTTGACCTTGCCGGTGGTCCCGTCGATCAGCGGGACGTCGTGCGGCGACGGCTTATCGACACCGTTGTAGAGGCCTCCGATGACGTACGGGCTGTCCAGCAGGCCCTGTTCGAAGCCCACCAGCACCTCGTCGTTGACCTCGGGACTCACCACGCCTCCGCCGCCCTTGCCGCCCCACTGCACGGTACGCACCCAGTCGGTGGTGTACGTGTCGTCCAGCCAGGGGAAGCGCAGCTTCACGGCGCCGGTCTCGGCGCCGCCCGGCTCGCGGACGTCCGTCACCACGCCGATCGCAAGTCCCGGCATGCGCGGCCCGCGGCCCGGCGCGTTGGCGCCGGTGACCAGGCCGGTCAGGGAGCGGTCCGGGCTGGCGCTCACCCACACCGTCGTCCGGTATCCGCCGTGCGGCTCCAGGACGTGCTGCACGGCTGTCGCCGTGTACCTGCCCGAGAACGCCTGCCCGACGTTGCCGAGCGCCACCGGCTTGCCCGCCCGCAGCCGCGGGTTGCCCTCGGCCACCGCCTCCAGCTCGCCGAAGCCGGCGCTGACCTGGGCGGCCGTGGCGGCAGCCGCCGCCGTCGTCTCCGCCTGGGTGCGGTACGGGGTGTCGGTGACGGTCAGCTTCGACGACCTGCCGAACCGGGCGGCGAACGCCGGGCTCAGACCGGGCACCACCGTGTCGCTCTCCACCGAGGGCTGCCGGGCCACCAGCGGCCGCTTCGTGGTCACGTCCCAGCCGCGCACCTCCACCTGCGCGGCGCCGTCCGCGGCGGACAGCGAGGCGCGCAGCGCCAGCAGGTTGCGGCCGTACTCCAGCACCATCGGGTTCCGGGCGGCCGAGGTCGACGGCGCGGGCGCACCGGACGCCTTGCGCGGCTTGGTGAACTGGAGCAGGCCCTTCTCGTCGACGCGGACCTGCGCGCCGCTCTCGGCCGCCAGGTGCTGCAGGAAGTCCCAGTCGGACACGTTCGCCTGGGAGAGCTGCCGGTAGGTGACCGGCGCGGCCTCCACGGTTCCGCAGGCCAGCCCGGCCCCGGCGGCCACCTTGCGGACGATCGCCGCCGCCGTCATGTTCCGGTAGGCGACCACCTTGCGGCCCCGCTGGAGGCGGTGGGCCTTGGAGAAGGCGCGCACCACCGTGAACGAGCCCGTGCGATCCCGGTCCACCTCCAGGGCGGTCACCTCGCCGTCGAAGAGCCGCTCACGGGCCTGCCCCGACACGGTCACCACCGACACCCTGAGCGGGGTGCCGATGGTGATGCCGACCGTCCGCAGGAACTCGTGGTCGGGGTCGCGGAAGGTGAGCTGTGCCGCGTCCGGCAGGCCCACGTTCTCGTCCACCACGCAGCTCACCAGCTGGGCCGCCCAGACGGGCGGCAGTTCGCCGGGCGTCTCGATGACGGGGTCCGCCGCGAACGACCGGCCGCCCTGTGCTCCGGATGCGCTCACCGCTCCTCCTCACCGCCCGCGTCGCGCAGGCCCGGCACCACCAGCTGGGTGCCGGGCGCCAGCGCCATCGGGTCGTCGATTCCGTTCGCCTCCGCGATGACCCGCCAGGCCGTCGCGTCCCCGTACTCCCGCCAGGCCAGCAGGGCCAGGCTGTCGCCGGCCACCACGGTGTGCGTGCTGCGGGCCGTGCGCGCGCCCGACGTCGGGTTCTGGCCCGGCGGGTCGACGCTCGCCTCCTCGATGGACAGGGAGCAGGTGGCCCGCAGCGGCTTGCCGTCCACGTCGAACAGCGTGTAGCTCACCGAGAGGCTGGTGAGGACCCCGTCGAACGAGGTGGTCCGCGCGCTCCCCCACTCGAACCGCACCCACGGGCTGGCGGGCTTCTTGCGCCCCAGGCTGGCCGGGGTCGGCACGCACGCCTTCATCAGTTTCTCCACCGCCTGTTCCACGGAGTTGTCGTGGGTGGCGGTGGCGTCCAGGAACACCTGCAGGCTCAGCTCGCGCGGGCCGCTGCCGACGAACTCGGGCAGCGCCGACTGCTCCGCCATCCGGGACGGGGAGCGCCGCCACTCGGTGCTCTTGCGCAGCTCCAGGGTGGAGGGGTTGAACTGCAGGTCGAGCCGCGCGATCGTGCCGCCCGGCTTCGCGCCGACCGAGGCCGGGGGCTCCTTCAGCGTCAGCTGGGCCCTGGCCCTGCTGGAGCGGACCGCTGGGGACATCCGGTGCCTCCGTTCCGTGCGGCGGGTGGTTGGTGGGTGGGGCGGGGTGCGGCGGGCCGGCGGGTGGTCGTGTCAGGACCAGCGCAGGCCTTGGTGGGCGATCTCCAGGCTCTCGACGGCCGCCGCCGGGTTCGAGGGGTCGAAGGACGGCCCCTGCCAGCGCACCGGGACGATCCCGAACGCCTGCCAGCTCACGATCGGGGTCAGGTCCGGCCTCAGGGCCACGATCTCGCCGTCCTTCGGCTCGACCCGCTTCAGCGTCTCGTCGAGCCAGCGCCCGATCTTCGCCGAGTCCGCGGTGACCGGGCGGGTGAGGGTGATGTTCGACCAGGTGACGCGTCCGGGCAGCTGCCAGGTGAAGCCGTTGTTGCCGCCCTCGGCGTAGCTCTCCATCTCGACCTCGGCCCCCATGCCGGAGCAGGTGTGGAAGGCCCCCAGGTCGTCACCGCCGATGGCGAGCCGGAAGAACACGCTCGTCGCGAAGATGCTGTCCGTCATCGGTTCCCTGACCTCGTCCGCTTCCTGGCCCTGTTCCGTTCCACCGGGCCTGTTCGTTCCGTGACCGCGCTTGCCGCGGTCCTCGCCGCCGCAGTGATCTCAGCGGCGTCCGTCGTGCGGGCGGCCGGTGCGTTCCCGGCCGCGCCGCAGTTCGGCGCGGAGCAACCGGGCGACCGGGTCGAGCAGGCGACGCGCCAGGTCGTCGAGGTCGAGGCCGGGATCCTGTGCCGGATCGGCGCCGCGGGCCCTGCTGCCCGCGGGGGCGGAGGCGGAGGCGGAACGCGTGGTGTGCGGCGTGGCGGGCGCGGACGCCGACCGGGGCCGGCCACCCGCCGGGCCCGCCTTGGCGGATGCGCCCTGCGATGGACGGTTGCCGGTGGCCGATGTGGGGCCCGCTCCGATGCCCGGGCCGGTGCGCTGGACGGCGGGGGCCGCGCCGCCGGTACCGCTGCCGGACCCGGTGCGCCTCCAGCGGACGACAGGTGCGTCGCCCGCCGACACCGGGGTCGCCGACCTCGCGGCCGGGAGCCCCGCGGGCGGTGCGGCCTGCGGCGCGGTCACCGGCAGCGTCCGCGCCGGTACCGCGGTGGACGGAGCGGGCGCACCGGGCCCGGGGGCCCCGGACGAGGGCGGCGCGGGTCGCACGACGGGGACGCGCTGGACGGGGGCCGGGCCACCGGTGGACCGCGCAGCCGCGCCGGCCGGTGCGGGACCGCCGGTCGCGGCACGCCGGCCCGGCGGCCCGGCGGGGGCGGGCGGTGCGCCACCGGAGTGGGACACGGGCGTGCGGACCGGAACTCTCCCGCCTGCGGCCGAGGCGGTGGCGGACCGGGCCGACACGGCGCGGGCGGCGGCATCCGGGGTGGTGGCCCAGCGCGCCGCGACCACGGGTCGGCTGCCCGCCCGGACCTGGGGCGGGGCGGCACCCTCAGGAAGCTCGGTACTCAACGAGAGCGGGCGGGCGGCGGGCAGGGAAAGGCTGCGCGACACCGGGAGCGGCCGCGTCCCGGCCACGTTCGACGGCCGGCGTCCCCCGCCGCCATGGGTGGGCGAGACGCCCTCCGCCACCCGCCGGGCGGCGACGAGCGGGACCGGGCTCGCCGGGCCGGCCGGAGCTCCGTGCGACTGTCCGGCGGCGGAACTCGGCCCGCCCGGGGATGCCGTGCCGGGCCGCCGCTGTGCTGCCGGCGCGGAGGTCGGTGCGGGGGCCGGTGCGGGAACGGCGGTCGGCTGCACGGGACTTCCGGTCACGGTGGCGGGCGGAGGCGGCGCCACCAGGGGCGTGGCGGGGCCCTCTCCTTGGTGCGCGGTGCCGGGCTTCGCGGTGCTGGGGCCCGAGGAGCCGGCCGTGAGGCTGCGCTGCACGCCGCCCCTGCCGAGCAGCGGCGCGTCCGCCGTCGGGCGGGAAGCGGGGCCGGTGGGCGTCCTCCGGCCGTGTGCCGCGCCCGGCACCGGGCCGGAGGCGGAGGCACCCGGCACGTCGGCGCTCGGCGGATGAGCGCCAGCTGCTGGGCGTCCTTCTGGCCGTAGAGGGCGACGTCCGGGCGGGTGAGGTGGAGCAGC
>NZ_JBEOVU010000061.1:0-16879 GCF_040295685.1 Streptomyces sp. NPDC002734
GGCGAGCACGGCGAAACCGCCGAGGGCGCCCACCTTCTGCATCGAGGCGGTGGTGGGGGCGGTGAAGGTGAAGTTACGCATGGGGCACCTCTTCGACTTCGCTGGGGAGTGGCTGCGGGAGAGTCGCTCCTCGGTCGGTGTCCGCTCACTGCGGACCAGGGGGTGCCCTCATTGGCACGGGGGTGCCGCGGTCGGAAGACGCGGCTTGCTGAGCGACGAGTGCAATTCTTAGCGACGGCGAAATCGCAAAGCAAAGATGTGATCTACGACGCCGGATCGTAGGCCACCGACATCGCATCACCACGCGGGATGTCTTGTGCCTGCTCCAGGGAGCTCCCTCGCTCACTCGAGCCAACTAACACGCTTCGTACGTGACGCGCGCCCCATGCCTGCCCTCACAAACACGAGGCCTCGTCGTCGCATGCAGTTGCCGAAGTAACGCTCTCCGTGAGGCGTGTCCGCGCCTCGTAGGCCGGATGGGGTCGAGGCGCTCTTGCGGACCGGTCCTACGCTGAGGGCATGGCCACCGATCCCTTATTGAGACAAGGCCCCGACTCGACGGATCTGGTGCTGGGCGGCGGCTCGCCGGGCGGTCCGGCGCGGATCCTGCTGGCCTCGGCGGGGCAGGCGCTGCTCGCTCCGCTCGTCCTGGGCGTGCCGACCCTGCTGGTCGCCTTCTGGATGGTGCTGGCCGGGGCGCGGGCGTCGACCGTGTTCGTGGTGGTGGGGGTGATCGCCGGACTGGAGTACCTGCTCGGCTGGCCGGCGCTCGCCTTCTCCCGGGCGAGGCGCATCCTGCGGGTGGAGTTCGCGCCTGCCGGGGTGCCCGCGTCCCTGCGGTTGGTCCGGGTCTCCGGGCCGGACGACTGGCTGCCCGTCGACACCCTGCGCGAGGTTCGGCTGACGCACGAGGTGGTGGAGCCGTACGAGGGGGACCCCGAGCCGGCCGTCTCCACGCTCGCGCTGGAACTCGTCCTGCGAGGCGGCCGGGAGCGGATCACCGGGTTCCCGTCCGTCGGCGACCCACAGCAGCTGGCCGACGCGCTGGAGGCCCTGCTCGGCGCGGCCGGGGTCGCGGTGAAGCTGTGTACCGAACGCAGCACGCGCCATCGACGGCAGCCCAACTCCGGCTGGAACTCCGGTGGTTCGGCCTCGGCCGGCTCGGGCGGCGGCTGACCCCGGGCTGCCCGTGGCGCTCATCGGCCGGTCGAGCAACGCCGCCGCCCATCTCAGCCGACGACTTCACCGCCACCCCGGCCCAGCGCCGGGGGGCGGCCGTTCAACTGACCGACCACACCGCCTCGTTTGCCGACCCCCAGGAGAGCGACGCTGTGTACGGGGCGCAGGCCGCCGCCGACCTCGCCACCCGCATCGGCGCGCGCGGGACCTCGCCGGCCGGTGCCCTCGCCGCCCGCGACAAGTGCGGGTGCCGTCGCCTGTTGCGCCAGCACGGGGTGCCGGGCGTCGGCTTCCGTGTCGTCACCGACGCCTCCGCCGTGCGTGCCCCCGTGAAGGTCGCCGCCTCCGGGGGCAGCCTGGGCCCCCTGGTGTGCGCCGGCCGCAAGGTCAGCCGGCAGAATCCGGTACTGGTTCATCGTCGGCCTCATCGACGACTGAGGCCGCCGGGCGCGGGCAACAGGGGTAAGTTCCGCGACATCGCGGCACACACCCCTTGCTGGTGCGCCGGCTCCCCCAGCACCGTCTGCCCGGTCACCCGCGCCCGCGTGCCGCCGTCCGACCGCCGCGGATGAGGTCGGCCGAACCCGGCGAACCCACGGAGGACAAGCAGGATGAACGACCGGCTGACGCCACACTGGCTGGAGATCTTCGAGCGCTGCGGCTTGGATGTCGTGGAGGACCAAACGCACGAGGGACCTCCCGTCGACGCCGCGCTCCATGCGGTGAACGGGGTCGATGTCCCACCAGTGGTCAAGGTCTCCGGCTCGGCCCCTGATGCCCTCGAAGAGCTGGGCAGGGAGTGGCACCGGCGGTCGGCGGCGGCGCGGTCGCACTCGACGAGCGGCGATTTCCTCGTCATGCCACCCGGATCCGGAGGCAGCAGGGTCGGCTGGGTACGGGTGAGGGACCGTATCGGAGCGGATCTTCCTTCACGCGTCGCCGCAGCGACGGGTCTGCCCGAATTCATCGCCGTCTCCGTGGAGGGCCGTCACCTGTGCGCCACCACGGTCGAGGACGACGACTACTGGGTGGTCGTGCACGAGTTCGCAGCACCTCCTGCGCGCCCTGCGCGAGTCGGAGGACCCCCACAGCCGGCACCGCCCCCACCCGGGAAGCCGGACTAGGTCCGCAGGACCGGCCGCTTCGGTTCGGCAGCGCTCGACGGCGCCGGCCCGGCACCCATCGCGAGGCACGCGAGCAGGATCGGCAAGGCGATCCCTTGAGGGCACCGTTCCGGTGGTCACTCCCCGCTTCCAACTCCAGCGCCCGCGGCCCCACTTCCCCGTATCCCTGGTTCCCTGCCCGCCTCGTGCAACCTTTGGACGCCTTTGCGAGTCTCCCTTGTGCCTAACGGCGGGCCATATCCAGAACAACTCCGGGCAAGCATCAACGGACTGAACACCCATCGACAGGACATCTTCCCGATGTCCCTGCCCTCCCCCGCAGGAGCTCAACGCATGGCCGAACACGGATGCCTTCACGCACCCGTTTCCGACGCGGACCCGCCTCGCCACAGCGAAACCCTCGGCGGCGCCCCTGACCGGCGACCTCGACATCGAAGGTATCGACGGCATGACGGTTGGCGCCGAGCACGAGAAGGTCGCTTCCGACGTAGACGACAACGGCTACCCGACGGTCGAGGCACACACCACCAACCGTCCCTCACGCAATACCCCGACGTGTCATCGTCACCAGCCCAGCGAAAGGCCCGCTCATGAAGCGAACGCTCACATTGTTCACCGCGCTCGCCGTCACCGCACTGACGCCGACAACGGCGCACGCTGCGGTCAAGCAGGCCAAGAATCCGCTCAGTTGCGAGTCACGGACGTTCACCTCGACACCGGGTCCCCGTTTCAACGACCCGGAGGACCCCGACGCCCGGATGAACGTCATGGGCCCGATCATCGAATCGATCAACAGCGCCAGTTGTGGGCAGACCATACGCGTCGCCATGTACTCGATCGGCAGCACGCAGCCGGGCCCGGACTTCGCCAACGCCCTGATCGCCGCACACCAGCGCGGCGTCATCGTCAAGGCACTGATGGACGTGCACAGCGACAATGCGGTCTGGCAGTCACTGGTCACCGAGTTGGGCAACGACCCGCAAGCCTCCAGCTTCGCCGCGCTGTGCCCGGGCGGCTGCCTGACCCACTATGCCGGCTCCTCCCTGCACGCGAAGTACTACATGCTCAGCGGCGGGAGCGACGCGAACAGGACCGTGACCGTCAGCAGCGCCAACCCCACGTCCGCCCAGGCCAACACCGCGTGGAACAGCAGCGCCACCGTCAAGGGCAACGTCGACCTGTACAACTCCTACGTCCGCTACTTCACGGCCATGTCCAAGGGAGCGCTCAACGGCCCGGGCCCGCTGATGCCCGACTACTACAACTCCACCAGCGGCCAGGACGCCAGGACGACACTGTCCCCGCCCTCCTACCAGTGGCCCAAGGCGCGCAGCAAGAGCGATACCTGGGTCGACTTCCTGAACAACGTCGAGGCGCCGGCCACGATCAACATCGCCATGTTCCAGTGGACCTCTCACGGGGAGCCGGGCGACCGGAACTATCTGGAGCTGCCGAAGAAGCTGGTGAGCCTGGCACAGACCGGCGTCAAGATCCGCATACTCTTCACCGCCGGCCAGGTCGACAGCAGCGTGCAGAACTACCTGAAGGACCGGCCGAACATCGACGTGCACGACACCACCCGCGGCACCGACGCGAACGGCAACGCTCTGCACTACACGCACGACAAGTACATGATGGTCAGCGGCGGTTACGCGGGAACGGCCAACTCGAGAATCGTGTTCGTCGGCTCCTCGAACTGGACGAGCAACGGCGTCTGGCACAACGACGAGTCGGACCTGAAGCTGGTCGGCCAGTCCAGCTACGACCAGTTCATGACGGACTGGCAGAATCAGTACAACCGCTGTTGTGGGACCGCGGCGCGGAAGTCGACCGCCGAGGAGCGCGCCGAGAACACGGCACGCGAGATACCGATCGATCCGAGGCAGCTCAAGGAGTAGGCATTCCTCCCGGCGTGCCGCCTGCCGCCTGACATCGGGGGATGAACGTATCGGCAGGCACAGGGGCGAGAGGGCGGGCGGTTCCTTGCGGCCCGCCCCTCAGCCCCGGCGTACCTCGGTGTCGCCGTTCACCGTGCGCAGGGTCAGCCGGTGCCGGGGGTCTGCGGAGTCCGTGGCCGGCGCGGGGACGTCCACGACCGTCCGCCCGTTGACGGTGCTCGCGTCGGTTTCGTAGGGCGGCCCGTCGGCCGGGAGGGTCACGCGCACGGAGCCGTTGCGCGTCACGCCGTCGAGCGTTCCCGGTGAGGTCGTGCACAGCAGGTCGACGTCGCCGTTGACCGTCTCGGCGCTCACGCCGCGGGCGGCGAGGCCGTCGGCACGGACGGAACCGTTGCGGGTCACGAGGTGCTGGCGGGCGCCCTTCGTGCCCGAGTCGTGTACGGTGACGTCGCCGTTGACGGTGGTCAGCGTCAGGGGGCCTCGCACCCCGTCGACCTCGATGCCGGCGTTGCGGGCCCGTACGGTGAGCGTCACACCGGCCGGCACGTGGACAACCGGCATGCCGCCGCAGTTCTCCCTGGTCCGCCTGTCACCTTGATCGCAGAGCAGGTCGAGCGTAGGAGTGGCCGCGTCCACGTCCCACCGGGCGGGGGTCGCCTCGTCGACCGTCACGCTGTCGTCGTCCGTCCCGGCGATCCGCACGCCGCCCTCGGTGGTGACGAGGAGACGGCTGCCGTCCGCCAGGGAGGCCCTCTCGAACAGGTCCCCCCGTACATTCCCGGCGCCCTCGGTCCACGGCCCGTCACCACCGTCCCGGACACACCCCGTCAGGGTGAACAGCGCGAGGAACGCGCATCCGGCCCAGGCCACGCGGCCACCGTGACGGAGGCCCAGCCCCCCGCGCGAGTGGCACAGTCTGCTCGGCGACGGCGTCATGGGGCGCGTATGCCCGCGACAGCCGACCAGCATACCATCCTGTCGCCGGGGACGACGGTGCGCCTTGATCACCGGCGCGGAACGCCATCCGTCTCCGTCCAGGCCCCGACTTCGGTCGGTCTGCTCAGCCAAGGGATCAGGAGAGCCGTTCGGGCAGTTCGTAGGCAGAGAGATGGTGGCTGCTGGAGTCCTTGGAGGGTGTGCCGGACCATCCGCCGGTCCGCGTGCGCAGCCGTGGTCGGGCGGCCGCGGCCATCAGGCCGAGCTCGCCCGGGGAGGCGTGGCGGAAGGTGACCCGCACGTGGTGGAGTCGGCCGTCGCTGAGGACCACGGAGTCGGAGACGTAGTGCTGTCGAGCCGGGTGGATGGTGCGGGTGAAGAAGCCGCCGGGGCGCAGGCGTCGTGCGGCGTTGGCGAAGCAGGCGAGCGGGTCGGCCTGTGTGAGGAGTGCGCCTGGCACCGCGAGCCCTCCGCCGTCGAAACGAGGGCTGCTCCGCAGCGACACCTACGGGACGAGGGAGGGGCGGCTCGGCAGGGAGGGGCACGGGCCGGTTACGCCCCGTTGTCCGCTGCATCTCCCCCTGCGACACTGCTGCACAGCGCTCTCAGCTCCGCCGTCCGTCCGGACGGCAGCGCCCCCCCATGAAGGAGCCCCGCATGCGCAGAAGTATCTCCGCCTTACTCAGCGCGGCCACCATGGCCGCGCTCACCCTCGTCGGCATCGGTGCGAGCACCGCACACGCACTGCCGAAGGAGTGCGCCCCTCAGCGCTACCAGTCCTTCTACAACTTCGTCGTGACCTGCACGGGCGGCACCGGCTACTTCCGGGTCTGGGTCGACTGCTGGGTCTCCAACGACAAACCGCCGGTGCGGGTGTACGGCGAGTGGACGCCCACGGACACGACATCGGCGGCCGGCTGCACGATGGGGCAGAACGGACCGGCAGTCAAGGGCGGCTGGGACGTCTCCGACGTCATTCTCGATCCTCCGCCGAAGAACTGATTTTAGGGCCCCGGCCGTCCACATCCGGTGACGAAGCCACGCCCTCTTCGTCATGAAGGTCCGCACGCGTACCGTGCACATCCTCGGCGTCACATCCCACCCCAATGCCGCCTGTCGCGCAGGGCGTGGTTCCGGACACGTGGGCGGTCGAGGAGAGCGGAGGCGACGAGGGCAGGATTCGAACCTGCGTCCACCCGGGATCAGAGCCGGGCGCTCCTCCACAGAGCTTCCTCGTCGCCACCGTGATCATTGCTCGGGCCGCTGTGTGGGTCAATCGATTTGCAGGGGTGGACACGCGCGGGGGTTGCCTCCGGTCACGTCCACTCCTGAGCGGCAGCACGCTTTCCCTTGCCGGAGAAGACTCCCGCCGAACGGAGAGCGCTGGCCATGAGCGGGTCGGCGACGGCGACTCCGTGGACCAGTTCGGGTGTCCGCCGATAGGCGGCGGCCTCAGCCGCCGGCCTGGGAGCAGTCCAGGCGCCGGCTGTCGGGTCCACCCGATGCCGGGCGCAAGCTGCTTCGACGAGCGAGCGTGGGCATTCCTTCTCACCCCGGAGTACTTCCCAGGGCAGGGGAAGGTCTGCCCAGACGTAGGTGTCCGGATGCAGCCCGCCGCCGCTCATGCGGTGCCAGTACGCCACGTCGGCCGCCATGAGGCGGGGCACCTTGCCAAGGCAGATCCGATCCAGGATCTCCTCCTGCCCCAGCTCGGTCAGCAGCGCGAACCAGTGGGCCCGGGCCGTGTTCCATGCCTGTGCGGCCTGGTTCCACGTCGACGAGTCGTCGCCACGGCGCACGATCATCGTGTCGCGTTCCAGCGGATGCCGGTTCCAGGCGTCCTCCAGCAGGCCGGCGACCTGGCGCAGGAATCCGTTCCACCGGACCAGCAGCTGGGTGAGGTCCTGGTCGGACACATGGGCCAGCACTTCAGCTGTGGGGTGGACGTGCGCGACCGCGTACCAGCAGGCCTGCTCGGGGAGATTCCTCAGGCGCTGGAACAAGGCCTCGGCGACCTCGTCGTAGACCTGACGCTGCCGGCCGTTGGTGAAGACGCTGCGCATGTGGCCGCGCGCCGTGATGTAGGCGATGAAGGCCGCCGTGTCCGGGTCCGTGGCGAACAGCTCGTACGGCAGGACGTGGGCGAGCGCGCCTTTGCCGGTGACGGCCACTTCCCGTCGGCGCTGCTCGTGGACGAGCCGGGCCAGTTTGGCTTCCATCCGGCGCAGTAGTCGGAAACGCCTGTTGTACTGGCGCTTGGAAATCTCCCCGAGGCCCGCCGCCGTGCGCTCGGTCCGGTTGAGGCGGTCCATGCCGAAGTCGTTCTGCCCGTACGAGCGGCCGATCTCCTCACCTGCTCGCCGGATCACCACCTCGATCTGGGCTGGATCGTCCCCGGCGTCGTCCGGAAGGTCCGGCACGCCGCTGAACAGGTCCGCCGCGCGGGCAAGCTGGCGCTGTGCGCCGACCGGACGGGCGAACTCCTCCCGCATGGAGGTATAGCCGTGCCAGAGGTTGCGCAGCGAGTGCTCAGCAGCCTTGGCGAGCGCCGCCTCGGTCGCTGTATCGAGGTCAGTGCCCCGGGCGGCGTACAGATCCTGGATGAGCCGGGCCACATCTTCCGGACGCTTGCGCAGTGTGAGCGACGCGTGCAGTTCACGGAGGAGCTGTTCGAGTGTGGGCGACGGCATGCGTCTCACCTTGTCATCACCACGACCGGGTCTCCACTGCTTATCCGCACGCCGCAGTCACGGAGGGAACTGCGGAGCGTTGGTCGCGGCGTTCTCCTCGGCGGCTGGACTTGAATCCGGAACTGCCTCGCAGCCCTGCGTTGCTCACGCCCAGGAATACTCGGTGGGTGCGATGGTCATCCGATCAGGATGGTGAGGGCGACTCCCTCGGACAGGTCGGCATCGTGGGCCTCCACCTGGTAGTCGATGAAGGAGCGGGCGGTGGCGTCGCCGGGGCCCTTGACGGTCACGCGGTCGGGAGTGGGTCACCTGCGTCGGTGCGGCACGTATCGGTTTCCCACAAAATTGGTGGATTCTGAACCGCCGGAAGTGGTTGTGTCCTGCTCGACGCTTCGCTGACACGGCCCGGCACAGCGCGAGGCGCAAGATCCGAATCGCAGGCGCGGTCTGGCCTGCGTGTCGTCGAGTGATGGAGGTTGTCGCGGTGGCTGGTTATGGGGCGCTTTCCGACGTATACGAGTGGCTGCTCGGGGACAACAAGTTGACCCCCGTGCAGGCAGCCACGGCCTACTACAGCGATGTCGTGGGCTCTCTGCCGCCCAACGCGCGCGTCCTCGACTGCGCGTGCGGAACCGGCCAGCTCGCCGTCGGTCTCGCGGGTCGTGGCCTTGACGTGGTCGCCGCAGACGCCAGCACGAGGATGGTTCACCGAACCGAGAAGGCCGCCGACGAGGAGGGTGTCTCGCTACGAGCCCTCCACGCGAGCTGGGACGAGTTGCCCGACCACCTGGAGGACTCCACCTTCGATCTGGTGTTCTGTGTCGGCAACTCGCTCGGGCACGCCGAGGGGGCAGCCGGGCGGCTGACCGCACTGGAAGCGATGTCGCGGCTGCTGAATCCGGGCGGACGCCTTGTGCTCCACTCACGCAACTGGGAGCTCGTGCGCTCCGCCGGCTCACGGGTGGACGTCCGCGATCGACTCATCCGCCGCAACGACCGCGATGCGGTCGTCAGCTACTACTGGCAGATCGAACAGGGCTGGGAGCAGGAGCACTTCCTCGAGATCGTGGTCGCCCAGATCGAGCCGGACGGGGCAGTGCGGGCCTGCTCCGAGCGGTTGTCCATCTGGCCCTACCGGTACGAGGACCTCGTGGCGCAGTTGCGGAGCGTCGGGCTCACGGTGCAGACCACCACCTTCGACCCCGAGAACGGCGAATACCTGGTGGTCGCCGGCCGTGACCAGGCGCGAGACCCGTCTGAGCCGGCGCGCTGATCCGTCTTTCGTCGTTGTGCTCCACGATCGACGCTGACGGCATGACCTTGCGCCGAAGCTGAGCAGGACGGCAACGTACCGCTCCTGCTGCTGCGACTGGCCTGCCGGCCTCTGGGCGCCGGTCGGCCGCGAATCCAAGGTGGCCGACCGGGCGTTCCTGGCGGCGTGCTGCACCGGCTTGCGAAGGAGCGGCTGTGCGGGATGCGGCTCCTTGTGGGTCCCGAGACGGTCATGCGCCGGCATCACGATCTGGTCGCCCGGCAGCACGCCCTCCGCTCCAAGCCCAGGCGCCCGGGCCGCCCACGAACCGTGCACTTCACCGGTGCATCCACGGCCAGCTGCTCCCCCTGGGCATCAAGGTCGCCGCCTCCACCGTGTGGGAGATCCTGAGCGCCACGCCACGCCACGGCATGAACAGTTACCTCACTCCTCGTGCTCACAGGTCTCCCGCTCCACCCTCCCCAACTGGCTGGACAGCACATTCGGGCCGTCCAGCCGACCCGCGACGCCCTCGGCGAAGTACTCCCGGACAGAGGTGATGGTGGTGGGACAGAGCTTGCCGCAGCACTCGTTCCCGTCCCACTCCCAGACGCGCCCGTCGGACGTGCGGAAGTCGACCAGGGTCCACATCGCGCAGCCACGGTCCATGATCGGAACAAGGCCTGGCGGCGCGACCTCGTCGTCCGGGTCATCGGAGGGAGTGGTGAAACCTGGGCCACCACCTGACCTGGGGCGTAGTGCTTCAAACTCCTTCACCAGCTCTGGCCTCGAGAGATGAGTGCGTCCAGCATCCGGCGTGATCGGTCTCGTGCTCGTACGCATGACCTACCTGTTTGCCACTCGCGTCCTCGCGTGGCTGGCCCTGATGTGTCGGTCCTCGGCCGCGAAGAACACGGAGATCTTGATCGTTCGGCACGAGGTTGCGCTGCTGCGCCGACAGGTCAGGGGCCCAAAGCAACCTGGCCGGAGCGGGCCCTTCTCTCCGCACTCGCCCGCCTCCTCCCCCGGGCACTGCGTGGCCAGCGCATCGTCTCCCCGCGCACCCTGCTCGCCTGGCATCAGCGCCTGGTCAGAAAGAAGTGGACGCAGCCGGCGGCGCCGGGGCGCCCACCCATCCCCGAGAAGCTCCGAAACCTCATCATCCGGCTCGGAGGTGAGAACCCGAGCTGGGGCGCACGCCGCGTCCATGGCGAGCTGCGCCGCCTCGGGCACAAGGTCAGCGCCGCGACCGTCCGCCGAATTCTGCGCGAAGCCGGCTCGGCCCCGCACCACGCTGCCATCCAGCGCGCCGCGAATGGCGCCAGTTCCTCAAGTCCCAGGCAAGCGGCCTGCTGGCGACAGACTTCTTCCACCTCGACACCATCGGCCTACAACGCCTGTACGCCCTGTCCGTCATGGAGGTCCGCACCCGCACCGTGTACATCCTCGGCGTCACCGCTCACCCCACCGCTGCCTGGACCACCCAGCAGGCCCGCCAGCTCATGTGGCACCTCGGTGACCAGGCGGAGCGCTTCACCCACCTGATCCGGGACAGAGACACCAAGCTCACGGCCGCCTTCGACGCCATCTTCGCCGACGAAGGCATCACCGCGATCAAAATCCCGCCGCGCAGCCCCAACTGCAACCCGCACGCCGAACGATTCATCCGCTCCGCACATCAGGAGTGCACCAACCGGCTGCTGATCCATGGCCGCGGCCACGCCGAGAAGCTGTTGCGCGAGTATTGCCCGGCACTTCAACGAACACACCCGCCCCACCAAGGCCGCGGCCAGCTCGCACCCCTCGACGACCCCAACGTCATGCCTCTACGTACGCCTTGCATCCAGCACAAACAGACCGTCGGCCGCCTCATCAACGAGTACCGCCAGGCAGGCTGACCACTCGACAAAGTCCTGGTCCAGCCATGTGAAGCGGTTTTGAAGCAGTACGGGCGGTTTTGACGGACCGCGAGGTCTCCGCCATACGGACGGTGCCCACGCCCGCCCGTACAGCGGGCACGCCTGCGTACGGCAAGCCGCCACATCACAGGCCACGAGGGCTGTGGCAGCCGCTGCAGGAAACCGGTGGGCGGTCGTCAGACGACGGGAGTCTTGGTGATCCTCAGGTCGTATGCGAAGGCGTTGTCGCACTGAAGGGGTGCCCTCTCGCCGAAGGCCTTGATGGTGAGGCGAGTGCTGATGTCCTGATGAGTCCCTGTCGTGACGATGCGATACCCCGCGTCGTACATCTCGTCGCTGTACGGCCTCGGTTCGCCAACAGGGGCGTAGCGACCGTGGACGACGGCACTGCCGGCGGACTCGACACGCCCGTCGACAGGCGAGATGGGCACCACGGTCCGGATCGCGCCATGACTGAAAAGCTTCTCGGGCTGGGCAGCGCCCGCGTACTCCGACTCGGCGCTGCTAATCACCACTTGGGTGTGGTTGCCGTGCACGGAGTTGCTGTACAGCGACACATATACGGTGTCGTACCGCTCCAGCTGCGCGGTGCACTCCACCACAAACCCCTTTTCGTAGGTGGTCACCGGCTCGGTGCCCGAAGCCTGCGGCGCTGCCTGTGCAACCCCTGTGAGGCCGAGCGAGAGGAGCGTCGCGCACGCCCCAGCCACTGCACGCATCCGGCTTCTGGTCATGAGCAACTCCCCCATAGTGTTGAACGCTTCACCCAGGTAGACGATCGGCGGGCCGTGAAGTTGTAGAGCAATGCGATCTCAGCTTTGTAACGCGGCAGTTAGTACTCCGGTTAGATTTCGTGTTCTGAGCTGGCTCTTCTTCGGTAGTGGCAGCAGCGAGCTGTGGCTTGGTGGCGTCTGCGCCAGTGCGACCAGCTCAAGGCATGTAGGCGTCTGTCCTGGTGAGGCTGGGGGTGCGGCAGGCGGGCGTCCAGCAGGTGCCGGATCTCTGCCACGGTGAGTGGGACGAGGGCTGATCCGTTTCTGCGGCCCTTTCACCGCCGCCGGTCTGGGCGGCGAGTGCGATGAGGACGGCGTGGGCGAGCATGGCCAAGGTGATGTGTCGATACCAGCCGGGATAGCGGCGGACCTCGTACTCGTCCAGGCCACGCTCGTTCTTCGCGGCCCAGAAGCACTGCGCGATCGCCCAGCAGGAGCCGGCGATGCGTGCCAGCTCGGCGATCTCAATGCCGACGGGGGTGTAGGCAAGGTATTACTGCCGGCCGACCCCGGCCGAGGTGGTGCCGCCACCGGGCCCGCCAGCTCGGATCCGGACGCACGAGACAGTTATGGGGTCTTGATCAGATTCTGAGACCGGCCTGATCGGCGACATCCGTGTCGAAGATGACGAGTACGTCGTCGGTGCCCAGGTGGAACGGTCCGTCAGGTTCATACGTGGCCGAGCGGCCGGCGGCGATCCACACCTGGCCGGTGGCGGTCCGTAGGTGGATGGCTTCCGGCACCGGCACCCGAGCTCCATGTCCCTGGCCGCCCCATTGGATGCGGCAGTACTCGATCGGAGCGGTGACGATGCCGGCCCACCGGGAGTGCTCCGCGACAGTGACGCGCGCCGACCCGCCCGGCTTGTCAACGTGGGAGAGGAAGTCGCTCATGGGCGCCAGATAGAGCTCGAGTCCGTAGTGGTCGAACGTACTGCCCCACACCGCCGAATAGGCGTCACCGTCGTCCAAGGTCAGCTCCAAGCCCATGGTGGGCTCGTGCCAGGCGCCGTGGTCCCACTCGTCAGGGTCGGTGCCTTCCTCCCCGCCCATGAGTACGAAATAGTCGACCGAGACGACGGTTCGTCCGTACAGGCCGGCGACGAGTCGCTCGTAGCTGTCGGAAGTCGGGCACGGCCTGGTACTCACTGGGGCATCCTGGCATCGGCCTCCGACCTGTGCGAGCGGATTTCCCACTTGCGGGGAAGGACAGGCGTCCCACGTTCGCGAGGTGACAGTTGAGCCCTGCCGATGGCGGGGTAGAGGAGAACCGCCTCACGGTCGGCGACCGATCTTCACTCGTTCGGGTCAACTATTCGATGTCCGGGTGCAATCAGTTGCCTGGCAGGGCAGGTCGCAGGAAAGGCAATGGGTGGTGCCCGGTGAGGTTCCCGTCATGGCACAGGATGCAGTCGGGACAGCCTCCGTGTCTCCGCCTCCTCTCGGACTGCTGTCCGATTGGGCTCGTGAGGCCTCCAGTTCCGCGTTGTCGGGTCTCGCGTCAGGCAGTCTTCGGCTCGCGTTCTACGGCCGGATGTCCACGGAGGACCACCAGGACCCGGCAACGTCCAGGGCCTGGCAGCTCATGGGCTCACAGGCGCTGGTGTCCGGACACGGGCGGATCGCGGCGGAGTTCTTCGATGTCGGGCGCAGTCGCACCGTTCCCTGGGCGCGCCGTCCCGAGGTTTCCGCGTTGTTGGTGGCGCTGGCGGATCCGGAGCGGGAGTTCGACGCGGTGGTGATCGGCTCGAGTGAGCGGGCTTTCTACGGCCACCAGTTCGCGTCCATGGCTCCTCTCTTCGAGCACTACGGGGTCGAGGTGTGGGTGCCGGAACTGGGCGGTGCCGTCGACCCCAAGGTGGCCGGGCAGGAGGAATTGATGATCCTCCTGGGCATCCTCTCCAAACGGGAGATCGCCCGCGCCAGGATCTGCACCCGGGCGGCGATGACCGTGCAGGCCCGGGACCAGGGCCGCTACCTCGGCGGCCGCCCGCCCCATGGTTTCCGGCTGGTGGACGCCGGCCCGCACCCGAACCGGGCCCTCGCCCGCCGCGGCGTGTGCGCGCAGGTCCTGGCCGTCCATCCCGAGTGCGGGCCCGTCGTGTCGTGGATCTTCGCCCAGCGGCTGGCCGGGCACAGCATGGCCCGCATCACCCGCGCCCTCAACGACGCCAGCATTCCCTGCCCGGCCGCCGTGGACACCGCCCGCAACCCGCACCGGGCAGGACGGCGATGGGTGCTGCACTCGGTGAGGGCGATACTCGCCAACCCCCGCTACACCGGACGCCAGGTCTGGAACCGCCAGCGCACCGACCACGACCTCATCGACCCGGACAACACCTCACTCGGCCACCGGGACGTCACCCGGTGGAACACCCCGGGCGACTGGATCATCTCCACCCGCCCCGCGCATCCCGCGCTCGTCAGCGAGGCCGACTTCGTCGCCGTGCAGCGGATCCACACCCGCCCGCAGCCGGCACCGGGCCGGACCTACCTCCTGGCCGGACTGCTGTGCTGCGGCATCTGCGGGCGCCGCATGGAAGGCCATGGGGTGCGCGAGCACCCGGGCTACCGGTGCCGCCACGGACACACCAGCAGCTCCCGTCCAGACCCTGCTTTGAGCAAGTAGCCCCCACCCGCTCCGAAGACGATGATCCTGCTGTTCTTCGCTTCCATGGGCGGGGGCGTAGGCGGAGGGCTGCTTTCCGATCGGATACCACCCTACGGTGGGAATCATGGCCAAGCCGGAGGCGGAACGGCCCCCCTGGATCCCGAGATGTTCGACCCGGTGTGCCCGTCTGCTCTGATGCCGTTCCGCGTGGGCGACAAGTGGGCCGCGCTGATCCTGCGTTGCCTGCAGGACGGGCCACGCCGGTTCTCGGAGCTCGAGGTCCCGCTGCACGGCGTCACCGCCACATCGCTCATCCAGTCCCTGCGCAGGCTGGAAGGGGACGGTTTCGTCCTGCGGGAGGAGTATGAGGGCCCAAAGCGCCGTGTCGAGTACGCCCTGACCCCGCTCGGCCGGGGCCTGCTGGGCCCGCTGAACGCGGCCTGCGAGTGCGGCTGCAGGTGTTCGCGGTGATCGAGCGTGGGAGCCGTCGGGTCCGCCCGGCCGCCCTGTCAGTCCGGAAGGTTCCGGATTCACCACGGCCCGGCACGTGACTACCTTCCGAGCCACCCGCATCAGGGACGGCCCGGACAGGGTTGTCGTCACGCGTTTTCCCCTGGAGGTCACGTTGACAGCGAATCCCCCCACCCGCAGAAGTCTCCTCAAGTCCGCCGGCGGGCTCGGCGCCGCGCTGGCGCTCGGCGCCGGAGGCGTGCTCGCGTCGGCTTCGTCCGCCGCGGCCGTCGGCGACGGCTTCGGCCTGCGCATCGTGGAGCGGAACGAGAGCGACGCCCGGATGCGGTACTACCGCTTCCAGACCTCCGCCATCGGCTGGAACCCCGGCGTCAACGTCCTGCTGCCGGACGACTACCACTGGAGCGGCCGGACCTACCCCGTCCTCTACCTCCTTCACGGCGGTCTGCAGGACTTCATCACCTTCGACCGCGAGGGCATCCGCGCGTGGACGGCCGGCAAGCGGATCATCGTGGTCATGCCGGACGGAGGGCACGCGGGCTGGTACTCCAACCCCGTCAGCTCCAATGTCGGGGCGCGCAACTGGGAGCAGTTCCACATCAACCAGCTGCTTCCCTGGGTCGAGGCGAACTTCCGCACCTACGCCGAGTACGACGGCCGCGCCGTCTCCGGCTTCTCCATGGGCGGCTTCGGTGCGCTCAAGTACACGGCCAAGTACTACGGTCACTTCGCCTCCGTGAGCGCCCACTCCGGCCCGGCCAGCATGCGCCGCGACGGCGGCCTGGTGACCCACTGGGCCAACCTGTCGTCCGCGACGGACCTCGGAGGCGGCAGCGTCTACGGCGTCCCGTTCTGGGACGAGGCCCGGGTGAACGCCGACAACCCCGTGCAGCGGATCGAGAGTTACCGCAACAAGCGGGTCTTCCTGGTCGCCGGTACCAGCCCCGACCCGGTCAACTGGTTCGACCAGGTCAACGAGGGCCAGGTGCTGGCTGGACAGCGGGAGTTCCGCTCGCTGCTCGACAGGGCCGGGATCCCGTACGAGGCGCACGAGCTGTCCGGCGGCCACTTCATCCGTCACGACATGATGCGGCGGGACATCGACGGCATCATCGGCCGTCTCCGCAAGGCGTGACGGGGGCGGTCGACATGGTGCGCGATTTCTTTCTCAGACACGTGCTGCGGCTCGTCCTCGTGGCAGCCACCGCCCTGGTGCCCGGCCTGGTCGTCACCTCTCCGGCCGTCGCGCAGGCCCCGGGTGAGGGCCAGGCCCGGGCCGCCGGTTTCGCCGCCGCCTGTCCGGCCACCGGCTACCTGTCCCAGCGCTACCACTCGGGGCACAACGGAATCGACATCGCCGACGACCTCGGCACCCCCATTCACGCGGTCGGCCCCGGCGAGGTGACCGTCTCCGGATACGACTCGACGGGCTACGGTCAGTGGATCCGTGTCCTGCACCCCGACGGGACCATCACCGAGTACGGGCACATGTACCAGCGTGACGTCAAGGTGGGCGATCGCGTGACGGCGGGCCAGAGGATCGCGCTGATGGGCAGCGAAGGCCAGTCCACCGGGCCTCATCTCCACCTGCGGGTCTGGGGGAACTCCGGCGCGAGCGTACGCGTCGACCCGCTCCCCTACCTGGCGGAACGCGGCGTCACGATCCCCTGCTTCCCGGGCAACGCTCCGGCCCCCGCTCCGCTGGTCCACCCGGCGGAGTCGGGCCGGGTGGTGTCGGCCCGGGGCGCGGACGGAAGGCTGGAGGTCTTCGTAGGCGGCGCCGACGGAGTTCATCACGCCTGGCAGACGAGCGTGAACGGCGACTGGTCGGCGTGGGAGTCGCTGGGCGGACCCAACGGCGCCACGCTCGCGATCGGTGCGAACGCCGACGGCCGGCTGGAGTTGTTCGCGATCAACGGGAAATGGTTCGAACACATGTACCAGCTGCGGCCGTCGGGCAGCTGGTCGGGCTGGGAGACGTTCGGCGGCGGCGGTCTCGACATCGCGGTCGGGGCGAACGGGGACGG
>NZ_JBEOVU010000062.1:0-15757 GCF_040295685.1 Streptomyces sp. NPDC002734
ATCTTCGACGTCAACGAGCGCTTCGAGAACGACAGCATGGCCGTCCTGATCGTCGTCGAGGGTGACCTGGACCCCGCAGGAGCTGCGGGGCACGGCGCTTCTTCCTTTTCCGGGCTCACCCACGGTTTCGGGTGGACCGACGTTCTTGGGTGGACCGGCGGTCTCAGGCGTACTGGGCGACGAGGCTGCGCGGGCGGATGTCGGTCCAGTTGGCGGTGACGTACTCCAGGGCCTCGTCGCGGTTCCCCGGACCCCAGACGGCGGTCCAGCCGGCCGGCACGTCCGCGAAGACGGGCCACAGGGAATGCTGTCCTTCGTCGTTCACGACGACGTGGAAGGTGCCCTCGGAATTGTCGAACGGGTTGACGGAAGCACTCATGACTAGTTCCTCGATTCTTCCTTCTCCACGGTGGAGAGCTTTTCCGAAATGATTCTTCCGATGTGCGAGAGGGGTTCCGGTTCGGTCATGCGAAGGTGTTCGGATTCCACGGTGTGGTTGTCCACGACGCCCTCGGTGCAGGAAATCCACGTGGCGGCCAGGGCGCCCTCCGGTTCGCCGGGCCGGCGGGCCGTGAAGAACGTCAGGTCCGCGTCGGCGACACCCGGGACGTACCGCGCCATGAGTCCGGCGTGGGTCTGCGAGGCACGCAGCACGGAGTCCAGTTCCGCGGCGGAGAAGCCGGCCAGCACCGGGTCCCCCTGGACGATCCGTTCCCTCGCCGCTGCCGGGTCCCCGCCGCCCGGCGCCGCCTCTCCCACGCCGGGCTCCTCGTCCGGCAGCACGGACACACTGCCGGGGCCCGTCAGGTGGGCGTCCATCAGCGCGAGGAGTTCGACGCGTTCGCCCGCCGCGCGCAGCCGCACCGCCATCGCGTGGGCGACGATCCCGCCGAAGGACCAGCCGAGCAGCCGGTAGGGGCCCCAGGGCTGCACCTGCCGGATCCGCTCCAGATAGTCGTCGGCCATCTCCTCCACGCTGCGCGGCCGGTGTCCCGGCTCGCTCAGCGCCCGGGCCTGCAGCGCGTACAGCGGCTGGTCGTCGCCCAGGTGACGGGCGAGGCCCGCGTAGGACCAGCCGACGCCGGTACCGGGGTGGACGCAGAACAGCGGGCGGCGGGCGCCACGGGTGCTCAGGGGCAGCAGCACGCCCAGCGCGCCGGCCGTACCGTCGTCGTCCGCGCCGAGCAGCCCGGCCGGGGTGGGCTGCCGGAACAGGTCGCGGACCGTGCGCTCGACGCCCAGGACGCTGCGCATGCGGCTGACCAGGCGCACGCCGAGCAGCGAATGACCGCCCAGGGCGAAGAAGTTGTCGTCGATGCCGACCCGTTCCACGCCGAGGACCTCGGCGAACAGGCCGCACAGCACCTCCTCGCGGGCGTTGCGGGGCCGCCGGCCCTCGGCCGTGGCGGCCCGGTGCGGGGCGGGCAGCGCCGCGCGGTCCGGTTTCCCGTTGACGGTCAGCGGCAGGGCGTCGAGGACGACGACGGCGGACGGCACCAGATGGTCGGGAAGCGTCCGGCGGACCTGGGCGAGCAGTTCGGCCCCGGTGACGGTGTGCCCGTCGCGCGGGACGGCGTAACCGACGAGGCTCTTCCCGCCGGGCCGGTCCTCGCGGACCACGGCGAGCGCCTGCCCGACCCCGGGAAGGCCGCCCAGCGCCTGCTCCACCTCCCCGGGTTCCACGCGCACTCCGCGCAACTTGACCTGGCCGTCCGCGCGCCCCAGGAAGCGCAGCTCGCCGCCGGGTGTCCACAGCACCCGGTCCCCGGTGCGGTACATGCGGCTGCCGTCGGTCTCGAACGGGTCGGGGACGAACCGTTCCGCGGTCTGGCCGGGACGGCCGACGTAGCCGCGGGCCACGTGTGCACCGGCGATGTACAGCTCACCCGGCACGCCCGGCGGGACGGGGCGCAGCGCCTCGTCGAGGACGTGGCCGCGGGTGTTGTCCATCGGGTGGCCGAGGTGGACCCCGGCGCCGCTCAGGGTGCGCTGCGCGGTGCCGAACCACTGGTTGTGGGAGGCGAAGGTGGTCTCGGTGGGCCCGTAGGAGTGGACCAGGACGGTGTCCGGGCAGTGGGAGAGGACCCGCCGGACCGCGACGGGGGAGACGACGTCGCCGCCGGTCCAGACCTCGCGCAGCAGCCGGAGGGTGTCCAGGCCCTCCTCGGCCATCAGGTGGAACAGGCCCGCGGTGAAGTAGGCGGCGGTGGCGCCGTGCTCCGAGACGGCCCGGGCCGTCTCCGTGAGATCGGTGCCGTCGCCCGGCATCAGGACCAGGCTGCCACCGGCGAGGAGCGGCACCCACATCTCGAAGACCGAGGCGTCGAACCCGGTCGCCGAGTGCACCAGCATCCGGTGCGGCGCGCCGGCGGCGACGTCGCGGTCGGCGGCCAGCTCCAGCACGTTCCGGTGGGTCACCCCCACGCCCTTGGGCCGGCCGGTCGAGCCGGACGTGAACATCACGTACATCAGGTCGTCCCCGGTCGCCCCCGCGGCGTCCGCCGAGACCTCGGCGTCCGCACGGGCCGCGGCGTCCTCCGCGCCCGCGGCGGTCCGGGCGGCCCCGGGGGACGGGTCCGCCTCGGTGGGGGCGTCCACGGTCAGCACCCGCCAGGCGCCGCCCGCGTCGGGGCCACCCGCCTCGGCGCCCGGCACGCCCGCCGCGTGGGCGCCGTCGGTGGCGACGAGCCGGGCCGCGCCGTCCTCGAGCATCAGCCGGAGCCGGGCGGCGGGCAGCCGCGGGTCCAGCGGAAGGTAGGCGGCGCCGCAGCGCAGCACGGCGAGCGCGGTGACCACCAGCGGCACGCCGCGTTCCAGCAGCACGCCGACGGTGTCGCCGCGGCGCACCCCCGCGGAGCGCAGGCGGGCGGCCAGGGCGGCGGCCCGCTCGTCGAGTTCCCGGCGGGTGACGGTCTCCTCGCCGGCGATCAGGGCGGGGGCGTTGGGGGCGCTGCGCGCGCGTCGGGCGATGCGCTCGTGCACCGTGCCGGGGGCGGGCCCGGTGGTGGCGGTGTCGTTGTGCTCGGCCAGCCGGAACCGGTCGGCGTCGGTGAGCAGCGGGACGTCGGCGACGCGGATGCCGGGGGCGGCGGCCGCGGCGCGCAGGATCCGTTCGAGGTGGGCGGCGAGCACGGCGGCGGTCGCGTCGTCGAACAGGTCGGCGGCGTACTCGAGACCGCCGGCCAGGCCGAGCGGGCGGCCCCGCGCGTCGCGTCGCTCGGTCAGGGCGAAGGTCAGGTCGAACTTGACGGACGCGGTGGACAGCAGCCCCGGCTCGGCGTCCCGGAACAGCCCCTGGCCGCCGTCGGCCGCCGAGCCCTCCGGGGTGTGCTCCTGGTGGAGCTGGACGACGATCTGGGCCAGCGGGTGACGGGCGGCGGAGCGGTCCGGGTTCAGGTATTCCACGACGCGCTCGAAGGGCAGGTCCTGGTGGGCGTAGGCGGCCAGGTCGGCCTGCCGGACGCGTTCCAGGAGCTCGGCGAAGGCGGGATCGCCGGAGGTGTCGGTGCGCAGCACCAGGGTGTTGACGAAGAACCCGACCAGGCCGGCGAGGTTCTCGTCGTCACGTCCGGCGGTCATGGTGGCCAGCGGCAGGTCGGTGCCCGCGCCGTGCCGGGTGAGGAGGGCGGCGAGTGCGGCCTGCAGCACCATGAACAGGGTCGCCCCGGTGCGCCGGGCCAGCTCCTCGAGGGCCTGGTGGGTGGCGGCGTCGAGGACGATCGGGACATGCCCGCCCCGGTGCGAGGGCTCGGCGGGACGGGGCCGGGCGGCCGGCAGCTCCAGCACCGGTGGGGCGCCCGCCAGGTTCCGCTCCCAGAACTCCAGGTGACCTCGGACGGCCGCCTCGTCGGAGGCGAGTTCGTGCTGCCAGAGGGCGTAGTCGGCGTACTGGACGGGCAGCGGCTCCCAGGCGGGCGCGCGGCCCTCGGCACGGGCGCGGTAGGCGGCCGCGAGGTCGTCGAGGAGGGGGCCGACGGACCAGCCGTCGGCCGCGATGTGATGGAGGACCAGGACCAGGAGCTGCGCGCCGTCGTCCTCCTCGACCAGCCAGGCCTTCAGCGGGATCTCGTGGGCCAGGTCGAAGACGTGCCCCGCGGCCTCGGCGACCGCGGCGGTGAGCCGGCCCGGGGCCGCCTTCCGCCGGACGAGGCCGGGCCGGGCGGCGGGCAGGACCTCCTGGTGGGGTTCGCCGTCCGCCGACCGGTACACGGTGCGCAGCACCTCGTGCCGGTCGGTCAGGTCGGCGAGGGCCCGCTCCAGGACCCCGGCGTCGAGCGGCGCGGTGGGACGCAGGACGAGAGGGATGTCGTAGGCGGCGCCGGGGCCCTCCATGACGTCCACGAACCACAGCCGGCGCTGGGCGGAGGACAGCGGGATGCGTTCGGGGCGGTGCGTGCGGGGAACCGGCCGGGGCCGGGGCTCCCCGGCGGACGTCGCGCCGGGCCGCGGGACGGCGGTGGCCGCGATGCGGCGGGCGAGGGCGTCGGGGGAAGGGGCGAGCAACAGGTCGCTGACGCGGACCTCGGCGCCGAGGCGGGCGCGGATCCGGTTGGCGAGGCGGACGCCGCTCATGGAGTGTCCGCCGATGGTGAAGAAGCCCTCGTGCGGGCCCACGTCCTCGAGGCCGAGGATCTCGGCGAACAACTCCCGCAGGACCGCCACGTGTTCGGCGGGCGGCTCCTGCCCGCCGTCCGGATCCGGACCCGCCTCGGCCGTAGTCGTAGCCGTAACCGCGGCCGTGGTGCGCTCGCGGCGTTCGTCCAGGGCCCGGCGGTCGGCGGGGGCGATCAGGTCCCCGTCGTCCACGCGGGCCGCGGGGTCGGCGGCGGCGGCGCGCAGGGCGCGCTCGAAGGCGGTGAGCAGGAGGCGCACGGTGCCCTCGTCGAGGACGTCGTGCGCGTACTCCAGGCCGATGCGCAGGCCGGCGGGGGAGCCGTCCGGACCGCGGTGCTCCAGGCAGGCGGCGGTCAGGTCGAAGGGGGTGGTGGCCGGACCGTCCCCGGCGAAGCGGCCCGGGACCGTGCCGAGGGCGAAGGAGGTGTCGGCGGGCGCGGCGGGCGTGAGGGTGAGCATCACCTGGAACAGGGGGTGGACGCCCGGCGTGCGGGGCGGGTTGAGGTGCTCGACGAGCAGGTCGAACGGCACCCGCTGGTGGGCGAAGGCGGCGAGGTCGGCGTCGCGGACCCGCTCGAGGAGTTCGGTGAAGGCCGGCGCGCCGGAGGTGTCGGTGGGCAGCACCAGGGTGTTGACGAAGAAGCCGACGAGGGAGTCGAGGGCCTCGTCGTCGCGTCCGGCGACCGGGGTGCCCAGGGCCGTCCGATCGCCGGCGCCCGCCGCGCGCAGCACCAGGGCGAGCGCGGCCTGCAGCACCATCAGGACACTGGCGTCGTGGTCGGCGGCCAGCCGGGCGAGACGGGCGTGCGTCGCCGCGTCGACGTCGGCGGTGACCAGGGCGCCCCGGCGGCCGGGGACGGCGGGGCGGGGACGGTCGAGGGGCAGGTCGGCCACCGCGGGGACCCCGTCCAGGGCGGAGCGCCAGTGGTCCAGGCCCCGGGAGACGGCGGAGTCCGGGTCCCGCGGGTCGCCGAGGACGTCGTTCTGCCACAGGGTGTAGTCGGCGTACTGGACGGGCAGCGGCTCCCAGCCGGGGGCGCGCCCCCGGGCCCGGTCGGCGTAGGCGCGGGCCAGGTCGGTCATCAGCGGGGCGAGGGACCAGCCGTCGCCCGCGACGTGGTGCAGGAGCACGGCGAGGGTCGCGCCGGAGCCGTCCTGCGGCAGGAACAGGGCGACCCGCAGCGGCAGGTCGCGGGAGAGGTCGAAGCTCTCGGCGGTGAACCGGGCCACCCGGCCGGGGACCTCGCCGGCCGGGCACTCCACGGTGCGCAGCCGGACCACCGAGGGGGCCAGGACGTGCTGGTACGGCTCCTCGTCCGGGGTGAGGAACACGGTGCGCAGCACCTCGTGCCGTTCGGCGAGGTCGGTGACGGCGGCGGCCAGCGCGGCCGGGTCGGGCCGGGCGTCCAGTTCGAGGACGATCGGCATGTTGTACGCGGCGGACGGGCCGTCGAGCTGGTCGACCAGCCACAGCCGCCGCTGGGCGTGGGACAGCGGCACCCGGTCCTCGGGGGGCAGCGGCCTCTCGTGGACGACCGGCAGCCGCGGGTCGGTGGTGCGCAGCGCCTTGCGGTCGATCTTGCCGGAGCTGGTGCGGGGCAGGGCGACGACGACGGCGACGGCGGCCGGGACGGCGGCGGCCGGCATGCGCTCGCGCACCCAGTCGCGCAGCTCGCCCGCGCCCGCGCCGCCGTCGGTGACGACGAAGGCGACGAGCCGCTTGACGCCGTCGGCCTCCTGCTGGGCGACGACCGCCGCCTCCCGGACCGCGGGATGGCCGGCGAGGACGGAGTCGACGGCGGCCGGGTCGATGCGCTGCCCGCCGATCTTCACCTCGTCGTCGACGCGGCCGTGGAAGAGGATCTGCCCGTCGTCCCCGACGGCGACCAGATCACCCGTGCGGTAGGCGCGCTCCCCGTCCAGCGTGGTGAAACGGCGGGCGTTCAGCTCGGGGCGGCCGAGGTAGCCGCGGGTCAGGCCGCCTCCCAGCAGCCACAGTTCGCCCTCGACGACGGCGGCGCGGACCCCGGGCAGGGGACGGCCGATGGGGACGGGGCCCCCGTCGTGGTCGGTGAGGTCGGCGACGGTGGCGGCGACCGTCGCCTCGGTGGGGCCGTAGCTGTTGAGGAGGCGGACCCGGCCGCCGGTCAGGTCGCGCCACTGGGCGACCCGTTCCGGCAGGGCGGCCTCGCCGAAGGTGCCGACCAGGCGCAGGCAGCCGGGCAGCCGCGCGGACCCGGTGGACAGCACGTGGACCAGCTCGTGCCAGTACGCGGCGGGCAGGTCCACCAGGGTGACGCCGTGTCGGGCGCATCCGGTCAGGAACTCCCCGACGTCCAGCATGTCGTCGGTGCGCAGCACCAGGGTGGCGCCCGCGCCGAGGGCGCTGAAGATCTCCTGGACGCTGGCGTCGAAGTGCAGCGGGCTGAACTGCAGGATCCGGTCGTCCGGACCGATGCCGTAGGCGGGGATGACGCCGGCCGTGAAGTGGGCGAGGGAGTCGTGGGCGACGACGACGCCGTTGGGGGTGCCGGTGGACCCGGAGGTGTAGATGACGTAGGCGGCGTCCGCGTCGACGCCGGGGCCGGGGAGGACGAGTTCGCCGTGCCGGGCGACGTCGGCGGGCGAGGGCGCGTCCTGGCCGCAGCAGTCCCGCAGGATCGCCTCGTTGCGCGCCTCGGGTGCCTGGACGTCCAGCGGCAGGTAGGCGGCCCCGGTGGTCAGGACGGCGAGGATGCCGACGATCGCCTCGACGGAGCGCGGCCGGTGCAGGGCGACCAGACTGCCCGGTCCGGCGCCGGCCGCGGCCAGCTCGGCGGCCCGCTCGTCCACCCGGGCGGCGAGCTCGGCGTAGGTGAGGTGGACGCCGCCCTGGACGAGGGCGCGGGCGCCGGGCCGCACGCGCGCACGGCGGGCGAAGAGCTCGAGGACCGGCGGGGCCGGCGACGGGGACGGCCCGCCGTCCAGCAGGTCTTCCGTTCCTATGGGGGGCATGCTGAGTTCCTCCGGTGAAGGGCACGGCCGAGAGACCGGGGCGAACGGTTCCTCTCGCCTCCGTGCCCTTCACGCTAGGGGCGGCCGGGCCGCCCCCGGGGCAGTGCGCCCGGCAGCTGCGGGCGGCAGGAACGTGCCGCCCGCAGCTGCCGCTGCCGCTGCGTCAGAGGAAGGCCGTCGCTGCCGTCGCTGCCGGTGCGTCAGAGGGAGGCGGCCCGCGCGCCCGCCCGGGTGCGCCGCCGCAGCGCGGTCGCCGCCGGACTTCCGCCGCCGCCCGTCATGCGGCGGGCCAGGTCGGCCGCGGTCGGGTTGCGGAACACGTCCTGCAGGGTGAGGTCCTGGCCGAACTCGGACCGGATCCGGTTGAGCAGCCGCACCGCCAGCAGGGAGTGGCCCCCGGACTTGAAGAAGTTGTCCTCCCTGCCGACCTCCCGGCCGCCGAGGACCTCACGGAAGACGCCCAGCAGGCGTTCCTCCCGGCCGTCCGGGGCAGCCGGCCCGCCGGTGTCCTGCGCCGGCGGGACGTGGCCGTGCTCCCCCGGGGCGGGCAGCCGCGTCACCTGGGCCACCCGGGCCGGGGCCAGGTAGTCGGGCAGCCGGTCGGCGGCCCAGCCGCGCAGCTCCTGCCCGCTCACGCCGCCGGGCAGACAGGTGACGTACGCGTGCAGCCGGTCGTCACGGACGGCGACGGCCGCGCCCGTCACGGCGGGATGGCGCAGCAGGACCTCCTCGATCCGGCCGGGCTCCACCGGGTAGCCGGCCGCGGTGAGGACGGGCACCGGGCACAGCCTGCCGTCCGCGGCGGCGAACGCACGCCGGCCGGTGGGACGCAGACCGCCGCCCGGAGCCGGCTCGTGGACCTCGCCGGGCACCCGCACGGCAGCGGGCCGCCCCCGCTCGTCCAGGACCGTCTCCCGCCCTGCCGGGGCCGGCGGACCGTACCCGAGCGCGGAGATCGGGGCGGCGGGGTCGGCGGCCAGCGCGTCGAGGGTCTCGGCGAGCCGCCGGGTCAGCAGGCACGCCGTCTGCTCGTCGTAGAGCGCGGTCGCGTACTCCAGGACTCCCTGGAGTCCGGCGGGCGCCCCGTCCGGGCCGGTCCGCTCGGTGAGCGCGAAGGTGAGGTCGCACTTGGCGCCGCCGGCGCGGAAGGCGACCGGATCGCCGCCCAGGGCCGACGGGGCGGACGGGGCAGCCGGCCCGGAGGGCGCCGCGTGCACCTGGAGCATCACCTGCACCAGCGGGGCATGGGCGGCGGACCGGTGCGGGCTGAGGTGCTCCACCAGCCGGTCGAAGGGCAGGTCCTGGTGGCTGTACGCGGCGAGCCCCGCATCCCGGACCCGCCGCACCAGCTCGGCGTAGGCCGGGTCGCCGGAGGTGTCGGTGCGCAGCACCAGCGTGTTGACGAAGAATCCGACGAGCGGGTGCAGGGCGTCGTCGCCGCGCCCGGCGACGGTGGTGCCGATCGCGACGTCGCAGCCCGCGCCGTGCCGGGTCAGGACGGCGGCGAGCGCGGCCTGCACCACCATGAACAGGGTGGCACCGCAGTCCCGGGCACGGCGCAGCAGCGCCCGGTGGGTGGCGGCGCCCACGGTGAACCGGGTGAGGGCGCCGGCGCCGTCGCTCACAGCGGGGCGCGGGCGGTCCGTGGGCAGGGCCAGCAACGGCGGCATCCCGCGCAGGGCGTCCCGCCAGTGGGCGAGCTGCTCCCCGGCGATCCCGCCCCCGCCGTCCTCGCCGATCCCGCCGGTGCCGCCGTCCTCGCCGTCCAGCAGGGCGCGCTGCCACAGGGTGTAGTCGGCGTACTGCACGGGCAGCGGCCGCCAGTCGGGGGCATGGCCCGCGGCGCGGGCCCGGTAGGCGGTGTCGAGGTCGGCGAGGAGACAGTCGGTGGACCAGCCGTCGCCGGCGATGTGGTGCAGGAGCAGCACCATCACCTGACCGCCGTCGCCCTCCTCGATCAGCCAGGCCCTCAGCGGGATCTCCCGGGCCAGGTCGAAGACGTGCCCGGCGGCCGCGTCGACGGCCGCCTCCAGCAGCTCGGGACTCCGGGCGTGCACCACGGTGAGCTCGGGCTCGGCGTGGTCCAGGACCTCCTGCCAGGGTTCGCCGTCCTCGGACCGGTACACGGTGCGCAGCACCTCGTGGCGGGCGGCGACGTCGGCGAGCGCGTCGGCGAACGCGGCCGGGTCGACGGGGCGGCGCAGCCGGGTCACCACCGGAATGTTGTAGGTGGCGGTGGGGCCCTCGAGCCGGCCGACGAACCACAGGCGCCGCTGGGCGGCGGACAGCGGGATCCGGGCCGGCCGGCGCTGCGGCGGGACGGCCCGCAACGGCGGGCGGGCAGGACCCGCGGAGCGCTCGCCCAGCAGGCGCAGCAGCCGCCGGGGGGTGGGGCCGAGGAAGACGTCGCGAATCTCGGCGTGCAGGCCGAGCGCGCCGCGGACGCGGTTGGCGAGTTTGCCGGCGAGCAGGGAGTGCCCGCCCAGCTTGAAGAAGTTGTCGTCCGGCCCCACCTCGTCCCGCCGGAGGACCTCCGCGAACAGGCCCCGAAGGATCTCCTCGCGGGGGTCCGCCGGCGGCCGGCCGGTGACCGGCGCGTCGCCCTGCGACTCGCGCTGCCGGCCGCTGTCGGGCCCTCCCGCGCGGGAGAGCGCCCGGTACCGGTGGTCGAGCGCCCGGCGCTCCTCCTCGGTGAGCAGCCCGGCCCGGCTCAGGGGTGTGCCGGCCGGCTGTTCGGCGAGGACGGCGAGGGCCCGCCGGAAGAGGGTGAGCAGGAGGCGCGCGGTGTCCTCGTCGTACAGGTCGGTGGCGTACTGCAGGCCGAGCGCGACCCCGTCGGGTTCGCCGTCGGGGCGGTGCGTCTCGGCGCAGCTGAAGGCGAGGTCGAACTTGGCGGTGGCCAGGTCGGCCCCGTCGAGGACGGCCGGTATGCCGCCCAGGCGGACGGTGGCGTCCCGCGCGGTCTGCGCGGCGAGCGTCACCTGGAAGAACGGGTGGCGGCCGAGGGACCGTTCCGGGTTGAGGTCCTCCACCAGCAGGTCGAACGGCAGGTCCTCGTGGGCGAAGGCGGCCAGATCGCGTTCGCGGACCTGGGCGAGGACCTGGCCCAGCGTGGGGTCGCCGGACAGGTCGGTGCGCAGCGCCAGGGAGTTGACGAAGAAGCCGACCAGCTCGTGCAGGTCCTCCTCGGGGCGGCCGGCCACCGGCGCGCCCACCACCACGTCGTCCCCGGCGCCCGCCGCCCGCAGGGCCAGCGACAGGGCGGCCCGGCAGGCCATGAAGAAGGTGGCCCGGTGGGCGCGGGCGACACCGGTGAGCGCCTTGTGGGCGGCGGCGTCGAGCTCCGCGGTGACGAGCGCGGCCCGGTTTCCCGGTTCGGCGGGCCGGGGCCGGTCGGCCGGCAGCCGGGTCTCGGCGGGGATGCCCGCCAGCGCCTCGCGCCAGTGGGCGAGCTGCTGGTGGGCGGTGCTGCCGGGGTCGTCGGGGTCTCCGAGCATGTCCCGCTGCCACAGCGCGTAGTCGGCGTACTGGACGGGCAGCGGCTCCCATCCGGGGGCCCGGCCCTGGAGCCGGGCCCGGTAGGCGGTGTCGAGATCGGTGAGGAGGCAACCGACGGACCAGCCGTCGGAGGCGATGTGGTGGAGCAGCAGCGCCAGCACCGCGGTGTCGTCCGGGACGGTGAACAGCCGTGCACGCAAAGGCAGTTCGACGGTGACGTCGAGGGGAGTGCGGACGAACGCGGTGACCGCCGCCTCCAGGTCGTCGCCCGTGGCGCAGCGCTGCGTCTCCAGCCGTACGTCCGGTGCGTCGACGATGTGCTGGTAGGGCTCCGCGTCCTCGGCGGGATAGACCGTACGCAGGACCTCGTGGCGTTCCACGACGTCCCGCACCGCGGTCTCGAGCGCCTCCCGGTCGGGGACGGCGGCGAGACGGAGCACGACGGGGGCGTTGTAGGCCGGCGACGCGCCCTCCAGGCGGTTCAGGAACCACAGCCGGCGCTGGGCGTAGGACAGGGGGATCACGGTTGCTGCTCCTCAGGGATGGCGGGGGCGGGCGGGTCGGTGGACCGGTGACGGGGTCCGCCCGGCGGCGTGGGGGGAGGTCAGGCATCCCGCGCGGCCGTCAGCTCCTCGATGTGCGCGGCCAGGTCGCGCAGCCGCGGATGGGCGTACACGGCCTTCACCGGCAGGGCCAGGGACAGTTCCGCCCGCACCCGGGAGACCAGCTTGATGGCGAGCAGGGAGTGCCCGCCCAGCTTGAAGAAGTTGTCGTCCGGGCCGATCGACCCGGCGCCCAGGACCTGTCCCCACACCCTGGCGATCAGCTCCTCCGCGCGGCCGCGCGGGCCGTCGCCGCCCCGCGCGGCGGCGGTGCCGGAGGCGGCCTGCGCCTCGGCGCGGGCGGGCAGCGCGGACCGGTCGAGCTTGCCGCTGGGCGTCGTCGCGAACCGGTCCACGGCGACGAACGCGGACGGCACCATGTAGGACGGCAGCACCCGTGCCAGCCGTGCCCGCAGCTCCTGCGCGTCGCCGCCGCGGTGGTAGGCGATCAGGGCCGGTTCACCACCGGCGTCCTCGCCGAGGATCACGGCGGCCTCGGCGACGCCGTCCACGCGGGTGAGGGCGGCCTCGATCTCCGGGAGTTCGACGCGGTGGCCGCGCACCTTGACCTGGCCGTCGGCGCGGCCGAGGTAGACCAGCCGGCCGTCGGGAAGCAGCCGGCAGCGGTCACCGGTGCGGTACATGCGGGATCCGGGGACGCCCGAGGGGGCGGCGACGAAGCGCTCCGCGGTCAGGACCGGCCGTCTCCGGTAACCGCGGCCCACCCGCGGCCCCGCCAGGTGGAGTTCGCCGGTCCCGCCCGGCCCGACGGGGGCCAGGTTCTCGTCCAGCAGCAGCATCCGCAGGCCCGGCAGGGCGGTCCCCAGGTGCGGTTCACCGAGCTCGTCGATCCAGCCGGCGGTGGCGTCGACGGTGCACTCGGTGGGGCCGTACAGGTTGACCGCGCGCAGCAGACCGGACCGGTGGGCGGCGGCCAGCCGGTCCCACAGCGACGGGCTGACCGCCTCGCCGCCGACCAGCAGCGTCAGCGGACGGGGACCGCCGTCGGCGGTGAGCAGTCCGAGCAGCGGGTCGGCGTGCGAGGGGGTGATGTCGAGGTCGGTGAGGGCCAGTTCGTCGACGAACGCGGCCAGCAGCGCCGGGTCGCGGCGGGTCTCCTCGTCGATCATGACGAGGGTGTCGCCGCGGCACAGCCGCACCCACTGCTGCACGGACGCGTCGAACGACGGGGAGGCGTTCCAGCCGACCCGGCGGCCCTCACCCGCGGCGACACCCGCCTCCTCCAGCTCCCGCAGCAGCAGGGAGACGGCACCGCGGCCGATCTCCACGCCCTTGGGACGGCCGGTGGAGCCGGAGGTGTAGATCACGTAGGCGAGGGTGTCCGCGGTGACCGGCACCGGGGCGAATCCGGGCCGGTGCGCCCTGCCGGTCCGTTCGGCACGGTCCGCGGTGAGGTCGGTCAGGGCGACGGTCCGGGTGGCTGCGGTGGCGGGCTCGGCCGCGCCGTCGGTCACCACCAGATCCGCCCCGGAGTCCTCCAGCAGGTAGGCGCGGCGCTCGGCGGGCAGCGCAGGGTCCACCGGCAGGTAGGCGGCCCCGGCGGCGAGCGTGCCGACGATCGCCGTGACCAGACCGGCGCCGCGCGGCAGGCACAGCGCCACCACGCTCTCCGGTCCGACGCCGAGCCCGGTCAGCCGGGCCGCGAACACGGCCGACTCGGCCCGCAGTTCGTCGAAGGTGAGCTCCAGGCCGTCGGCGACGACGGCGGTGCGCCCGCCGGGGACGGCGGCGAGCCGGGCCATCAGGTCGGCGGCGCCGGTGCCGGCGGCGCACCCGCCGCACGGGCAGTCGGCCGGGTGGGGCTCGGGGCGCAGGGCGGTCGGCTCCGCCTCGGTGACGGCGGAACGCTCGGGGAGGACGGCGGTCATGGCGGGGCTCACTTTCCGTACAGGGTGGTGGACGGGGCGGTGGTGGGGGAGCAGTCGGACAGGGCCACCGGCTCCCCCATGGCGACGAGGATCTTCCGGTCGCCGGTGTACGACTCGCGGCCGTGCGCGCAGAGGATGTTGTCGACGAGCATCAGGTCGCCGGCCTGCCAGCTCTCCCGCACGGTGACCGCCTGGTAGACGTCGTTGATCACGTCGACCTCGGCGTCGGTGAGCGGGGAACCGTCGCCCAGGAAGGTGTTGAACGGCAGACCGTCCTCCCCGAAGGTCTCGGTGAGGACGTCGCGGACGTCCTCGTCGAGGCTGCGGGCGTTCCAGAACGCGAAGTGGTTGAACCAGGTCCGCTCGCCGGTCACCGGGTGGCTGATGATCGCGGAACGGCGCTGACGGGTGCGCAGGGTGTCCTCGTCCAGCCAGTCGTAACCGATGGCGTTGACGTCGCAGTACGCCTCGGCGCCGGCCGGCTCCTCGGCGGAGAACGCCTTGCGCCAGGGCATGCCCGCCAGGTCGGAGTAGTTGCGCACCAGGAGCCAGCCCGCCTCGGCGAACCGGGCGGCCAGGTCCTCCGGCAACAGGGCGAGCGCCCGGCGCATGTCGCCCACGGTGGTCGCCCCGCCGGTCTCCGGAGCGGTCACGCAGCCGAAGAGCAGCACGCCGGGGAAGTCGAGGGTGTAACTGTTCTCGTTGTGCAGGCGGATCGGCTGGATCGCCGGCAGGTCCGTGGAGGAGAAGACCCCCTCGCCGAAGTCGGTGCGCGGAGTGGCCTTCTCCTTGTAACCGGCCCGCACGGCGATCAGCGCGTCGCGTGCCGCGGCGAACGACTCCGCGTCCGTCACCGGCAGTCCGCGCAGCATGACCGCACCGGACCGGTGCAGCTCGGCGCGGATGTCGGAGCGCCGGTCGGAGAGCCAGGCGACGGCCTCCTCCATGGTGGCGAAGCCCGGGGTGCGGACGACGACCGGCTTGCCGGGCTCCCGGCTGACGGCCAGGTCGGTGTCGGTGTCGGTGTCGGCGACGTAGGAGGCGGCGGGGCTCTGGGCGAAGGTGGTCATGACGGTTCCTCAGGTCGGTCCGATGCGGAGGGAGGGAGGGAGGGAGGGGGAGAAGGCCGGTAGCGGGCCGGGTCGTTCCGGTCCTTCCGGTCGTTCCGGTCGTTCGGCTCGGCGGGCCGGGCAACGCGCCGGTCAGGCCGGGGCGGCCGTGGAGTCGCGCAGGGCCTGGAGAGCCGGGTTCAGGCGGGCGAAGAAACCGGGCAGGTCCTGCTGGAAGTAGAAGTGGTCGCCGGGCAGCACCTCCGGCGTCACCGGATGACCGGCGACCGTGGACCAGCCGGCGAGCATCTCCACCGGGACGATCGGATCGGCGTCCCCGCCGAACACCGCGACCGGGCAGTCCAGCCGCACACCCGGGGCGGTGCACCGGTAGGCGTCGTCGATGGCGAAGTCCGCGCGGATGGACGGCAGGACGATCTCGCGGAGCTCCGGGTCGTCGAGGATGCCGTCGTCGGTGCCGCCCCGTTCCTTGATGGCGGCGACGAGCCGGTCGTCGTCGAGGCGCTCGGGGTGCACGGGGCACTGGTTGGGCAGCACCGGCGCTCGGCAGGCCGAGGCGACCAACCCGGCCGGGGCGCGGCCGGCGGCCTGCAGCGCACGGGCCACCTCGAAGGCGACCAGCGAACCCATGCTGTGCCCGAGCACCACCAGCGGGCCCGTGTCCGAGGGCAGCGCGCCGACCACCGGGAGGGCCAGGTCGTCGACCGACTCGGGCAGGTCCTCGCAGTAGCGGGCGCCGCGGCCCGGGTACTGGCCGATCAGCAGCCGCACATCGGCCGGCAGGTGCTCGCGCCACTCGCTGTAGGCGTGCGCGTTGCCACCGGCGTGCGGCAGCACCAGCAGCGACAGGCGGTGCGGTGCGTCACCGGGCAGATCCCAGACGACGTCCTCGGGGGCGGGGGACGGAGATCCGTTCATGAGCTCATCCGTTCGGTCTCGGTGCGGCGGCGCAGTGCGGGCCGGGCCTTGACGGCCGGCGCGGTCCTGCACGCCGCGATGTGTGCGGCGAGTCGGGCGGGGGTGGGGTGCTGGAAGACGTCGCGGACGGTGAGTCGGACGTCGAAGGCGGTGGCGATGTGGTTGGTGAGGC
>NZ_JBEOVU010000063.1:0-15662 GCF_040295685.1 Streptomyces sp. NPDC002734
CGGGGGTGCCGCGGTCGGAAGACGCGGCTTGCTGAGCGACGAGTGCAATTCTTAGCGACGGCGAAATCGCAAAGCAAAGATGTGATCTACGACGCTGGATCGTAGAGCAGCATCGCTGGTCGCCGGGATGCGGGCATCGCACCTGTTCAGTGGGCCGGCTGCCCCGAGTGCGGCTTCTAGCGTCTTTCGTACGTGACGCGCGCCCCATGCCTGCCCTCACAGAGGGAGGGCCCCGTCGTCGCATGCAGTTGCCGAAGTAACGCTCTCCGTCAGGCTTCGGCGACCGGGGAGGAGGCGAGGGCTCGGGGTGAGCGACGGGGCGACCGGAGGCCACGTCCTCGTTCGTTAGGATCAGCCCCCTGATGACTGCCACCCTCGTCGCCAAGGAACTCGCCGCCGGACACGGTGACCGCACCCTCTTCACGGGACTCGACCTCGTCGTCGCGCCCGGGGACGTGATCGGTCTCGTGGGAGCCAACGGCGCCGGTAAGTCCTCGCTGCTCCGCCTGCTCGCCGGGCTGGACCGGCCCGAGGAGGGTGAGCTCCGGCTCTCCCCGCCCACCGCCACCGTCGGCCATCTCCCGCAGGAACCCGAGCGCCGCCCGGGGGAGTCCGTGCGGGAGTTCCTCGCCCGCCGCACGGGGGTGGCCGACGCCCAGGCCGCGATGGATGCCGCGACCCAGGCGCTGGTCGACGGGGTCCCCGGCGCCGACGACGCCTACGCGGAGACCCTGGAGCGCTGGCTCGCGCTCGGCGGGGCCGATCTGGACGATCGTGCCGAGGAGGTCGCCGCCGACCTCGGTCTCACCGTCGGCCTCGACCTTCCGATGACCGCCCTCTCCGGCGGACAGGCCGCACGCGCGGGACTGGCCTCGCTGCTCCTCTCGCGCTACGACGTCTTCCTCCTCGACGAGCCCACCAACGACCTCGACCTCGACGGTCTGGAACGCCTGGAGCGCTTCGTCTCGGGGCTGCGGGCCGGCGTAGTGGTGGTCAGCCACGACCGCGAGTTCCTGATGCGTACGGTCACGAAGGTCCTGGAACTGGATCTCGCCCAGCAGCAGATCAACCTCTACGGCGGTGGGTACGCCTCCTACCTGGAGGAACGCGAACGCGCCCGTTCCCACGCGCGCGAGGAGTACGAGGAGTACGCCGACAAGCGCTCCGCGCTCGAGAGCCGTGCCCATACGCAGCGGGCGTGGATGGAGAAGGGCGTCAAGAACGCCCGTCGCAAGGCCACCGACAACGACAAGGCAGGCCGCAAGTTCCGCAGCGAGGCCAGCGAGAAGCAGGCGGCCAAGGCCAAGCAGACCCAGCGCATGATCGAGCGTCTCGACGTCGTCGAGGAGCCCCGCAAGGAGTGGGAGCTGCGGATGGAGATCGCCTCCGCGCCGCGCTCCGGCTCCGTGGTGGCCACCCTGCGCGACGCCGTCGTGGCCCGGGGTGACTTCATGTTCGGACCGGCCACCCTGCAGATCGACTGGGCCGACCGGGTCGCCATCACCGGCGCCAACGGCGCGGGCAAGTCCACGCTGCTCGCCGCCCTGCTCGGCAGGCTGCCGCTGGACTCGGGCCACGCCTCGCTCGGATCGGGCGTGGTGGTGGGGGAGGTGGACCAGGCGCGCAAGCTCTTCCACGGCACGGAGACCCTGCTGGAGGCCTTCTGCGCCGCCGTCCCCGACACCGAGCCCGCCGAGGTGCGCACGCTCCTCGCCAAGTTCGGCCTGCGCGCCGCACATGTGTTGAGGCCCGCGACCACGCTCTCGCCCGGCGAGCGCACCCGCGCGGGTCTCGCCCTGCTCCAGGGCAGGGGCGTCAATCTGCTGGTCCTGGACGAGCCGACCAACCACCTCGACCTGCCGGCCATCGAGCAGCTGGAGTCGGCCCTGGAGGCGTACACGGGGACGCTGCTCCTGGTGACCCACGACCGGCGGATGCTGGAGGCGGTGCGCACCACGCGCCGGGTCGAGGTCGCCGACGGCAAGGTCACCGAGGCCGGCTGACCACCGGCCGAACCCGGAGGGCCGACCCCGACGGACCGAACCCGGAGGGCCCGAACGCGGAGGTCCCGAACGGAGGGCCCGTCCCTCCCGGCGCTGCGGGGAGGGACGGGCCCGGACGAACGCACCGCTTCTCAGTCGACGTACGTGATCTCCGACGCGGAGTAGATGCAGTACGTGCCGTCCGCACCCGAGCCGATCTCGCTCGGCTCACCGCTCGTCGTGCCCTTGTACTTCGTGCAGATCTTCATGTCACGGTCCTCGTCCTCGTAGATCGTGACCCCCGAGATCCGAGCCGTGTCACCGTAGTTGGTGTTGATGCCGACCAGGCTGGTGCCCGGGGCGGTCGCCCAGATGTTCTGCAGCTGGATGTGGCGGGCGTTCTGCGTGGAGCAGTTGCCGCAGGAACGGACCAGCTTGCCGAAGTCGTCGACCTGGAAGTTCTTCACGACCAGGGTGCCGACGCCGTTGTGCTGGAACACCTTGTCCTCGGCCAGCCTCGCGCCACCGCCGTCGATGGTGCGGACCGTCGAGGAGGAGCCGCCGCGGAAGGTCGCGGCGTCCTCGCCCACGTCCTCCCACCAGACGTTCTTGATGGTGCAGGTGCCCGCGCAGTGCACACCGTCGGCGGCCGGAGCGCCGAGGATGACGTTCTGCAGGGTGGCGCCGTCCGCCAGCTTGATGATCGGGGGCTGGTCCTCGTCCTGGCCGCCGCTGCCCAGATCGCCGCTGCCGTACAGGCGCTTCATGCCACCGTCGTACGTGCCCGAGACCTCGATGGTCGACGAGACCGCCTGGCTGCCGTTGGCGGTCGGCCATGACGGCCGGTTCGTGGGCGGGTCCGTCGGGTTGGTCGGCGGGTCCGTCGGGGTGGTCGGCGGGTCGGTGGGGACGGTGCCCGAGGCCGTGAAGGTCCAGCTCTTGCTCGTCACGGAGTCGCAGGAGTTCTGCTGCACCAGGGCGCCGGAGGCGGTCGAACTGTCCTTGACGTTCAGGCACTTGCCGCCGTTGCTGTTGACGACCCGGTAGGTGTTGCCGCTGACCGACGTCAGGGTCCACACCTGGGTGGCGGTCCCGGCGCAGTTCTGCTGCTCCACGGCCTTGCCCGCGCTCGTGGAGGCGTCCCGCACGCCCGCGCACTTGGCGCTGTGCGCGGCGGCCAGCGTGTAGCCGCTGCCTGAGGCGGTGAGCTTCCAGGTCTGGCTCGCGGCTCCGGTGCAGGAGCTCTGGGCGAGCTGCGTGCCCGCAGCCGTGGAGGCGCCCGGCACTCCCAGACACAGACCGCTTGCTAAGTTCTTCAGGCTGTACGAGCCTGCGGCGGGTGCCGCCGAGGCCGAGCCGGTCGCGAAGAGGGCCGTGAGGCCCGCGACGAGGAGTGACACCACGGCGAACAAGGCGGCGGCAGCGCGGCCGCCACGCCTTCTGACGTGCTTATTCTCAGTGCGCACTGGCTATTCCTTTCACCGCCTGCGGCGTCCTCCGCAGGCACCTGTGGGGAGTGGTGCGGTGGTGAAGGCCGGTTCCCGGCCGCGGAACAACATTCGGCTGGGTGAACCATGTTCACGTATGCGAACCAGTGTGACGGTAAGTCACGCACATGGGGCGGTCAATAAGTCGAGCGAAAGTATCGGCCGGGCCCAGGCCGGCACGCACGGCACTGCAGACCGTCACGCGACCGGGGCCCAGCACTCCCGGGACCTCGGCCGGCGGGCTCGGTCACCTCCCGGGGGCCTCCGGTGCCGTCGGCGGCTCGGCGGGTGTCGGTGTGGGCGGCTCGAAGAGAACGGCACGGGCCACGGACGGGGCGAACAGGCTGGTGACCGGTGCGCACAGGCCCAGCACGGAGCGGAAGGCACGCCCCACCACGGGGTCGGCGGGGTAGCGTTCCAGGACGCGCCGGAGGTACCAGTCCGCGACGCGGTCCCCCGGCTCGATCGCCAGCGCGTTGCCCACCGCGCCCGGCATCGACCGGTCGGACCCGGCCGAGATGTTCCACGCCTGCCCGGACGCCGTGAGGAGCGCCTTCTGCACGCGTCGCGTCGTGGGGGGCCGGCGTGGATCGGCCAGTGCGTCGCGCAGGACGACCGCGCTCATCGCGGCGACGGACATGCCCTGTCCGTAGATCGGGTTGAACGTGCACAGGGCGTCGCCGGTGGCGAGGAATCCGGCCGGGCGGCGGCCGGGCAGGTCGTAGCGACGGCGGATGTTCGCGGTCCGCCGGAACGCGAACGCGGGAGTCAGGGGTTCTGCTTCGTCCAGCCACCGGTGCAGGAGCGGATGCGGCAGCCGTTTCCTGACGTACGTCACGAACTCGTCGCCGTCCGTGGGTGGTTCGTCACCGCGGAGGCCCGAGACGACGACCAGGTGGGTGCCGTCCTCCAGGGGCAGGGCACCGCCGGCGTAGACCTGGGCGGGACTGGGGTAGACGTAGTAGCCGCGGGTGTCGCCGTCCAGGACGCCGTCCCGGCCTCGGTAGACGCGGGAGGAGTACGCCAGACCCGTCTCGATGGTCTCCTCATGCGCGGCCTCGGCGCCGATGGCCGTCAGCCATTGCGGAGCCTTCGTCCCCGCGCCGGAGGCGTCGACCACCAGGTCGGCCTCGAGGACCTGGTGCGTTCCCCGGGCATCACCGGACCGCTCCCGGACCAGGACGCCCCGCACCCGCCGGGCGTCACCGTGAAGGCCGACGACCTCGGTCTTCTCCGCCACGCTGATCATGGGGTTCGCGAGGACGCGCTGTCGCACCAGCTCCTCCAGCTGGGCTCGGGAACCCGTGTAGATGTGCGTCGTCGCGGCAAGTCTCCTGAACCAACGTCCGTCCTGCTGCTGCACCAGGTCCGACGGCATGCCCACACGCGGCGCACCCGCGGCCCGCAACTCCGCGACGAAGCCGGGAAGCAGTGAGTCCAGGGCTACCTGGCCGCCCTCCAGCAGCACATGCGGATGCCGGGCCTGCGGCACCCCGGGCCGTGGCCCGGTGCCGGCCGGGAACCGGTCTCGTTCGACAACGGTCACCCGGTCGACGTGCTCGGCGAGGACATGAGCGGCGAGCAGCCCCGCGAGGCTCCCGCCCACCACGACCGCACGCCGCCCGCCGCGATCCTCACCCCTGCCCGAGCGACCCGTCCTCCGTACGGATTCCACCGATGTGTCTCCCCTGCTGCGTGTCGTCGGAGGGACCAGTATTCCCCTCGGCGCGCTGGTTTGGCAGGTTTTCGGGTAGTGGCCCCTCGCTCCCGAGCGCTGATGCGGGGTCAGGCGCCACGTCGACGGGCCGGCGCGGGAAGGCAGGTCCTGCTCAGCGGACGGTGCCGGCGGCCTGTTCGACGATGCGGGTCACGGCACCGGGACGGGAGACGGTCACCGCATGCGAGGCGTCGACCTCGGTGGTACGGGCGTTGGCGCGGGCGGACATGAAGCGCTGGGCGGCCACAGGGATGTTCAGGTCCTCGGTGGTGACCAACGACCACGAGGGAATGGCCTTCCAGGCGGCCCCGGTGGACTTCTCCCCAAGTGCGGCAGCGGCGATCGGGATACGCATCATCAACAACTCTCGGTAGAGGGATGGTGGCCCTGAGGGCCGGAGGGGCAGCGTTTCCTGGCCGGATCGGTCGGCGGTGACCTCCGCGGAACTCGGCCGCACCGCCGGCGCCCCCAACGGCAGCCGGCAAGGTCGACGCCCGGCAAGGGCTCCTGTGCCTCAGGGGGCACAGCTCACTACGAGCAACACCGCACGGTGGTTCACCGGGCGGTGGCCGCACCGCGTCCGGTGGTGTGCGCGGAGCCGGGTCACGGTGCTCGTCCTGGGGGACACTGGTCGAGTGATCGTCGAACGCGCGTATGCTCACCTCTCCTCGTACGACGAGGACACCTGGCCCTGGTCGGTCCCTTGCGTCCGCCAGTTGCTCGACGAAGGGCTGCGCTTCACGGCGCCGGTGACCTTCCTGGTCGGTGAGAACGGTTCGGGGAAGTCGACCCTGGTCGAGGCGCTGGCCGAGGGTTTCGGCCTGGACTCCTACGGCGGCTCCCACGACTGGCGATACGCCTCCCCACGCGGCCGGTCGGTGCTCGGCGAGCGGATGAGGTTCGAAGCGGCCACGGGGCGTGGACGCAAGATGATCACCAGTTGGTCGGCCCGCAAGGGATTCTTCCTGCGGGCCGAGACAGCGCTGGACGCACTGGACAGGGAAGGATTCTCACCCGACTCGGTGAGCCATGGTGAAGGCTTTCTCGAGGCGTTCCGCGGAAAGTTCCTTCACGCCGGCCTCTACGTTCTCGACGAGCCGGAGGCAGCACTGTCCTTCTCGTCCTGCCTCGAACTGATCGGGCACATCGACCGGTTGGCCAAAGCGGGCGGTCAAGTCATCTGTGCCACGCACTCCCCCTTGCTGACCGCCCTGCCAGGCGCGGACATCCTCGAGGTCGGCGAGCACGGCACGCGGAGAGTCGCCTGGCGGGAGCTCGCACTCGTGGACCACTGGCGCCGTTATCTGGCCGAGCCACAGGCTTATCTCCGGCACATCATCGAGCCGTAGACGCGGCCGGCCCACCGCCCCCACCTGCCAGGGCCGGCGAGAAGGTCCGACGGCGGTGGGGTGCGGCAACCGGTTCGACTACGGACCTACCGCGGGGGTCCCCGGGGCGTGCCGCCTGGCTCGACCAGCGGATTTCGACCGGGCGGATCGCGGCCCGGACCTCATCCGCGCCGAGAAGGCGGCGGAACCGGCGGCCGAGGCGGACGAGCGTGTCGGATGCGCACTTCCGGTCCTGCCCGCGCGACCCGCACGGGCCGCCGACGGCTTCGTGCCCGCACTCGGTGCGCGGTCAACCCGTCATCCGAATGATCACTCTTCAGGGCGCTTCCAGGTGGTTGATGAGTGCGTGAGCATTACTGGTGAAATGTCCCGTCAGGGCGTGACTCACAGTCACCTGGAGGTCTTCTTGAAGCGCGCTACACGCTGGTCCTCGGTGCTCCTCGCTGTCTCGACGGCAGGAGTCGTCGCTGTGGCCGGACCCGCGGACGCCGCACCGGCCAAGTACACCCACAGCCAGGCCAAGGCGCTGCTGGACAAGGCCGGCATCCGCGTCAGCTCGAGCGGGAACTGTTCCAACGTGAACAACCCGAGGTGCACTTCCCTGCAGGGCATCAACAGGACGACCGTCTCGGGGCTGATCCGCTTCAAGCGGATCAGCAAGTGCTCGAACATCACGGTCACCGGGGGAACCGAGCGCGGCGTTCACGCCAAGGGCCCGTACGGCCACGAAGCGGGTTACAAGATCGACATCTCTCGAACCCCCTGCGTCACGGGATTCGTCAACAAGAACTTCAAGCGCGCCGGCCAGCGCAAGGACGGCACGCGGCTGTTCCGCTCGATGAACAAGAACGTGTACGCGGACGAGCGCAGCCGCAACCACTGGGACATCCTCTACTACAACGGATCCGCCTGACCCGTGGCGGAGTCGGAGGCGTTCCGGGCGCCCCGAGATCCGGGACGCCTCACGCGGCGAGCGGACCTCCCGCCCCTGGCACGGACGGCGACGCCGCCCGGATCCGGGTACGGCGTCCACGGGGCGGTGTCGTGCCACCGCCTCCTGGACGCCGTCGCCGCCGGTGCCCTGTGCGCGGGTCAGCCCCCGGTCACGGCGGCTCCGGTGGCCCGGGCAGCGGCGGCCCCGGCGGGGTTGGCCGCGATCCACTCGTCCAACTGCTCCCGGGTGGTGGACGGGTCGGCCATGAGTTCGCCGAGGCGGTCCTCGGCCAGGTGGACGGTGGAGACCGCCGGGCACCGGCGGCACGCCTCCACGCCCGTCTGGCTCCACCACTGGCACTGCGTCCGCAGGTGGCACCGTGGCACAGCGGTCGCGGTCGCGGCCGGGGCGGCCAGGACCCGTTCGACCAGGGTGCAGTCGTCCCCACGGCGGTTCACGCAGTTCGATGCGCAGTGCGAGGCGAACCGCAGGACGCGGCGCGGCTCGACGCCCTCGGGCACCATACCGAGAACCTGGGACGCCGGAACGGGGTCGGCGAGGTAGACGACGCCGCCGTCCTGCCCCGACCGGACGCCCAGGGCGACCGCCTCGGGAGCGTGCGGGTCCCCGCTGGGGCACCAGGTCCGCGATGACATCCGCTCTGCCACGGTGATCACCGTCCCGTCAGGAGGAGCGCGTCAGGTCGGCGGCCTTGCCGACGGGGTCAGTGCCCAGCTCGGCTCCGGCGGCCGTCTCCAGCTCGTGGGCGGCGGCCTGCAGGATGCTCTCCTGCAGCTGCTGGACCGAGGTGATCCGGGCGGGCCGCGCCTCGGCGGCGGACGCCTGGCCCGCGGTGAGGGCGGCGGCGAAGAGGGCTGCGGTGCCGACGACCGCGGCGCGAGTGGTCTTCTTGTTCATCTGTACTCCTCGAGTGCTCGAGTGCCGTGAATCTTGGGGTGGTCGGAGCCCTCGGCCTCCCGGAGGAGGCCGGCGGCTCCACCAGGGTGGCGGCGGGGGGCCGGTGCGGGCGGCAGTCGGTGGGGCGGTCCGGCGGCGGGACAGGCGCCGCCGTCGGACTGCCGGAGGTTCACAGCCGGACGGCGACGGCGGCGTAGTGCCCGGCGGGGACGGCGACGTCGGCCAGCAGCCAGCCGACCGGGGCGGCGGGCTGCCGCCCCGCGCCGACGCGGGTACCGGCCGGATCGTCGCCCAGGCCGACGCCGAGACCTTTGAGGTATGCCTCCTTCCTGGTCCACACGCGGGTGAACGCGTCGGGGCGTAGGTCCGGCGCGAGAGCGGCCAGCTCCGCCGACTCCGCCGGGTGCAGGACGTCCGCGGCCTCCGACACGGTGTCGGGGTGCGGTACCGGTTCGATGTCCACGCCGACCGGGGCCGGGGCGAGGGCGATGAGGCTCAGCCCTTCGCAGTGGGACAGCGAGAAGTGCAGCCGACCGTCCGGGAGCACGGGACGTCCGTGGGGTTCCCCGCAGCAGGGGCAGGGGGCGCGGGCCAGCGGCACCTTGCTCGGCGCGACGCCGAGGTGGGAGCCGAGCAGGCGGCGCAGCCCGACGTGTGCGCACAGGTAGGTGGCGCGGTCGGCGGGCCGGCGCAGTTCCGCCGCCCTGGCGAGTTCGGCCGGCTCGAGGACGAGCGGTGCGTGGCGTGCGGCGGCCGCCTCGTGGACAGCGGTGGTCACCAGCCACAACTGCGGCCGGGCGGCGGGCGGGCGGACAGGCCTGGGCAGGGGAGCGGGAAGGGGCGGCAGGGGCTCGGGGAGCAACGCGGCGGCCTCGGGGAGCGACGCGGCGGCCTCGGGCGGGGAGGGCGGGGCGGGCGGCACGGGATGGTCAAGGAGGGACATGTCTGCCTCACACGGAAGTGGCGGTGGGCTCCGGTGCGGTGCGGGTGCGGTCGGAGCGGGGCGCCTCGACGAGCGCCTTGGCGGGAGCCTCGGCCGGCGCCTCGGCGGGCGTGACGGGGCTGCGGAAGGCGAGGGCGACGGCGATCGGGGAGAAGGCGACGAGGCCGGCGCAGACCAGCCACGTCCGGGTCGGCCCGAGCTGGGTGGAGACGGCGGAGAACAGGGCCAGGGACAAGGGCGCGGCGCCGATGCCGGAGAGGGTGAAGGTGGACATCGCGACGCCCATGCGGCCCCGCGGAACGGCCTGCTGGTAGGCGGTCACCAGGGCGGGGCCGTTGAGGCCGGAGCAGAGGCCGACGGCGCAGGCGGTGCCGGCCAGGACGGCGGGCGACGGGACGAGAGCCATGGCGGCCATGCCGCCGGCGAGACCGAAGCCGGTCACCACGAGCTTCGCGAGCGCGGGGATGCGATGGGCCAGGGCCGCGCCGACGGCGGCGGAGGCCAGGGCGCCGGCGCTGAAGGCGGACAGGACCAGGGCGACGGCTCCGACGCCCCAGCCCTCCGAGTGGGCCCGCATGGGGAGGCCGACCTCGGCGGGCCACAGGAAGGCGACGTCGATGCAGAAGCAGGCGATGAACATCCAGCGCAGCCGCGGGTGGGAGGCCAGGAGGCGGAAGCCGTCGCCGGAACGGCGCAGCAGGGAGGGGCCGTCGGGGACGGGTTCGGGCCTGGCCATGCCGTGCGTGACGTGGGCGGCGCACAGCAGCCAGATCGCACAGCACACGGCGGCGACCGTCATCGCCGCGGGCAGCTCGCCGACGGTGACCAGCCAGGCGCCGAGGGGGGTTCCGGCGATCGGGGCGAGGCGCAGCACCATCGAGAACAGGGAGTTGGCGCGGCCGAGTTGGTCCTCGGGGGCGAGGCGGGGCAGCAGGACGCCGGAGGCGGAGCCGGTCAGCCCGAGGAGGGTGCCTTCGACGAGGGCGATGGCGACCAGGGGCCACAGCGTGTCCGTGGTCATGGTGACCAGGGCGCCGGCGGCGAGGACGGCGACGCGGGCGCCGGTGGCGGGCAGCAGGAGGGCGCGCGGGCCCAGCACGTCGGTGAGGGCGCCTCCGAAGAGGAGGGTGAGGACGCGGGGCAGGGTTGCGGCCAGGGTCACCAGGGTGACCGCTCCGGATCCGCCGAGCTGGACGGCGGTCCAGCTCATGGCGATGAGCAGGGCGTAGCTTCCGCCCTGCACGGCGGCCTGGCCTGCGACCAGGCTGCTGATGCGGGGCCAGTCGACTCGGGGCGGGGTGTCGGAGGTGGTCGTCATGGGTCCGGCTTCCTGTGGGCTGTCGGGTCGGAGGACTGGAGCGAGTGCGGGACGAGCGGGGAGCGCGGGAGTGCGGACTGCGGGGACGCGGCGGGAACGGGTGCGGGGATCCGTCGAGGCAGCGGTGCGGGCACGAGGCGGGGCCCGGGCGGGCACGAGGGGAACGGCGGCGGACGGAGCCGTCGCGGGGGCGGGGGCGGATCCGGGGTGGTCGGGTCAGGCGGGTGGGCGGACGCGGACGCGGACGTCGGCGGTGCCGCCGCGCAGGGCGGTGCGGACTGCGAGGGTGACGGCGCGGTCGGCGGCCCGGCGTACGGCGCGACGCCGGCGCGGGCCGGGTGCGGTCGGTGCCGGGGCGCGCAGTTCGAGGCGGCCCCCGACGTGGCCGCGGCCGGCCTGGGCGAGGGCCCGCTGGGCGGTGCCGCGGGCCGCGACGGCGAGGGTGTCCTCGCCCGTGACCGCGCGCGGGGACGCGGTGACGGTGACGCCGGGGGTCTCGAGGACGGAGAAGCGGACGTGGACGGTTCCGCGGCGGCGACGGCGGATCATGCCGTACTCCCCGGTGTGCCGGCCGTGGCCTCGGTCCGGTCGCCGGCCGGCTCTGCCGGGGCGGCGGTCGCCGTCATGGCGGGATCGCCGGGCCACCACAGGTCGTCGGCGTCCAAGCCGGTGACGGCGTATTTGCCGAGGGCACTGATCAGCAGCCGCAATTCGAGGGCGATGCTCTCGGCGAGGCGCTCGAGGCCGCGCTCGGGGTCCTCGTCGACCGCGATCAGGGCGGCGCGGCCGAGTCCTACGGCGGTGGCGCCGAGGGCGAGGGCGCGCAGGACGCGGCCGCCTTCCCACATGCCGCCGCCGGCGAGGAGGCATCCGCCGGGGCGGCCGATGCGACGCAGGCATTCGGCGAGGGGCAGGCCCACCTGGTCGAGGAAGACGCCGGGGGCCCAACCGGTGCCGCCCTCGGCGCCGTCGACGGTGACGGCGTCGGCGCCGGCCGCCCAGGCGGTGCGCGCGGCGTGCGCGATGTCACGGCCCGGGTGGAACTTCACCCAGGTCCGGGCCCTGGGGAAGTTGTTGCGCATGAAGCGGAGCTGCTGGCGGAGGATCTCGTCGGTGAAGGTGCCGGGGGTGGCGCAGCGCAACCGGTGGTCGTCGTCGGGGCCGAAGACCTCCTGGACGGTGAAGCGGCGGGCGAGCCGTGCGGCCTCCTCGCGTCCGACGACGGTCATGCCGCCGAGGCCGGGCTTGGCGCCCTGACCGGTCTTCAGCTCGAAGGCGAGGCGGCCGGTCTCCAGGAGGGGCCGGGTGGCGGGGTCGCTGTAGAGGAGGTTCCAGACCTCGGAGTCGGCGTCCTCGGTGGACTGCTGGACGATCACGCCACCGGTTCCCTCGGGTGCGGCCTCCAGGTAGGCCTCGACGCGCGCGAGGAGCGCGGAGCGGGTGGTGTCGTCGGCGCTGCGGTAGCCGTGGACGGGGATCATGTTCTCCCCGATGACCATGGGGATGCCCAGCCGGCCGGCCTGCCGGCTCGCGTGGAGGGCGAGGTCCCCGCTGCCGGCCCGGGTGGAACCGAAGGCGGACAGGTACAGGGGGAGCCGGGCGGTGAGGCCGCCGGCGCGGGTGGTGAGATCGACGTCGGCGAACTCGGGTTCGCGGGCGAGGTCGATGAGCTTCTCGAGCCGCTGGGGCATGAACACGGGCGGCACGATGCGCGCCCGGTCGAGGTCGTCCCGCGGTGGGGCGGCGGCCGGTGAAGGACCGAAGAGGCGGGCGCCGTACATGGCCGGGTCGGGGAAGACCTCGGCGGTGCCGTGGCGGGCGCGGGCGCGGATCCGCTCCTCGGGAAAGCCGGGTGCGGTGAGGGCGTTCACGGGGTCACCGCCCCGGGGAGCTTGGGGTAGGCGCTGACCTGCCAGAGGGCGTCGAGGCCGGTGAGGAAGCGGACCAGGCGCTGCAGTCCCATCCCGAAGCCGGCGCTGGCCGGGATGCCGTCGCGGGCCTCCTTGAGGTACCAGGCGTACTTGGCGGGGTTCTCGCCGCTCTCCCGCATGCGGGTGACGATGGTGGCGTAGTCGGCCTCGCGCTCGCTGCCGGAGACGAGTTCGCCGTAGCCGTGGGGGGCGAGCAGGTCGAAGTTGCGCAGCACGCCGGGGTGGTCCGGGTCCTCGCGGTCGTAGAAGCCGCGGGACCCCTTGGGGTAGTCGTTGACGAAGAAGGCGCGGTCGCTCTCCAGGGACAGCAGGCGTTCACCGGTCCAGTCGATCTCGCCGTCGGGGTTCTGCGGGTGACCTGCGGCGAGGAGGCGGCGCACGGCCTCCTCGTGGGTGCAGACGTCGTACTTGCCGCTGCGGATGTCCGCGAAGTCCTCCTCCCTGCGCCCGAGTTCGTTCAGCTGGCCGGGGACGGCGGTCCAGACGTGCTCGGCGACATGGGTGAGCAGTCCGGCGGCGATCTCCTGGGCGTCCTCGCGGGTCGCCCCGGCGATCTCCACGTCGATCTGGTGGAACTCGACGAGGTGGCGGCCGGTGGTGGCGGTCTCCTCGGGTTCCACGCGGACGTTCGGCGCGATGTAGAAGAGCTTGGGGAAGCCGCGCAGCGACGCCTGCTTGTAGAGGATGGCGCTGGTCATCAGCTTGTAGGGGTGGCCGTAGTAGTCGACGTCCAGGGCCTTGGCGCCGCGGCCTCCGGGGTCGGTGACCGGCCCGACGAGCGGGGGCAGCAGCTCGGTGAAGCCCTCGCCGCGCAGGAAGTCGCGGGCGGCCTGGAGGGCTTCCTGCTGGACGAGCATGGCGGCGCGCAGCCGGGGCGAGCGGAGGTGCTCGCCGAGCGGCGGCGGCGTGCCCGGTGCGTCGGCGCGGATGGTGCGGTCCATGACAGGACTCCTTCACGAGACGGGGCGGGACGGGACGAGGCGAGAGCGAGGACGGGAACGAGGGGGAGGGGAGCGGCGAGGGGGAGGGGAGCGGCGAGGGCGAGGGAACGTCCAGGTCGAGGGCTACGTGACGGTGGTCGATGCCGATGCCGAGGTCGATGCCGAGGTCGGGGTCGGGGCGGGCGGCCGGACGGTGAGGCGGGCGGCAGGGGGACGGTCGTGGCCGCCCTCGGGGGCCGGAGGCGGGGAGTCGAAACGGCGGGCGACGTGGTGGAGGGCGGCGAGGAGACCGTCGGCGGTGAGGGGCGCGGCGGTCGTGACGTCGGCGCCTATCGGCATGCCGCCGGTGGCGGCCCAGCGGAGCCGGCCGGTGGGGTCGACCAGGCCGCGGGAGCGGCCCGGGTTGTCGGGGTGGAGGCAGAACGGGACGTCCAGCAGGCCGCGTTCGAAGGCGGCGGGCAGGGCGCGGGACAGGTCGGGATCGATGTCCAGGACGGTCTCGATCAGGGTCCGCGCCTCCCTCAGGACCTCGCCGCCGTCGGCGTCGGAGCCGTCGAGGCCCTCGGGGGCGACCGAAGGACCGGTGAGCGCGGCGGCCGCGGCCGCGGTCTCCAAGGCGCGGACGTTCTCCTCCACCGTCGGGATGCGGTGGGCCTCGGCAGTGGTCTTGACGATGAGCCGGCCGGCCCCGGAGCGCACCGCGAGGCGGGCGGAGGCCTCCAGGAGGCGGGTCGCGCCGTGCGGGGTGCGCGGATGGACGCCCATGTAGGTGTACAGCACGACGTGGTGGTCCACGCCCGCGGGCAGGAACTCCGCGGCGAGCCGGCGCAGAGCGCGGACCGCCTCCTCGTCCTGGCCCGGGTGGGTCTGCTGGGCGTAGCTGAGGGAGACGCTGCGGATCCCGTGCTGGACGAAGAACAGGCACTCGAGGACGCTCAGGGCGACGAGCAGGCCGGGCGGGCACAGCTGGCCGAGGAGGCAGCCGCCGAAGCTCTCCACGTGCGGGACGGAGCCCGGGCGGACGGCGCCGGCCAGCAGTTCACAGGCGTGGGCCCAGGCGGCGACGGACCGCCGCAGGGGGATGCGTCCGTAGGGCAGGCAGTAGGAGACGGGACCGCCCTCGGTGGCGTCCAGGCCGGCCGCGGTGAGCGCGCGGACGATGGCCTCGGGCCGGGCGGAGCCGTGCCGGACCTGGACGGGGAAGTCGTCGCCGGCCAGTCCTTCGAGGAGGGCGCGGGTGACGGAGGCCGGGTGGGTGGCGATCGGGTAGCCGTTGAGGCGCGCGCCGTCGGCGACCGCCGCGCGGGCGGCGGCCAGGTCGCCGACGCGGGTGTAGCTGTCGACGGTGAGGGTGCCCGCGGTGGTGGCGGTGGCGGCCCGGGTCCTCTCGAGGCCGGCCCGCATCAGGCGGGGGTCCCCGAACCCCATGCGGGGCTGGACGACGAGCCGGCCGGCGTCCGCGGCGGCGGCGACGAAGGCGCCGAAGGACGCGTGACGGGCGGTCATGCCGGCACCCCGCGGTGGACGCGGGCGGCGAGGAAGCCGCGCAGGGCGTCCAGGTCGTCGCCGAGGACCGCGTCGCAGCCGGCCCGCAGCAGACGCGCCGTCTCCGTCTCCTGCGGGCGGCCGGCGACGCCCAGCTTGCCGCCGATCACCACCGGCACGTCCGCGAGGGCGGGCTCGGCGCGCAGCCGGCGGACGGCGGCGAGGCCGTCGCGGTAGCCGTGCCCGTTGACGCTGCTGAGCACCACCGCGTCGGGAGCGTGCCGCCGGCAGGCGTCGGCCAGCTCGTCGGCGTCCACGCAGGGACCGAGTCCGACGACCTCGTGGCCCAGCTCGCCGAGGAAGAGCTGGAGATACACGAGATTCCAGGTGTGGGAATCCGAAGCGGTTCCGCTCAGGAGTATCTTCATGCCTTCGAGATTAGATGTCCCGGAATTCCGGAAGAGGAAGCGGAGGCGGCAGCAGTGACCGGCAGTTTCCCGCACGTTCTTCCACGCACGGGAGAATCGGGAGGGCGGTGGAACGGAAAAGGAAGAAGCGCCGTGCCCCTGAGCGCGCGTCCCGTCGTGAGCGTGCCATGAGCGCTCCTGTGCGTGCGTCGTGAGCGCGAGAAACGCGCGAAGGCCCGGCCCCCGCGGC
>NZ_JBEOVU010000064.1:0-7978 GCF_040295685.1 Streptomyces sp. NPDC002734
GGGCGGCGCCCCCACCAGGGGCGCCGCCCTTCCGCGCGACAGTTCGCAGGCCCGAGGCCAGGGGGTGTACAGGGACTGGAGTCTGGTCACGCGGCCCTTTCCGTCGAAGCTCAGGTCGAAGCCGATGCGCTCGCGGACCTCGGCGGCTCCAACTGCTTCTGCTTGGTGACGAAGCCCTGCTGGGCGAGATCGCCGGCGCGCCGGGCCGCCGCCAGGGCCTCGGCGGTGAGGGGGAGGCTGCCCCGCGGGCGGCCGTCGCACAGCAGGACCGCCCCGGCGTGATAGTTGAGGTGGGTGGCCGCGAGGACGTCGTCGCCCAGGGCCCGCGCGGGACACCACGCGACTCGAAGGGCGGCGGCGCCCCCACCCCGGGCGCCGCCCTTCCGCACACCCGGCACACCCGCACCCCGCGAAGGAAATGGCCGTTTTCTTCCGCTGTGCGGAGAGTGCGAAGCGTGTTCAATCGCTCGTGTTCGCGTGAGAGCCGACGCCTGCCCCTTGGAGGAGACCGTGATCGCCGCCCCGGAGCCCCAGCTGACCGAACGCGAGGTCGTCGAGCGGGCGGTCGCCCTGCGGCCCGCGCTTCTGGAACGCCAGGCCGAGACGGAAAGGCTGACGCACTACCCGAAGGACACCCACGACGACTTCCTGCGCGCCGGCTTCTACCGCATCCTGCAGCCACGCCGGTACGGCGGTTACGAGTTCGGGCTGCCGACCTTCCTGCAGGTCGTCGTCGAGGTCGCGCGTGGCTGCCCCTCCACCGGCTGGGCGCTGTCGCTGACCGCCGCCCATGTGCTGCAGGCCGCCGCCTTCTTCCCCCAGGAGACGCAGGACGAACTCTTCGGCGACGAAGGCGACTTCCGTGCCGCCTCCACCCTGCCCCCGGTCGGCGTCGCGGAGCCGGACGGCGAGGGCTCCCTGGTTCTCGACGGCACCTGGTCGTACGCGTCGGGGGCGCCGTACTCGACCCACTTCATCGGGCAGACCCTGAGCGCGCCCTCCGCTCCCGGGGGCCCGCCGGGGCCGCTGCTGCTGTTCGTCGCCCCGCGGCGGGTGTGGACGGTGCTCGACGACTGGCACGGCGTCCTCGGCATGCGTGGCACCGGTTCCAACAGCGTCCACATCGACCGGGGCCGGATACCCGCCCACTTCGCCTGCGAGGCCTCCTTCCTCGACCTGCCGGTGGAGGGCGGCACGGTGGGCAGCACGCTGCACGGCAACCCCATGTACGCGGCGCGGGTGGCGAGCTTCTTCCACGCGGAGCTGGCTTCCGTCATGGTCGGTACCGCGTACGCGGCCGCCGACGAGTACGCGCGGATCATCAGCTCCCGGCCGCTGACCTTCGATCCGGGCCGCACCCGCTCCGACCTGCCCGAGTTCCAGCAGCATCTGGGCGAGGCGCTGGGCCGCATCCGAACCGCCGAGGCGGCTCTGCGGGGAGCCGCGGACGACTGGACGGAGACCTGCCGGCGCAACGTGTCCGGCGAGGCCCCGTTCACCAAGGCCGAGGACCACCGGCTCGCGCAGATCTTCCTCACCGCCGGGCAACTGGCCTGGGACGCGCTCCAGGATCCCCTCTTCCGCACGGCGGGCACCCGGCACGGGCGGGACGGAGAGCGGATGCAGCGCTACTTCAGGGACGCCGCGACCTATCGCACGCACGTCGCCGTGGGCATGGCCGAACCTCTGGCCCGGCGGGTGGGCTGCGACCGCCTGGGGCTGCCGTCGGACGGGATCCCACTGATCCCGTAGGGAGGTCGTGCCCTCACCGCACTTGGAACACCGGCCCCCGTGCGGTGAACGGCAGCCGGGCGTGCGGCGGGACCAGGTAGGCGTGCTCCCGCCGCACTCGCAGCACGTCGCACTCGCCGTCGGTGACGACCAGCACCGGCGCGCCCGACGGGAAGTCGTCCGCCCGGTGCAGCAGATCGATCCCCGGCTGCAGGACCGTGCCGCCGCGCCCGTGCACCCGGACACGGCCCGCGATGTCCGCCACGGGCACGTAGCCCGCGTCGTGCGGAGCCGCGTCGCAGAACACCACCCGGGCGGCCGGTACGTCGCGCGCCTCGGCGTAGGAAGCGATGGCGCCCAGCGCCTTGCCGAGCAGCGTCCGGTCCATGGAAGCGGAGGTGTCCAGCACCACGCCGAAGGTGCAGCGGGCCACCTCCTCGGGCGGGAAGTGCCGTCCGGCGCGCGGGATGTCGGGCGTCGACGCCTGACGGCGCGAGGGCCGGGCGTACGACCGCACCGCCTCCGGGCGGGGCACGAACTCGTCGAACCAGCGTGCCAGCCGGGCGTCCCAGGGCAGCGGCGGATGGCTCAGCGCGCGGATCTCCTCGACCAGGCCGCCGGGCAGGAACCCGCGCCGCTCCCTCTCGTGCAGGTCGAGCCCCTGGGCCAGTCCGCGACGGTAGAACTCGTCGAGGTCCACGTAGGCGCGCGGGTCGCCGAGCGGGCCGCCCAGGACGTCGCCGACGCCCTTGCCGCGGAGGGTGGCCAGCCGGCGGATCCGGCGCAGGTCGGTCGCCAGCCGGTCGTAGACCTCCTCCGCCGACAGCCCCGCGAGACCGGGGTCGTGGAGCAGTCCTTCGGGCATGCTGCCGACGCCCATCTCGCACAGCCAGCCGTTGATCACGTAGTCCGCGGCGACGTTGAACAGGAAGGGGTCCCGGCCGCCGCGCCGGTCCTGGTGGCGCAGGGCGGCGTGCAGCATCTCGTGGGCGAGGACGAAACGCCACTCGGCGTCGTCGAAGCGCCGTAACGGGTTGACGTAGATCTCGCCCGCCTCCGCGTCCACGGCGGCGATGGAGATGCCGTGGGCGCGGGCGAGTTCGGCGTCGGCGACGATCGCCATGCCGGCGGCGATGCCGCCCAGCAGCGGGTACGAGGAGATGAACCAGTCGAGCGCCCGCTCCCAGGGCCGGCGGGGCGTCCGCTCGCCGTCCAGGGAGTCGCGGCGACCGCCCGCCAGGTCCATCGCCGCGGACATGGTGCGGGTCAGCCCGGCCGCGAACGCGAGCTGCCAGTCGGGCAGCCGGGCGCCCCACCCCGTCCACGGCACCAGCACCTGGTCCGGTGCGGACCCCGCGGTGCCGCAGCGACGGTACGCCTCCGGAATCCCGTCCCGGCGCCAGCGGGCGGCCAACTGGTCCTCGTCGCCGTCCGGGTGGACGGCGGGAAGGTCTTCCGGGGACAGGCCGACGGGGAAGCCGAGCAGGAAACGGTTGACGACGACGCAGCGCGCGGCCAGGTCGAAACGGTCCGGTTGCGTCCGCGTGCCGTTGCCCGTGGGGACGTGGCCGAAGCCCAGGTGGATGATGCCGTGGGCGAGCGCCCAGGCCCAGGCGGCCGGCTCGGCGGTCCTCCTCGGGTGCGTGTGCAGTGCGCCGTTGGAGTCGACGCGCACCAGCCCGTCGCGCGGCGCGCATTCCTCCTGCCGGCAGACCTTGAACTCCACCGACGCCAGCGCCGGGTTGGCCCGCACCAGGCGCAGCCCCGCGTCGAACGCCTCCTCGGCCGGGTCCTTCCGGACCGCGCCCCGGCCACGGCGGCCCTGGACACGGCTCATCGCCGTGCCTCCACCAGCCGGGGCATGTCGCGCGCCGCCTCCACGAGGAACCAGGCGGGCAGTACCGGGTTGCCGTCGGCGTCCGGGGCGATCACGGTCTGCGCGACCTCGACGGAGATCTCGGCGAGCTGCACCAGCAGCGACTTGGCCTGGTACGCCGTCTGCCGGCCGTTCGCCGACAGGTGCTCCTTGCTCGCCGGCAGTTCCTTGAGCAGCCTGCCGCGGAAGGAGTCGGCCAGGTAGTACAGCAGGTCCCGGTCCTCCGGGCGGTGCGGCCACCGGGCGTCGCTCCGGAGGATCGCCTCGATCCCGAAACGGCTGCGGACCAGCTTGGCGTAGCCGCAGAAGGCCACCGCGTGGGTGGGTGACAGCGTGCCGTGCGCCAGCACCTTGAGCGTCTCCTCGCTCAGGTCCGGGCCGAAGGAGTGCAGGGCGTCGGAGAGCATGTGCCAGGATCGCGGTGTGGAGAACGGCTCCTCGGTCTTCGGCGGCCGGGACCAGAGGCGGTCGGGGCGGTCGGTGAGGTGGTCCAGGATCCACGGGTGGATGCCGTGGCCGGCGGCCCAGACCAGCCAGTCCTTGGCGGATGCCTCCAGATGCACGTGGGTGAGGCGGTTGACCAGCGCGGACGCCATGGGGCGGGCGAGTGCGGAGTCGGTGGCCCGGTTCCCGGCGCCGATCACGATCGACCCCTTGGGCAGCTCGTACTCGCCGATGCGGTGGTCGAGGATCAGCGAGTAGAACGCCTTCTGGACGTCCGGGGTCGCCGCGTTGAGCTCGTCCAGGAAGAGGCAGTACGGCTCGTCGCGGGCGATCGCCTCGGGCGGGCAGAACACCGATCGGCCGTCGCGGATCTGCGGCACGCCCATCAGGTCCTCGGGGGCGAGCTGCGTCCCGAGCAGGCTGACGCATTCCAGACCGAGGGACTCGGCGAACTGCCGCACCAGGGAGGATTTTCCGATGCCGGGGGCGCCCCAGAGGAACACCGGCCGCACGGTCGCCAGGCCGAGGAGCAGTTCCGGGATGTGGGAGGGCGTGACGGCGACAGCTGCCTGCAAGGGGGTGACTCCAGAAGGGGTGGACGCGGGCCCGCCGCGCGAGTCGCACGGGGCCGGGCGCCCAGTGTGCCGGGTGCTGCCGCGCCCACGCAGCCGGTTTTCACCGCCATGCCCTCGGCCGGTCGGCAGACACGAGCGGCCGGGCGTGCGAAGCCGTTGACCGGACTGTCGCCGGTCCGGCGACCTCCGCGGCGGCGGTGATCGGAACACCCGCGGCCCGGGCCGCCGTCGTGACGGCGGCGTCCTTTGGACCGCCCGCCGCACCCGTCCCGGCCGCCGCGGAGCGGCCTCGTGTCTGCGCTTCGCCGTCGTGGAGGCGGAGTCCCCGGGCCGGAGCACCGCCGGGCGGTCGGCCACGGCGGTTCAGCACACGTCACACGCTTCAGGGCCACCTTCACGTCTGCGTCACGTGGAGCGCTGCGAACGCTCGTTGCCACACCCTCATTGTTGCGAGGCGGACGCCCAGACCCCCAGCTCGTTGCCGCTCGGGTCCACGAAGTGCAGCCGGCGGCCGCCGGGGAACGGATACGGGCCCTCGACCACCTCTCCTCCGGCCGCGGTGATCGCGTCAGCCGTGGCGTCGATGTCCTGCGAGTACAGCAGGACCAGAGGGCCGGTCCGCCCCGGCTCACGAGCGGTGTTCAGCCCTCCCACCTCGCCCTCACGGTCCGGGGCGACGATGCCCGCGTACGCAGGGCCGTAGTCGTTGAAGGCCCAGCCGAAGGCGGCCGTGCAGAACGCCTTCGCCGCGGCGAGGTCCGTCACGCCGAGTTCGATGTAGTCGATGCCGTGGTGGGTGGACATGCGGGGACTCCTCCGGTGTGTGGATAGCGCTTCAGCATGCCGCAACGTGCACAGCCAGGAACTGCCCTGCGGGCGGCCGGGAGATGACGGTGAGGGGCACCGAGGGGCAGGCTGGGCTACGGTTCTTCGACGGACGGGGGGACGGTATGTGGCAGCGGGCGATGCGGGTGGTCGTGCTCGGCACGGCCTTGGTGATCCTCGCCGGCTGCGGCTCCGGGACCGCCGGGACCGATGAGGAAACGACAGGCACCGCCACGGCCGCCACGTGGACGCTCGCCGCTCCGAGTCGCGTCAACGGCATCCGGACCACCGACGGCGGCAGGTCTTTGGTGGTCGACGTCGACGTGCCCGACGGGGCACGCGACTGCGTGCGGGGTCTGCGCGGTGACTTGGACACCGTCGAGCACGGCACGGTGTACGTGGGGGTCACGTACGAGAGCCGTTCCTCGGACCGCGCTTCCGGCTGCACCAGCACTCGGCGGGTCACAGCGACGGTGAAGCTGGGCGAGCCCTTGGCCTCCCGCCGTGTCATGGTGAACAACATGGAGGTGTACACCCCCGTCGGTGCCACGCCATCCACCCTGCGGGAGTGCGGTGAGAACGGCTGTGATCCCACGCCGCCGCGTTGCACTCCGTCCTCGTACGAGCAGGCGGTCAACGACACGGACATCCCCGAGCACACGAGCTGGGAAGAGCGGGGTTGCGACGACACGTGGCTGGTGCTGGACCTGTCGACCCGGATGGGGCCGGCGTGCGGCGACATCGGTGACGGATGCACCCCCTCCGTCGTCTCCCAGCGCTGGTTCTACCGGGCCGAGTCCCTGGGCTGGCGGCCGGTGGCTGCGAACCGCGAGGCGGGGTGCGCCGGGATCCGCAAGATTGTGCCGGAAATACCCGAGCGCCTGTGTGAGTCGCTGCCGCGGCTCGACCGCGGCTGATCGCCTCCACCCGCGCGTGCGCCGACGTCCCCGCTGCCTCGCCGGCGAGCACGTGCGGGGCGGTCCTCCTGGCTCGACGGCCGTGGCGAGTGGTGATGCGTACGCCTGGTGATGCGTACGCCGGGTGGTCAACGGCGTGACAGGGTCGCGGGGGCGGGACCTTCGGGGCGGACGGTGATGCCGTACTCCGTCCTCGCGGGGGTGGAGAGGAAGGCTGGGGGACGGTGCGGCAGGAGGTGCTCGAGCAGGACGGTCGACTCGCGGAGCGCGAACTGCAGGCCGAGGCAGGCGCGCGGTCCGATCCCGAAGGGGTAGTAGGCACCCGGCCCGGTGGGGCGTCCGTCCGGGGAGATGAAGCGCCCGGCGTCGAAGCGCGCCGGATCCGGCCAGAGTTCGGGATCGCGGTGGGTGAGGTACGGGCAGACCAGGACGTCGGTGCCCGCCTCCACCGCGTAGCCGGCGAGGATGTCGTCCTCGGCGGCGTGGCGGGGCAGGAGCCAGGCGGACGGGTAGAGCCGGAGCGTCTCGTGGATCAGGGCCTGGACGGCCCGGCGACGCTGCTCCGAGCCCTCGGCGCCGGCGGCGAGGGCCTGCTTCCGGGCCTGCGGGTGTCGGTCGAGGAGGAGATGGAGCCAGGTCAGGGTCGTGGCGGTGGTCTCGTGACCGGCGGCCAGGAGCGTGACCAGCTCGTCACGGATCAGCTGGTCGGTGTAGGCGGGATGCTCGGCGGCGGCGTCGGTCAGAACGTGCACCAGCCCTGGACCGTCGGGCCCGGCCGTCCCGCCCTGGGCCGACTCGATGGCCCGACGGGCGACCTCGTCGATCCTGGCGAGGTCGGCGGCGACGACACCGCGGGCCTCGGCGGCATCGGCGGGCAGGGTGGGAAGCCGCGCTCCCACGGCCCGTACGGCGGCCAGTTCGGACTCGGTGCCGTCGTCGAGCGGGTGCCCGGTGAGGGAGCGCCAGATGGCGTCAAGGGCGAAGCGGTGCATCTCCTGCCCGACGTCGAAGACCTCCCCCGTGCGTGCGTAGCTCCGCCAGCGCTCGGCGGTCGTCCGGGCCGCCGCGGTGATCCGCTGCTCGTAGCGGCGCATGCCGGCGCCGGTGAACTGCGCCTGCAGCAGGCGGCGTTGTCGCTTCCAGGCCGCGCCGGTGGCGGCCATGACGCCGTCCCCGATCAGCAGGCGGGCGCGATGGGACCGCTTGACGTACCGCTCCGGGCGCCTGGCGAGTACGTGCTGCACCGCGGCCGGGTCGGTGACGAGGACGGTGAGGGCGCGGGACGGGTCCAGGCGGAACGCGGCGACACCGCCGACCCGTTCGCGCACCCGGGACAGCAACTCGACCAGCTCGCCTCCCCCTTCACGCCACTCCTCCACCAGTTCAGGGGCAGCCTCGGGCACCGGCCGCAGCATGCCGCGCGCGGAAGAAGGGGAGCCTGGGTCGGTTGCGATTTCCACCATGCACTCCTGGTCGTCCGGCGCGCCGGGGGTAGGGGCCGACATCGTCGTCACGCACTGTACGGGAGGAGGTACAGAAGGTGGCGACGTTTCCCGCTCGGAGTTGCCGGACGTGCGGAAGGGCGGCGCCCCTGGTGGGGGCGCCGCCCT
>NZ_JBEOVU010000065.1:0-6246 GCF_040295685.1 Streptomyces sp. NPDC002734
GGCGCCGCCGCCCCCCCCCCCCCCCCGCGTGCCCGGGCCCCCGCCCGCCCCCGGCCGCGCGGCCGGGAGCGGACGGGCCCGGGCGGCCGGGGACGGTCAAGCGTCCTCCTGCGGGCGGGCCTTCCCCGCCTCTACGGCCGCGGACCGCCGCCGGACGCCCTCCACGTGGGCGGTGAACTCCCGGCTCGCGTCCGGGGTGAGGACCCGCAGCGCGATCAGCGCGCTGAGCGCCACGTCGCACAGCTCGGCCCGGACGTCCTCCCAGTCGTGGGTGACGCCCTTGCGCGGGTTGTGGCCCATCGCGCCGATCACCGCCTGGGCCGTCTCGCCGACCTCCTCGGACAGCTTCAGCACGGCCAGCAGCACCTCCTGCTCGCGGGGCCGCGTGTTGTTCCGGTCGATCCAGGTCCACAGGTCCTCGACCGACTCCCACATCCGCTGCTCGTCCACGGGGTCAGCGCTCCAGCACGACGCGGCCGCCGATCTCCACCCAGCCGCCCGGCTGCGGCGCCGTCAGGATCTGCGAACCGGAGCCCTGGGAGATGTTCAGGGCGCGGCCGAGCTGCTGGGTGAGGAGCAGCGCGGCCGCGCCGGTCGCCTCGTCCTCGTCGATGCCGTCGTCCCGGCCGGGGAAGGCGCGGGCCCGGACGCGGCCCGCCGCCTCGTCCTCCCAGGCCCAGGCGTAGATCCACTCGCCCTTCTCCGGCACGTCGAGGCAGTCCACCTCGACGGCGGAGGCGTACTGGCGCAGGACGCGCGGCGGCGCCCACTCGGCGCGGGCCTCGATCCAGGTGAACTCACCGTCCAGCCGGACCCCCACCTCGCCGGCGGCGGTGATCAGCTCGGGCAGGTCCAGCAGCCAGGCGGTGCCCACGCAGGGGTGGCCGGCGAACGGCAGCCGCAGTGTGGGGGTGTAGATGTCGATCACACCGCGCTCCGGGTCGTCGACGAACACCGTCTCGCTGAAGCCGAGTTCGGCGGCCATCGCCTGGCGTTCGGTCTCGCCGGGGATCTTCGAGCCGTCGCGGACCACGGCGAGTTCGTTGCCGTAGCCGCGCCCGGCGTCGCAGAAGACCCGGAGCACGTCGTAAGGAGTCACGTCGCGCATTCAAGCATCCCCCCGGTACCGCCCGCGCGCCCCGCCCGTCACGGGTAGGGTGCGGCTGCGTAAGCCGGAAGGAGAAGGCGAGTTGAAGAGCACGAGGGGGCGTCGCGTCCTGCCGGCCGTCCTGGCCGCGCTGTCCCTGGCCCTGAGCGGGTGCGTCGTGGTGCACGGGGAGCGGGAGGTCCTGCCGGCCGCCACCCCGAAGGAGGCCGCCGGCGCGCTGCGGACGTTCACCGACGCCTACAACGCGGCCGACGAGGCGTACGACCGGAGCCTCGACGAGGACCGGGTCACCGGCGCGTTCGGCGCCATAGACGGCGCGCGGCTGAAGGCGCGCCACGCCAACCACCCCGACGGCAACGCGGCCCACGAGCCGTTGAAGCTGAGCGACGCGCGCTACACCATCCCCGCCAAGGCGGGCTGGCCGCGCTGGTTCCTCGCGGACGCCCGGGGCAACAAGGGCGGCGACGCCCGCTGGATGCTGGTGTTCGTCAAGGAGCACGCGAAGGAGCCCTGGCAGGCCGCCTACCTGACGCTCCTCGACCCCGACGACGTGCCGGACTTCCGCAAGGACGAGGACGGCCACGCGGTGCCCGCGACGGCGGGCGACCAGCTGGCCCTCCCCCCGTCGAAGCTGAGCGAGGCGTACGCCGACTACCTCGGCGAGGGCGGCGACGCCTTCGCCCAGGGGCCGCACACCAGCGTGGTGCGCGAGCAGCGGGAGCGCAACGAGAAGCGGCCCGGGCTGGTGCGGCAGTTCAAGGACGAGGCGCTCACCAAGGGCGACTACGCGCCGCTGGGGCTGCGGACCGCCGACGGCGGGGCACTGGTCTTCTTCGCGACCCGGCACTTCGAGCGGCTGACGGCCGCACCGGGCACGGAGATACCGGTGCAGAACGAGGACGTGCGGGCGCTGATCACCGGCGAGGTCGGCCAGACGCTCACCATGGAGTACGTCTCGCAGCAGGCGGTGCGGGTGCCGCGCAAGGGGCAGGCCGTCTTCCTGAGCCGGGTGCCGGGGCTCACCGCGGCGCGCGGGGAGTAGCCGCCGCCGCGCGCGGGGGCGGCGGGCCGCCCCCGCCGGCCGGCAGGTCAGCGCTGGAGGGGCCAGACCGCGCCGGCCGGCTCCTCGCCGGCGTGCTTCTCGATGGCGTCGGTCAGGGCCTCGAGCAGCAGCAGCGGCTCCGGCAGGGCGTGCTCGGGACCGCGCACCCATCGCACGGCCCGGCCGTCGTCGCCCGGCAGCCGGGCGGGCGGCACCAGGACGTACGAGCCGCGGCAGTGCCAGCGCAGACCGGGATGGTCCTCGTCGGTCTCGGGGTGCGAGTCGAGCTCGCAGGGCCACCACTCGTCCTCGTCCTCGGGCGTGCCGCGGGTCTGCGTGAAGAAGAGCATCCGCCCGTCGTCGCTCTCCGCGACCGGGCCGACGTCGATTCCCTCGGCGAGCAGCCGCTCCAGCGCGGCGCGGCCCGCGTCCAGCGGGACGTCCAGCACGTCGTTGAGCATGCCGGTGGCGGTGATGAAGTTGGCCTCCGGGTCGGCGCTCAGCCAGCGCCCGACCTGCGCGGGATCAGTGGTGGACTGCGTCTGCCAGGCGAAGGACAGCGGGTGCCGGGCGGGCGTGGGACAGCCGACCCGTTCGCACGAACACCGGTAGCCGACCGGATGCGCGGCCGGCGCGAGCGGCAGCCCCGCGGCCGCGGCGGCGAGGAGCAGGGCCTCACGGTCCTCGGCCCCGGTGGCCTCCTGCGGACGCCGTCCGCGCAGCCACTGGGAGATCCTGCTCTGCCGGCCGGGACGGCCGCCGAACGTCGCGCTCATCTATCCCCTCACCTCGCCGATGGTGCGGACAACATGCCCCATGGTCGCACCGTCACGTCCGTCCGGGGCGAGCCGGCGGAAACGCACCGGGCGCTCCGATCGGAGGTCATTGCCTGATTTCATGGTAATTGCCGGGCTCGGCGGGCGGCCAGGAGTCCCCCCAGTCGGCGTCCCGGGCCGCCCGGTAGAGGTCGCCGTGGCGCTTGGTCACCGTGTGGCGGCGCAGCTGCTCCTCGGCCTCGCACAGGTCGAGCAGCACCTGCCCCTTGCGGATCTGCGGGCGCCGCACCACCCGGGAGGGGGCGGGGGAGACCTCGGCCGCGGGCAGCCGGGTGGCGGCGACGTAGCTGAACTTCTCGTCCTCGTACGGCAGCGAGCCGGCCTTCACCTGACGGTGCAGGGAGGAGCGGCTGACCCGGACCGAGAAGTGGCACCAGTCCTCGCCGGGCACGATCGGGCAGGCCGCGCTGTGCGGGCAGGGCGCGGCCACGCGGAAGCCGGCCGCGATCAGGCGGTCCCGGGCGGCGATCACCCGGGCGTAGCCGTCGGGGGTGCCGGGCTCGACGACCACGACGGACGGTGCGGCGGCCGCCGCGGCGTCGACGACATGGGCGCGGTCCTGCTCGGTGAGCTCACCGAGGACGTAGGACACCGTGACGAGATCGGTGCTCTCGATCCGGAGCGCCGCTCCGATGCGCGAGCGCTGCCAGCGCGCCTCGGCCAGGGCCGGGTTCGCGGCGGCCAGCTCGCGGCCGAGCGCGAGGGCGGGCTCCGCCCAGTCCAGCACCGTCACGGGCCGCTCCCCGTCCCAGGCGGCGGTGACCGCCCAGGTGGCCGCGCCGGTGCCGCCGCCCACGTCCACGTGCGAGGCGGGCGTCCACCCCGGGACCGCCGAGGCGAACGCCTCCAGCGCCGAACGCACCGCCTCGAAGGTGGCCGGCATCCGGTAGGCCGCGTACGCCGCCACGTCCGCGCGGTCGCGCAGGATGGGGGCGTCGGTGGGGGTCCGGCCGCGGTAGTTGGCGATCAGCCGCTCCACGGCCTGGGCGGCCTGCCGGGGCGGGAGTCCGTCGAGCAGCGCCGCGAGCGCGGTCCGGAGGGTCTCGGCGGGGGACGACACGATGTTCACCCCCCGATTGTCGCAGCCGCCGGGCACCGCCTCGCCCGCCACCGTCCGGCCCCGCGGCCGCCCCCGCGCGGCCCCCGCGCCGCCGGGACGCCCGCCCCGGTGCCCGGTCCGTGAGACGTCGGGGCCGGGCGGGCCGGAGTGCGCGGCGGCCGATCTATGCTCTGCGCAGGGCTGATGTCACGAGGTGAGGAGCGGCCGGGATGGCTGAGACGGTGCGATGGGGAATTCTGGCCACGGGCGGGATCGCCGCGGCCTTCGCGGGTGACCTCGTCGACATTCCGGACGCCGAGCTGGTGGCCGTCGGCTCGCGGTCGCAGGAGTCGGCCGACGCGTTTGCCGAGCGGTTCGGCATCCCCAGGGCCTACGGGGACTGGGCGTCGCTGGCCGCCGACGAGGACGTCGACGTGGTCTACGTCGCCACCCCGCACACCGCCCACCGGGCCGCCGCCGGGATGTGCCTGGAGGCCGGGCGCGGCGTGCTGTGCGAGAAGCCGTTCACGCTGAACCTGCGCGAGGCCGAGGAACTGGTCGCGCTGGCGCGGGACCGCGGGCGCTTCCTGATGGAGGGGATGTGGACCGCCTGCAACCCGCTGGTGCGCCGGATGCGGCAGCTGGTGGAGGAGGGCGAGATCGGCGAGGTGCGGACGGTGCAGGCCGACTTCGGCCTGGCCGGCCCGTTCCCGGTCGCGCACCGGCTGCGTGACCCGCAGCAGGGCGGCGGGGCGCTGCTCGACCTCGGTGTCTACCCGATCGCCTTCGCGCAGATGCTGCTGGGGGAGCCGGACCGCGTCACCGCGCAGTCGGTGCTCTCGCCGGAGGGCGTCGACCTCCAGACCGGAGCGGTGCTCGGCTGGGAGAGCGGTGCTCTCGGTCTGGTGCACTGCTCCATCGTCGGCGCGACGGGCATCACCGCCTCCGTCACCGGCACCCGCGGCCGGATCGACGTGCCCGACGGCTTCTTCCAGGCGGATCGTTTCGTCCTGCACCGCGAGGGCCGCGAGCCGCAGGAGTTCTCGCTCACCGAGGGCGACGGCCTGCGCAGCAGCTTCCGCCACGAGGCGCTCGAGGTGATGCGCGCGATCCGGGCCGGCGAGACCGAGTCCCCGCTGGTCCCGCTGGAGTCGACCCTCGCCGTCATGCGCACCCTCGACGCGATCCGCGACCAGGTCGGAGTCCGCTACCCGGGCGAGTGACGCCGCCCAACCATCGTCGTCCGTGTTGATAACAGTCCCGTGGCTCCGGGAGGCAGTCATCCTGCCTCGCGGTCCATGGGGACGCGGCACTTTCCGCAATGACTACTTCGACGGCCGCGAGGGTGACAGACGCCGCTCCCGGCATCACGGAGTGCGGCGCCGGTGCCTTCAACGGCGACCGTGAGTGGGTGAAGGGCATGGGGAAATGGCTTGCGGTGCGAGCGGCGCCGCTGCGCGCAAGCTCAACGAACTGGTCGGATTTTACGGCAAGTGACTGAAAGTTCTGCGCTTGCCCTGCCAATCCTGACAGCATGTTAGGTACACGTGATTCGAGGTCTGCCCTGTGAGGTGGCACTCCGTCAACACCCGGCAGTCGCCGGGTGTTTTTCGTTACCCGACTCGTTGAAGGAGGCCACTCGTGGCCCGCACTCGTAACTCTCTGCTCGCCGTGGCGCTCCTGGCCCTGCTGGGGCTCACCTCCACCGCGTGCAACGGCGACTCCGACAGTGCCGACGCGGACTCCAAGCCGAAGGCGACCGTCAGCGCTCCGCAGGAGGAGGAGACTGGCACCGAGGAGTCGGTCGAGGATGACGAGACCATCATCGTGGCGCTGGACAAGCCGGCCGAGTGGCGCAACGGCGTCTCCGCCAAGCTGTCCAAGTTCACTCGTGGCAAGTCCGGCCAGTGGGCGTCCCCGAGTAACACGCAGTACCTGAAGTTCAATGTGACCGTGACGAACGACAGCAAGAAGCCGCTGGACCTCGGCATGATGGTGCTGGTATGCCCGGCCGGCGGCGATGAGATTTTCGACGGCGAGAACGGCCTCGACGGCGCTCCGTCCAGCCACGTCCTGCCCGGCGAGAAGGGTACGTGGACGGCCGCCTGTGCCTTCGGCCCGAAGGATAACAAGTCATCTCATTTGGCTGGCCGCAGCCCCAATCTGGTGGCTCTGGAGTGAGCATGGACGCATGATCACGTCATGACGTCTCCTGCTTCCT
>NZ_JBEOVU010000066.1:0-5727 GCF_040295685.1 Streptomyces sp. NPDC002734
CCCTCCGCACGTGAGGTCCCATTCGCCCCTGGCCGGAACACGACCGTCCGCTTGCTTTCGGCCGTGTTCTCCCCGGCGCCCGGCCTTGCGGCCGGGCGGCTGGGACGGGCTCACTGCCGAACCGTCCCGGGAGCCGTTCGAAAGCGAGCTCAGTGACCGGAGTGACCGGGCCCGGCGGCGTTGAAACGCGAGCGGGCGACGGGCCGGCCGGCCGGGACGCGGCGGCTGATCAGCGCCTCCTCGAGGGCCGTGCGGATCTCCTCGGGCAGGTCACCGGTGCGCGCCCACAGGAGCACCGTCTCGGCGACCTGCCGCAGCTTGACGTTGGTGTGCTGGGAGACCTCCTTGAGCACCGCCCAGCCCTGGTCGGGCGTCACCCGTGCGAGTGCCACCAGGCTGCCGATCGCCTGGTCCACCACGGCGTGCGAGGTGACCGCCTCCTTCAGCTGGGCGACCTCGGCCTCCAGGGCGAACACCCGGTCGGCGGCGGCCCCGGCGACGGTCTGCGGCGGCGGCGCGGCGGGCACCGGGTCCTTCTCGCTGTCACCCGGACGGTCCTGCGTGCGCATCGTGACCTCCGGCGTGCGGCGTAGGCTCCCGTAGGCTCCTCGGGCTCCTCTACATCGTCGCCATTCGTCCGGCCGCCTGCCACCGGGAGGAGACCGGACGACGGCCACCGTTTCGGCGCAGCGGCCCGGGTACTCGACAGGCACCGGCAGCCGGTCCGGCCGGACACTGGTTGGGGGGCCGGTGTGCGCTGGCCCTCGCCCGGGCGCCCTCTTACTCCAGGACGTGGGACTGCCATGACTGCCATGAACGACGACAGCACGCCCCTCGCCCCGCGTGCCGGCGGGCCGCGCTCGACCCGCACCATCTCGGGCGCACCCGTATGGGTGAGCCTGACCAGCCACGACCTGGCGGTGACCCAGAAGTTCTACACCGCGGTGCTGGGCTGGGAGTGGCGGACGATGAAGCTCGGTGACCTCTTCCGGGTGGCCGAGGTGGACGGCGTGCCGGTCGCCGGGGTCGCCGCGGTGGCCGGTCAGTGGCACATGGCGGTCAACTGGACGGCCTACTTCGCGGTGGAGAGCGCCGACGAGACGGCCTCCCGGGTCCAGGAGCGCGGGGGCACCCTGGCGGTCGGCCCGCTGTCGCTGCCGCCCGGCCGCACCGCCCTGCTCGCCGACCGGGACGGCGCCACCTTCGGCATCTGGGAGGGCGAGATCTCCGGCTCCTGGGACGCCTGGCGCGAGGCCGCCCCGGTCCTCGTCCGGCTGCGCACCCGGGACGCCTTCGACTCGGCGATCTTCTACGGCGAGGTCTTCGAGTGGGCCTCCGGCCGGCCCGGGGGCTGCGAGGTCCGCTACGACGGCGAGGAGGTGGTGGTGGTCAACAACCACGAGGAGGTGGCGCGGATCGAGTCCGGCGCCCTCGGCTCCGCGCCCGACCCCACCATCCGGCCGCGCTGGCACGTGCACTTCGCGGTCGAGGACGTCCCGTCCTGCGTCCGGGGCGCCGAGGCGAACGACGGCTCGGTGCTCCGTGCGACCGACCGGGAGGCGGTGCTGCGCGACCCGGAGGGCGCCCTGTTCACCGTCTACCACCGGCCCACCGGCCCGCTCGGCGGCCGGGTGACCTGACCGCGCGCCGCCCGCGCGCCGGACGGATCGGTGGCACGGCGGGCACGACGGACGCGGATGCGGCGGCGACCCGGTTCCGGGTCGCCGCCGCATCGGCGCGTTCGCCGCCGCGTCAGGCCGTCAGCCCGTCAGGCCGTCAGCGGGGGCCGGGAGAGGACCACCAGGCTGCGCGACTCGACGACGAGCGCGGTGCCCGCCTTGTGCTCGGCCTCGTCCGGCGTCCCCTGCGGGTCGGCCGTGTCGATCAGCGCCGTCCACCGCTCGCCGTAGGCCGCCGACGGCAGCCGGAAGGTCATCGGCTCCCAGTAGCTGTTGAACAGCAGCAGGAAGGAGTCGTCCACCACGCGCTGGCCGTAGGAGTCCCGTTCCGCGATGGCGTCGCCGTTGAGGAAGACCCCGATGGCGTGGGCGTCGGAGCGGTGCCAGTCCTCGTCGGCCATCTCGGTGGCGTCGGGCAGCAGCCACACCAGGTCGGGCAGCGGCCGGCCCTCGCGCACCGGGGTCTCGCCGCGGAAGAAGCGGCGGCGCCGCAGCACGGGGTGCTCGCGGCGCAGGGTGATCAGGCGGCTGGTGTAGCCGATCAGGTCGCGCTGCTCCTCGCCGAGGCCGCGCCAGTCGATCCAGGAGATCTCGTTGTCCTGGCAGTAGGCGTTGTTGTTGCCGCGCTGGGTGCGGCCCAGTTCGTCGCCGTGGCAGAGCATCGGGATGCCCTGGGAGAGCAGCAGGGTGGCCAGGAAGTTGCGCTGCTGCCGGGCCCGGAGCTCGAGGACGCCCTCGTCGTCGGTCTCGCCCTCGACGCCGCAGTTCCAGGAGCGGTTGTGGCTCTCGCCGTCGCGGTTGTCCTCGCCGTTGGCCTCGTTGCGCTTGTCGTTGTAGGAGACCAGGTCCCGCAGCGTGAAGCCGTCGTGGGCGGTGACGAAGTTGATGCTGGCGCGCGGCCGGCGGCGGTCGCGCTCGTAGAGGTCGGAGGAGCCGGTCAGCCGGGAGGCGAACTCGGCCAGGCTGTGGTCCTCCGCCCGCCAGAAGTCCCGCACCGCGTCGCGGTAGAGGCCGTTCCACTCCGACCACAGCGGCGGGAAGTTGCCCACCTGGTAGCCGCCGTCGCCGAGGTCCCACGGTTCGGCGATCAGTTTCACGCGGCTGATCACCGGGTCCTGCTGGATCAGGTCGAAGAACGCCGACAGCCGGTCCACCTCGTGGAACTGACGGGCCAGGGTGGCCGCCAGGTCGAAGCGGAAGCCGTCGACGTGCATCTCGGTCACCCAGTAGCGCAGCGAGTCCATGATGAGCTGTAGCACGTACGGGTGACGCATCAGCAGGCTGTTACCGGTGCCCGTGGTGTCGTAGTAGTGCCCCCAGTCGCCGTCCACCAGGCGGTAGTAGGAGGCGTTGTCGATGCCGCGGAAGGAGAGGGTGGGGCCCTTCTCGTTGCCCTCGGCGGTGTGGTTGTAGACCACGTCGAGGATGACCTCGAGCCCGGCCTCGTGGAGGGCCTTCACCATCGCCTTGAACTCGTTCACCTGTTCACCGCGGGTGCCGCGGGCGGCGTACTCGTTGTGGGGCGCGAAGAAGCCGATGGTGTTGTAGCCCCAGTAGTTGGTGAGGCCCCTGCCCTGCAGCACGCCGTCCTGGACGAACTGGTGCACCGGCATCAGTTCGACGGCGGTCACCCCCAGGGAGGTGAGGTGTTCGATCACCGCGGGGTGGGCGAGGCCGGCGTAGGTGCCGCGCAGCCGGGCGGGCACCTTGGGGTGGGTGCGGGTGAGGCCGCGGACGTGGGTCTCGTAGACGACGGAGTCCGCGTACGGCCGTCCGGGTGAACGGTCGTCGCCCCAGTCGAAGTACGGGTCGGTGACCACGCCCAGCATGGTGTGCCCCGCGCTGTCGGCCGTGGCGCGGCCGCGGGGGGCCCGCTCGTAGAGCGAGGGGTGGTCGTCCGGCATGCCGTCGACGGCGCGGGCGTACGGGTCGAGCAGCAGTTTCCGCGGGTTGCAGCGGTGGCCCATGGAGGGGTCCCAGGGGCCGTGGACCCGGTAGCCGTACCGCTGGCCGGGGCCCACGCCGGGCAGGTAGCAGTGCCAGACGAAGCCGTCGACCTCGTGCATCGTCACCGTGCGGTGCGAGCCGTCGTCGTCCGCCAGCACCAGGTCCACGCGCTCGGCGACCTCGCTGAAGAGCGCGAAGTTGGTGCCCTGGCCGTCGTAGGTGGCGCCCAGCGGGCAGGGGCGCCCGCTCCACACGGGCGCCCCGGCGCTCTCGGTCCTGCGCGCGGTCACCGCGTCACCACGCTCTCGTGCACGGCGGCGACCTCCGGCGGCGGCGCGGACCCGGCCAGGGCCAGGACGCGCTGCTTCTCCCGCGGCAGTTCGAGCGCCTCGGTGACCAGCGGGTCGGGGCCGACCGGCACCAGCGGGACCCTCTCCCCGGAACGGGCCCGCCGGGTGAACCAGATGATCCGGCCGGCGCCCGTGTCGCAGCAGCCCCAGCCGTCGCTGTGCGTGGCGATGTGGGTCAGGCAGGGGCGCAGTTCGAGGTCGGGGCGGAGGTTGCGGTCGTTCTGCCCGACCGCGGTGATCAGGTGCTGACCGTTCCACCACATCTCGATGGAGGTCTTCTTGTCGACGGCGTGCTCCTCGATGGCGTGCAGCAGCACCTCGGCGCCGCGGCGGACCGGGTCGACGAGGTTGTCCAGACTCCAGAACCGGAGATGGGCGGCCAGGATCCGGCCGACCTGGTCGACCCGTTGCGGACCGACCTCCACGTCGAGGTGGTAGTAGCAGGGCACTGCGGTCTTCATCTCGTTGGCTCCTCACCGGCGAAGCTCCCCGCCTCCTCGTGTCACTTGGCGGACACGAGCCCCGAACACGAAGCGTGAGCAGTGTTCGCTTCTGAGTCACCTTCAGGGTGAGAGTCTTACGCCGTTCGTGCAACCCGAGACGACTCCAGCGGTCGTTGAACCCCCAACAAGACGCTGCGTGGTCCCATGTGCACCATGGGTGACAAGCCTGCCCAGCAACCGTTCGAAGCATCGAGAGGGGGCCCGCCCCATGCTGCTCCCGGCCAAGGCCGAAGTGGCCCGCGACCTCAGCCGGTACCGGGCCTGGGAACGGGTGATGCTCGCATCCCCCGCCGACCCGGCGGTGCGCGACCGCTTCGAGGACTCGGGCTACGCCTTGTGCGCCCTGATGGGCAAGCGCTGCGCGCGCGAGGCGGCGGACGCCGCCGAGCGCTACCTGCGCTCCGGTCCGGTCCCCTACCTGCGCGAGGAGCGGCGCGTGGCGCCGCTCCTGCGCGGGCGGCGGACCGCCGGCCGGCCCGGCCGGCGCGGCCCTCCGGGCGGACGCCGTTCGCCCGCGGGCCGCTAGACGCCACCGGCCCCGCCCCGATTCCTCCCCGGTATCCCGCTCACGAAGGCAGAAGCATGAAGCGACCCCAGGCCATCGGCCGCATTCCCGTCCGCGACGTCCGTCCGGCGGTCGAGTGCGGCAGACGTCCCGCGAAGGCAGTGGTCGGCGAGACCTTCGAGGTCACGGCCACGGTGTTCCGCGAGGGCCATGACGCGGTCGGGGCCAACGTCGTGCTGCGGGACCCCGACGGCCGCCCCGGGCGGTGGACGCCGATGCGCGAGCTGGCCCCGGGGACCGACCGGTGGGGCGCCCTGGTGACGCCGGACCGGACGGGGCTGTGGACGTACACCGTGGAGGCGTGGAGCGATCCGGTGGCCACCTGGCGGCGGCACGCCCGTATCAAGATTCCGGCGCGCATCGACGTGGGTCTGGTCCTGGAGGAGGGTGCCGAGCTGTTCGCGCGTGCGGCCCGCCGGGTGCCCAAGGGGCCGGGCCGGGACGCGGTGCGCCGCGCCGCCCGGGCGCTGGGCGACGACTCGCTGGACGTGGACGAGCGCTTCGCCGCCGCCTTCGACCCCGCCGCCGAGGAGGCCCTGGAGCGGCACCCCCTGCGGGAGCTGGTGTCGGCGGCGCGGCCGATGCCGTTGCTGGTGGAGCGGGAGCGGGCGCTGTACGGCTCCTGGTACGAGTTCTTCCCGCGCTCCGAGGGCGCCGTGGTGCCGCAGGACGGGCCGCCGGTC
>NZ_JBEOVU010000067.1:0-5436 GCF_040295685.1 Streptomyces sp. NPDC002734
CTAGCCCGATCCCCCCGCCGGGCCCCCCCCCCGGCGGGGCCCTCCCCCCCCGGGGGGGTTGCCAACAACCCCGGGGGGCCCGTTACCCCGGCCGGGGTAACGGGCCCCACGTCGTTCGTTCACACCTGAGGTCAGGCGGCCGCCCGGACCGCCAGCCACTCCGGCAGGTCCGCGAGATCACGGTTCCCGCCTATCGCCAGCAGCATCGCGTCGGCCGGCGTGGGCTCGAACGGCTCGTGCAGCAGCGGCATCCCCGCCTGCTCCGGCGTCCGGTCCGCCTTGCGGTGGTTGTCCTCCGCGCAGGAGGCCACGGTGTTCAGCCAGGAGTCCTGGCCACCCTGCGCCCGCGGCACCACATGGTCGACGGTGGAGGCGCGCCCACCGCAGTAGGCGCACCGGTGCCTGTCCCGTACCAGCACTCCCCGCCTCGACCACGGCGCTTGTCTTCGGAACGGCACCCGGATGTACCGGCAGAGCCTGATCACCCGGGGCGCGGGTATGTCCACCGCGGCCGCCCGCATCCGAAGATCGGGATGGGCCTGCTCCACGACCGCCTTGTCCTGGAGCACCAGCACCACGGCACGGTTCAGCGTCACCGTCGACAGCGGCTCGAAGCTCGCGTTCAGCACCAGCGTGTCCCGCACAACAACCAGCCCACCTCTCGTGTGCCGGCCGCCCCCCTGGCAGCCGGAATCCCACTCTGGCCGGGCATGCCGCGAGGGACAACGCAATATCCGCCGCCCCAACGGCAGAAAAGAAGCCCGCCCCTGATCAATTCCAAGACCAGGGACGGGCAAAACGTGCCGTGCGGCACTGACGCGGACTCAGTTCCCGGCGGGGACCTCGTACTCGCCGATCAGGTGGGCGCGGCCCAGCGTGTGGAAGCGCAGATTGAATCCGACCGCCGCCGGACTGGTGTCCGCGTCCGGGCCGAGCTTCTCCTGGTCCACGGCGTAGACCGTGAAGACGTACCGGTGCGGTCCGTCCCCGGCCGGCGGCGCGGCCCCGCCGAAGTCACGCGAGCCGTAGTCGTTGCGCGCGTGCACCGCGCCCTCGGGCAGACCCTCGAACGCGCCCGAGCCCGCGCCGGCCGGCAGCTCCGTCACCGAGGCCGGGATGTCGAACAGCACCCAGTGCCAGAACCCGCTGCCGGTGGGGGCGTCCGGGTCGAAGCACGTCACCGCGAAGCTCTTCGTCCCGGGCGGGAAACCCTCCCAGCGCAGGTGCGGGGACGTGTTGCCCGCCGCGTGCACCTGGGCGTCCGCTAGCGTGCCGCCCGCCTCCACGTCGTCGCTGGTCACCGTGAACGACGGGACCTGCGGATGGAAGTCGTGCGGCAGCGGCGGCCGGCTGGACTGGGTCACCTCGGTACCTCCTGGCTGTGGGTCAGGAACCGCGCCCGCGAAGGACGCGGTTCCGCTTGTCCCGTCCGAGCCTAGAACCAGTTGCGCTTGCTGCCGACCTCGGACAGCCACTGGTTGAGGTACGCCGCCCAATCGGTCCCCTGGTAGTCGTGCAGACCCACCTTGAACGAGCGGAAGGTGTCGCTGCCCTCGCTGAACAGCCCCGGCTTCTTGTCCATCTCCAGGACGACGTCCATCTCGGACTGGTCCGCGACGAAGCTGATCTCGACCTGGTTCAGCCCGCGGTACTGCTGCGGGGGAAGGAACTCGATCTCCTGGTAGAACGGCAGCTTCTGCCGGGTCCCGCGGATGTGCCCGCGCTCCAGGTCCGCGTTCTTGAAGCGGAAGCCGAGACGCACGAAGGCGTCCAGGATCGCCTTCTGGGCCGGCAGAGGGTGCACGTTCACCGGGTCGAGGTCGGAGGAGTCGACCGCCCGCGCGATCGCCAGCTCGGTGGTCACACCCACGTGCATGCCGCGCAGCGCCGAACCGTCGATCATCGTGACCGGCGTCTCCCACGGGACGTCGATGCCGAACGGCACCGTGTGCACCGCACCGGCCTGCAGCTGGAACGCACCACCCAGCGGGACCTTCAGGAACTCGATGTTCTGCCGGTACTCCTGGTTGTCCCCGCCCTCGACCTCGACCTGCGCCTGCAGACCGACCGCGAGCCCCTCGATCTGCTGGTCGACCGACCCGCCCTGGATCCGCACCTCACCCTGCACCACGCCGCCGGGGACCACGTTGACCTCGGTCAGCACGGTCTCCACCGAGGCGCCCCCGGCACCGAGACTCGCGAGCAGCTTCTTGAACCCCATCTGTGTCCCTCTCTCCAGGCGCCCCCGTGGGTCCGCGCCCTCTCAGTCGTCCTCAGGTTCCTGCGATCCCTGACGGTTACTGGTAACGCGTGAGGCCAGGCGAACGGTTCCTGCCTCCCAATCCGCACGGACCGGACCAGAACCCTCCCCATCCACCGCCCCACCCCGCCACCACCCCTCCAGTACGCTCGGAGGACATGATCGCGAGCCCCGACCGTACGCCAAAGTCCCGCCAGCTTGGGCATGTGCACGTTTACCGGACGTACAGCATCTCAAGGCGGTCAGCATGAACCTCGAGGATCTTGCTCACCCCGCCGAAGAGGTCGCACCCAGGCTGCTCGGGGCCGTTCTCACCCATGAGGCACCCGAGGGAAGCGTCAGCATCGCCATTACGGAGACCGAGGCGTACTCCGGCTCCGCCGATCCCGCCTCGCACGCATACCGCGGCAGAACACCGCGCAACGCCGTGATGTTCGGACCCGCAGGGCACCTGTACGTCTACCGGTCCCATGGTCTCCACTGGTGCGCCAACATCGTCACCGGCACGGACGGCATCGCCTCTGCGGTCCTCATTCGTGCGGGCAAGGTGGTCGAAGGGGAGGACCTGGCGCGAGAGCGCCGAGGGAGCGCAGTCGAGAGTTCACGTCTCGCGCGAGGACCGGGGAACTTCTGCCAGGCACTCGGCATCACGGCAGAGCACAACGGCGCAGATCTGCTGGGTGGAACCGCGGTCGCTGTGTCGCAGGGTGAGTCAGTGCCTCCCGCGCTCGTCCGGGTCGGTCCCCGGGTAGGCGTGAGCAAAGCTCATGACTGGCAGCACCGCTTCTACGTCGCCGGCGACCCGACCGTCTCGGCCTACCGCCTGAGCCCGCGAGCCAAGCCGTCCGCCGGGATCTGAGCCGCTCTCCACCGCGCGCAGGTCCCGAAAGGTGATCCTGCAGTGATCGGACCTGAACTCCCGAACGCCCCGCCCTCGCGGCAGCAGCTCGACGAGCTCGCACGCCTGCATGACCACCGTCCGGACGTGATCGACCCGTGCGGGGTCCTCGTGGTCCAACACTTCCAGCAGGTACTCGACGTCGCCGAGATGCACCGGCACATGCTTCGTCGACAGTCCGGCCAATTCCGTCCTGACCTCCAGCAGGTCGGCATCACACCTGCCGATACCCGCGCGCATGGTCGACGCATCGATCTGGCCGACGGCGAACATCTCCGCCAGGGCGGTACGCCTCTTGGAGAGGGCGGCTTCCTGTGCCAGCAATGCGGCCTCCCGCTGCTCGTCCGCGGCGTCCACGGTCGGCGCCTGGCTCCATGCCTCGATCCGGTCGATGACCTTGCGTACGACAAAGGACTCGAGCGGGTCTGCCGGGCAGGTGATGCACCGGCCTCCTGAGCAGGTGTAGAGCCTGTACCTCTCGCCTGCTGCGTTCCGCCTGCTCCATCCCTGCGTGACGACGGCCTGGCACTTCGAGCAGCGGACAACGCCGGACAGCAGGGCCTTGCGTCTCCCTCCGCCTCCGGTGTTGCGCTCAGGGTCGCTCAGGTAGCGAGCCAGAGAGCGGAACACCTCCTCGGAGACAATCGGCTCCCAGCTCGCCCTGCCGGTCTCCTCGGTCACGCGCACTCGTCTCCCGTCCGGCTTCTCGATCCACTGGGAGTAGGTCTGGATGCCTGCGTTCCGCGGCTTGAGGAGGACACATCGGATGTTCGAGCTGCGCCACTCATTGCCGTGAGGAGAGAGCAGACCGCGAGCGTTCCAGTCCTTCGTGATCGACCACAGGGAGACACCGGCGGGGACATCCCGGTACGCCTGACGCAGGGCTTCCGCCTCCTCCTCCCGGTGCGTCCCGTCGCGCTCGAAGCCGAACGGGCGAGTGCTCCAGAAAGGCCGGCCAGCCTCTCTGCGGCGCCGATGCCCCAGTACCTGTCGCTCCACTCGCATCTCGGTCTCGTTCTCCGCCACCGCCGCGCCGATCCGAGCAGCAAGACGACCTGTCGGAGTCGCCAGGTCGAGGATGCCGAGCGACTGTGCGGCTGCCACACGAACACCCGTCTCCTCGGCAAGATCGACCAACTCGACCAGGTCTCGTGTCGTGCGGTAGAGCCGGTCGTAGTGCCTGGCCACGATGACATCGGCTTTGTGTGCTCGCACCAGTTCGATCACTCGCCTCCAGCCTTCGCCACGGGCCGAGATTCTGCGCCCCTCGACGATGCGGAAGCCTGACGCCGAGGAGTCCCCCTCCGAGATGACCTCCACGACCGTCCAGCCGTTCCGGTCGCACACCTCCTGACTCAGCTCCACCTGCTGCGCGAGGTTCCCACCTTTGGACTCCTCGCCTCTCGGTGTCGGGCTGAGCCTGGCGTAGATGATCGCTCGCACCGCTGTCTCTTCCGCTTGTCGTGGTCTGGCCTGTCAACGACATGCATGCTCAGAGAGTCACCGGTACATGAAGAACTGCATGTACCGGTGGCTGCGGCTCGGGGGCGGGCCTAGGTATCCGGACTACCGCGAGCGTCGGCACTGCCAAGGAAGGCATCGGAGCGGTTGCGCCCCCGTCGTCTTTCGGCCCGCTACGACAAGGATCTGGCCAAAGGCCCGGCGCGTCTCGCCACGGCCCTGGACATCGACCGCGCCCTGGACGGCACCGGCGCCTGCGCCGCCGGGGGTTCCCCCCTCACTGTTCTTACGGGGGCTCCCGTGTCCGCCGAACAGGTAAGGAACGGTCCCCGCACCGGAGTGGCCGGCGACGGAGGGAACGGGGACCTCCACCCGTGGCGCTACTGGATCGACGGCGATCCCACCGTGAGCCGGTACCGCGCACACGTGCCCCGTCGGCGGCGGGCTTGACGCCGTCCCCCGCGATCCGTAAGGTAGCCCGAGCCGCAAGACACGGCAGGCATTCTGCCTTCACCGTGTGCGGCCACTCCACTACTCAACCTCTCCCCTAACCGGGGCGAATTCTTGCGTGCCCGCACGCTCGGAATTCGAACTGCAGGACTCGATTATGAGTTCCGGGAGCGAGTCGGTTAGCGTAGTGAATGTCGAAAGGCCGACGGACCTGATCTGGTCCGGGAGCCGGCGGCAACCCCCTCCGACAGGGAATCAGGCACCGAAAGGTTCTGATAGAGTCGGAACCGCCGGAAAGGGAAAACGCCGAAAGGCGAAGGACCTGGAAAGCACCGAGGAAATCGGAACGGAAACGGTCTGATAGAGT
>NZ_JBEOVU010000068.1:0-5206 GCF_040295685.1 Streptomyces sp. NPDC002734
GCCGCACCCCGCCCCCCCCTCCACCCCCGGGTGGCCGCCCCCGCCCCCGCGGGGCGCCGCGCACGGCCCGCCCCCCGGGCCCCACGCGGTGCTCACGGCGGCCGCCGCGGCGGTGTCCGCGGCGGCCATGGCCTCCACCCGGCGCAGCCACGGCAGTGCCCGGCACCGGCGGAACAGCCGTCCCGCCTCCTCGCGCGGTCCCGCCCCGCCGCGCCCGGTGCGGGCGAGCAGGTCGGCCAGCGCCAGCAGCGTGCGGCCCTCGGAGAGCCGTCGTCCCAGCAGGGCCAGCCGTTCCCGTGAGCGCGTCAGCAGGAACTCCGCCCCCTCCGCGTCGCCCTCGGCGATCCGCACCAGCGCCTCCGCACGGTCGGTCACCGCGAGCACGCCCTCCCGGCGCAGCCGGACCGCGCGGGCGCGGGTCTCCTCCACCAGCCGCCGTGCCTCCTGCGGCCGGCCGGTGCGCACCAGCGCCTCCGCGAGGTCGCCGTGCCAGCGGCCGTCGGCCGGGTCGTCGATGCCGACGCCCGCCTCGAGGGCGCGCACCCGGCTGAGCACCTCCACCGCCCCGGCCGCGTCGCCCCTGAGCAGCCGGACGTGCCCCAGCGCGGCGAGGGCGTGCGCCAGGAAGATCTGGTCGCCGTCCCGTTCCGCCGTGCGCACCGCCTCCTCGGCCAGTTCCGCGGCGCTCGCCGGGTCGCCGCCGGACGCCTCCGCGTGGGCCGCCAGCGCGCCGGCCGCCGCCTCGCCGATCCCGGTGTCCCGGGCCAGCCGCAGCGACTCCCGCGCGAGGTCCACCGCGCGTCCGCAGTGCCCCGAGGCCAACTCCGTCTCGGCGAGCAGCCGCAGGTACTGCACCTCCGCCTCGACCATGCCGCGCCTCCGCGCGCCCCGCAGCAACGCCGTGACGGTGGACCGGGCCTCGTCCAGCCGGTCGCTCATCATCATCCAGCGGCAGTGCACCGCTCCGGCGCCGTTGTGGTCGTAGGCCAGCGCGTCGTCCTGCGGCGCCTCCAGCGCCCGCAGGATGGTGGCGGGGGCGTCCGGGTGGCCGCGCAGCACCTCCATGTGGGCCTGGAACGCCAGCGAGAGCAGTTCGGTGTTCCGGTCCCCGCCCGCCGCGGCGAGCCGGGCGGCGAGCGCCGCCTCCTGACGGGCCCGGCCGCTGTCGCCCTCCACCAGCAGCGCCTGCCAGGCCAGCCGGTGGTGGACCAGGCCGAGCAGCCGCGGATCGTCCCCGGCGTCGGCGAGGGCCTGCGGGAAGACCGCGTCGACCTCGGTCAGCGCCTGGCCCGCCGCGTCGATCACCACCATCCAGGCCCGCACCCGCTCGGCGGCCTCGGTGGCCCGGCCGAGCACGTCCTGGGCGATGTCGCGGGCCAGGTCGGTCTCGCCGGCGGTCAGCGCGTCCTCCGCGGCGCGCAGCCGGTACGCGTCGGGGGAGTGGCCGGCGTCCAGGGGGGTGTGCCGTGCGGCCAGCAGTCCCAGCGAGGCGGCCACCGAGGGGGCGCCCCGGTCACGGGCGAGGCCGGCCGCCTCGGAGAGCCGCGCGGCGACCTCCGGGTCGGCCCCCGCGGTCGCCAGGGCCAGGTGCCGGGCCCGGTCGATGGGGTCGACGGCCACGCGCGACAGGGCCGCGTGGACGGCCCGCCGCTCGGGACCGTCGGCCGCGGCGTACAGCGCGGAGGGCACCATCGGGTGGGTGAAGCGGACCGTGTGGTTCTCCGGATCGGCGATCAGCACCCCCAGCGCGCAGGCGCGGGCGACGTCCGCCTCGGCGTCCGTCCGGCCGGCGGCGTGCAGCAGTGCCAGGGTCGGGCGCGCCCCGGCGGCGGCCACCAGCAGCGTCCGGCGGGTCTCGGCGGGCAGCCGCTCCAGCCGCCCCAGCAGCAAGGCGCGCAGGGACGTCGGCACCGGCAGCGGCTCGCCCGGCCGGGGCGGCGTGGGGCTCTCGGCCAGCGCGCGGCCGAGCTCCAGGGCGAACATCGGGTTGCCGGCACTGGCCGCGCCGATGGCCCGCACCGTCGAACGCGGCAGCGACCGGTGGCCGCGGCGGGCCAGCAGGGCGGAGATCTGCCCGCGGTCCAGCGGCGCGACCCGCAGCGCCTCGGAGTCGTGCGGCAGCGCGCGCAGGCAGTCGTTCACGTCCGGCCCGCCGGGCGTCCCGGTGCGCAGCGCGCAGAGCATCCGCACCCGGGTGCCGTTGATCCGGCGGGCGGCGAAGCCGAGCAGTTCGCTGCTGGCGCGGTCCAGCCACTGGAGGTCGTCGGCGACCACCAGCACCGGCCCGTCGGCGGCCAGCGCGCGGAAGGCGGCCAGGACCGCCAGGCGCAGGGCCAGCCCGTGGTGGCCGTCCGGTCGCAGCACCGCCTCGCCGTGCCCGGTCAGGGCGGCCTCCAGCGCCGAACGCTGGGTGTCCGGCAGGCGGTCGGCGACCCGGTCCAGGACGGGGCCGAGGAGGTCGGCGATGGCCAGGAAGGGGAGGTGGGATTCCGACTCGGTGGCCGAACAGCGCAGTACCGTCCGCGACTTCCCGGCATATTCAGCGGTCAGTGCCCGCAGTGCCGTCGATTTGCCGATTCCGGCCGGTCCGTGGAGCAGCACGCCACCGCCCTGGGCGAGTCTTCGCCGGGCCGCGGCGAAGAGCTCCTCCTGTCCGATGACCTGCTCGTTCGTCCGGTCGGAGCGGTGGTCGGCGAGATCCTGGACGTCGTATGGCACGGTCACCGCTCCCCTCGAATGTCGTGTTCTGGTCAATAGTAAGCAACGCGCGGCACTAATCGGGCGGGAGGTATCCGGGCGTTCTGCGCAAACTCCGGTCGTCCGGCCGGAGCGTAATTGAAAATGAGGAAAAGAAAAGGGCGGAGTCCGGTCAAATACCGGCCCGGCGGCGGGAGTCGGCGCGCGGCGGCACGACCCGGCGGCGGCGCGCGGCCGGATCCCTCCGGAGGCGTTCGCGCAGGGTGTCGGAGCGCGGGGCGCTCTCCGGGCCGGCAGCGGCCCGACGGGTGGGGGTGGGTCGGGTGGTCAGCCCTCGGCCAGCGTGTCCGCCGCGTCGTTGACCGCCTGAGGCATGCCGGTGCTGTCCAGCAGGAACAGCGGCGTGGACAGTTGCTCGGCGAGTTCCAGGGCCGCCGGGTCGTACCCGGCGAGCGAGAAGTGGACCCCTTGCGCCGACTCGCTCATCGCGGTCAGCCACAGACACTCCACCTCACGGGTGGAGGCCGGCCGCGGGCCCGGGTCCACGTGCGCTATCAGCCCGCGCGCGGCGAGGGCGACACCGGAGGGCGGCCGCTGGTCGGCCCGGCGCACGTCCGGGTGACCCAGCCACCGCAGGTACAGCGCCGCCGCGGTGACCGCGTCCAAGGGCGTGCGGATGGTCACCGGCTGGAAGGCCGGCCGCGCCGCCGAGGGGCCGCCGGCGTCCCCGGGGACCAGCAGCGGGAGCCGCAGCACGGCCCCGCAGGGGCAGCCCAGTTCCGGCCACGGCCACTGACTGCGCAGGGAGCAGCGGGGGCAGGGAACGGTCACCCAGCTCTCGCGCCAGACCCGCCGGGTCAGCTGGGTCGGTTCGCCCGAGACGTCCAGCGCGGGGGCCACGGGGGTGCCGCAGGCGCAGGGGAACGTCGGTACCCGGTAGACGTGCTCCTGCCGGCAGGCCGGGCAACGCACCGGAACCCTCTCGGACATGGTCACTCCAGGACGTGATGCGGTCGGACTCCCATGGTGCGCCCGGCGCGGGCCGCCTGTCCGTCCGTTGACGGCCTTTCGGCGATGTTTCGCTGATTACCGGGCAGGGCGGTCGGTTTCCGTTCGGCGGAGGGCGTGCGCCCGCGCACCCGCGCCGTGCGACGGCCGCCGCCCGGCGCTCACCAGCCGCCGCCGCAACCGGATCCCGAGCCGCACGCGTGGTGCCCGCCTGTGTCGTGACCGCCGCCTCCGCCCCCGGTGCCGTGCCCGTCGCCGTCGCGTCCGTCCCCGCCGCGTTCCTCGCCGTCGCGGTCGTGGAGCTCGCGGTACATCCGGGTGGTGAGGGGGCCTGGGCCGTCGGGGGCGTCGGGCAGCAGGGCCTCACGTCGGACCGGCGGCCCGGTCAGCCGCGCGTCCCGGGCGAGGTGCGGCACCAGGGTGAGCAGGGCCGCGTCGCCGCGCAGGGCGACCGCCCGCAGGGCGTCGCGCTCCTCCGGCGGGCCGGTCGCGTGGGCCGGTGGCTCGGCGGCCGCACCGAGTGCGCGCAGGAGCCGCCGGCCGGCACGGGTCGAGGTGTACGTGCGCCGGTGCAGCAGACCCTCGGCCGCCAGGGCCGAACGCAGTGTCCGCACGCACATCCGGACCCGGGCGCGTTCCGTCAGCTCCAGCAAGGTGAGCGGCCGGTACAGCGCGGCGTGCACCGCCTTCTCCAACGGGTGCGCGGCCCGGCCGGACAGCGGACCGGTGTTCTTCAGGAACCCCGGTTCCGCCGCCTCGACCAGGCCGCGCCCGTGCAGCGCCACGACCGCGACCGTCACGGCCGCGCGGTCGCCCCCGCGCAGCACGGCGATGCGGTACGCGTCGAGCGGACGTCCCCCGTCGCCCTCGCCGCGTTCCCCCATGGCGTATCCCCCCGTTTCTCCGACTCCCCCGTGGCCGGAGCGAGGTCCGCCGCCCCCGTGCCGGCGGACCTCGTGGACACAACAATGCGGCCCGGGCATAGGTCTGTTGAAGAGGTGAAGGCGTTCTCAGAGGTTGATTTGAGGTTGCGCCGCAGCCGCCGGAGGGCGTCAACGGCCCTACGGGAGAGGGTTATTCGAGGTCGTGGTGCTCCTCCAGGCCGGGCCACTGCCCAGGGCCTCCGCCCTGCCAGTCGATCCGGTCGCCGGTCTCGACGTCCCCCGCGTCGAGGTCGGAGAGCCGGAGGATCTCGCGGACGTCGTCCAGGTGAGAGGCGACCCCGAGGGCCTCGTCGTCGGCGGTCACCCGCCGGGACCCGTCGAGCCCCGGCGGATGCACCACGATGTGCGGTCGGTTCATGTCCCCAGGCTGCTGCGCGGCGACGGCCCGCGCACCTCGGACGGTCCGCGGCCCCGCCCAACGGCCTACCCCGTGCCGCCGGTCGGACGCGCGTGCCCTAGGGTCTGTCCGGCGGATCATGCCGTTCTTGCTGCCGGTTCGCTTGTCAGCGGGCCTGAGCGGGGTCTGGTGCGTGCGGCTGCAAGGCGGAGGAGGGAGG
>NZ_JBEOVU010000069.1:0-4429 GCF_040295685.1 Streptomyces sp. NPDC002734
ACGTCGGCCAGGCGGCCGTCGGGCAACCGGAACGGAGAGGCGCCGCCCGTCTCGAGGCCGAGGCAGATCTGGAACAGGGGGTGCCGGGCGAGGGAGCGAGCCGGGTTGACCGTGTCGAGGACGAGGTCAAAGGGTGCTTCCTGGTGGGCGAAGGCGTCCAGGTCGGTCGCACGGATCCGTGCCAGCAGTTCTTGGAAGGTCGGGTCTTCGCTGCTGTCGGTGCGCAGCACCAGGGTGTTGACGAAGAATCCGACCAGGTCACGCAACTGCTCGGCGCCTCGACCGGCGACCGGGGTGCCTACGGCGAGGTCGGTGCCGGCGCCGAGGCGGGTGAGAGCGGTGACGAGGGCGGCGTGGACCACCATGAACGGGGTGCAGCCCTGAGCGAGAGCGAGCTCGCCCACTCGTGTCATGACGTCCGGGCCGAGATCGACTTCGACTTGTCCGCCTCGGTGGGTCGCCCGGGCGGGACGGGGCCGGTCCAGGCGCAGACCGTGCTCCTCGGGCAGCCCGTCCAGCGTCGAGCGCCAGAACCCGAGCTCGCGCGCCAGCACGCTGTCCGGGTCGTCGGGCGAGCCCAGGGTTCGGTGCTGCCAGTGCGCGTAGTCGGCGTACTGGACCGGCAAGGGCGGCAGCACGTTCTCGTTCGCACCCGACAGCCGTGCCTCGTAGGCCCGGGCCAGGTCGTCGAAGAACACGCTGTTCGACGCGCCGTCCGTCGCCACATGGTGCAGCAGGATCAGGAGCACGGTCGTTCCGTCACGGGACTCCAGCACACTGACGCGTAGCGGGATCTCCGTCCGCAGGTCGAACCGGTACCCCGCGGCCGCCACCAGATCGGATTCCAGGGTTTTCGGAGTGGTGGTACGCCGCTCGACCGGCACCTGGACCTCGGTGGGCGGCAGGATCCGCTGGCGCGGTTCGCCGTCGACGGTCTCGATCAGGGTGCGCAGGGGTGCGTGGCGTTCGGCCAGGTCGTTGAGTGCGGCCTGCCAGGCCGCCGTGTCGAGTTCGCCGTGCAGGCGTATCGCGAGGGGCACGTTGTAGGCGGTGCTGTCGCCGTCCAGGTCGGCCAGGAGCCACAGTCGTCGCTGGGCGAAGGACGCGGCCGGCAGGGAGTTGCCGTCGTCTGTGCCTTCTCCGGCTGTGATCGGGGGTAGGGCGGGCAGTCCCTTGTGGTGGGAGATCAGGTCGGCGAGTCGGGCGGGGGTGGGGTGCTGGAAGACGTCGCGGATGGTCAGGCGTACGCCGAGTGCGTCCGCGATGTGGTTGGTGAGCCGCGCCACCCGCAACGAATGCCCGCCGAGGACGAAGAAGTCGTCGTCGATGGTGGGGAAGTCCGTGACACCGAGGACCTGAGCGAAGAGAGCCGTCAGGGTCTCCTCGAGCGGGGTACGAGGGGCACGGCCACCCGTGGAGACGGAGGACGGTTCAGGCAGAGCCCGCTTGTCGATCTTGCCGTTGGGGGTGAGGGGGAGCCGGTCGAGGACGGTGAGGTAGGTGGGGACGAGGTGGTCAGGGAGCCGCTCGGTGAGGTGACCGCGGATGTCATCGGGTGAGGCAGGTCCGTCCGTGACGATGTGGGCGCAGAGCCGGTCCTGGTGGGTGGTGACGACGGCCTGGGTGACGGCGGGGTGGGTGAGGAGGGCGGCTTCGATTTCGCCGGGTTCGACGCGGAAGCCGCGGATTTTGATCTGGTCGTCGGCGCGGCCTTCGTAGTGGAGGTTGCCGTCCGCGTCGAAGTGGACGAGGTCGCCGGTGCGGTAGAGACGGCTGCCGGCAGGACCGTACGGATTCGCCACGAAACGTGCGGCGGACAGATCCGGGCGGCCGAGGTAGCCGTGGGCGAGGCCGTCGCCGGCGAGGTAGAGCTCACCGGTCACGCCGGGGGCGGTGAGTTGGAGTCGGTTGTCGAGGACGTAGGCGCCCTTGTTGACCAGGGGTGATCCGATGGGGATCGTCGGGTGGGGCTGATCAGCGGGTTCGATGGTGTGGGTGGTGGTGAAGCCCATGGATTCGGCGGGGCCGTAGCCGTTGGCGATGGTGATGCCGGGCTTCAGTTGCTGCAGCTTGTGGACGTGGGCGGGGGAGGCTGCTTCGCCGCCGGTGTAGGCGATGGTGACGGTGTCGAAGGCGTCGGGGTGTTCGTCGGTGAGGTAGTTGAACAGGCTTGCCGACAGCTGCAGCATCGTGACGCGGTGGCGTTGCGAGAGTTCGGCGATCAGCGCGGGTTCGGGTCGCTGCCCGGGCTGCAGGACGGTGGCCGCGCCGTGGAGCAGGGCGCCCCAGAACTCGAGGCTGAAGGCGTCCCAGGACACGGGGGAGCACTGGAGGAAGACCTCATCCGGTCCGAAGTTTCCGTAGGACTGGGCAGTGACCGTCGACACCAGGTTCCTGTGCGAGGACAGGATGCCCTTGGGCCGGCCCGTGGACCCGGAGGTGAACATCAGGCACGCCACGTCGTCACCGGACAGGGGGATCCCGAGGTCGTCGGCCTGGTACTCGGTGAGCTGGTCGGGGTTCTCGGTGACCGTGGTCCACGGACCTGCGAGCCGGTCGGCGAGCGTGGAGTCGGTGACGAGGAGGCGTATGCCGGCGTCGGTGGCGGCGGTGTGGAGGCGTTCGTCGGGGAAGTCGGGGTCGAGGAGGGTGTAGGCGGCGCCGGTCTTGGCGACGGCGATGACCGCGGTGGCGAAGTCGGCGCCTCGTTGCAGCAGGACGCCGGCCATGTCGCCCCGCCGCAGGCCCTGGTCGCGCAGGTGGCGGGCCCAGCGGTTGGCGGCCGCGTTGAGGTCCTTGTAGGTGACCTGGCGGTCTTCGTCGATGAGGGCGATCCGGTCGGGGAATCGTTCCGCCTGCTTCTCGAACTGCTCGACCAGTGAGACGGCGTCGATGTCGGCGCTGCTGCCCGCCCAGGGTCCGGTGATGAGAGCACGGTCGTCCTGGGACAGGATGTCGAGGCTGCCGATCCGGTGGCCGGGGTCGGCCAGGACCTGTTCGAGGACCTGGCCCAGGACGGTGACCATGCGTCGCACGGTGCTGTCGTCGAACAGGTCCTGGGCGAAGAGAACCGTGCCGTGCAGGCGCTCGTTGTCGTCGGAACGGAGCAGGAACTCGAGGTCGAACTTGGCCGAACCGTTCACGACGGGGACCACGTCACCCGTCCCGTTGCCCGGCAGGCTCAGACGGGGGGCGGTGGCGACGTCAAGGGTGAGGCAGATCTGGAAGAGCGGGTGACGCGCGAGCGAGCGCGTGGGGTTGAGCGTTTCGAGGACGAGGTCGAAGGGCGCTTCCTGGTGAGCGAAGGCATCCAGATCGGTCGCACGGACCCGCGCCAGCAGCTCCCGGAAGGTCGGATCCCCGCTGCTGTCGGTGCGCAGCACCAGGGTGTTGACGAAGAAACCGACCAGGTCACGCAACTGCTCGTCCCCGCGCCCGGCGACCGGCGTGCCCACCGCCAGGTCGGTGCCGGCGCCGAGGCGGGCCAGGGCGGCGACGAGGGCGGCGTGGACCACCATGAACGGCGTGCAGCCTTCCGCCAAGGCCAGCTCGCCCACCCGGGCGAAAAGATCCGGGCCGAGGTCCACTCCGATTTCGCCGCCTCGGTGGGTCGCCCGGGCGGGACGGGGCCGGTCCAGGCGCAGACCGTGCTCCTCGGGCAGCCCGTCCAGCGTCGAATGCCAGAACCCGAGCTCCCGCGCCAGCACGCTCTCCGGGTCGTCGGCCGCCCCCAGTACCGTCCGCTGCCACTGCGCGTAGTCCGCGTACTGCACCGGCAGCGGCGCAAGCACGCTCCCCGCCGCCCCGGACACCCGCGCCGCATAGGCCCGCGACAGGTCCTCGAAGAACACGCCGTTCGACGCGCCGTCCGTCGCCACGTGGTGCAGCAGCACCAGGAGCACGCACGACCCGTCACCGGGCTCGAGCACGGTGACCCGCAGCGGGATCTCCGTCCGCAGGTCGAACCGGTACCCCGCGGCCGCCACCAGGTCGGACTCCAGGGATCCCGGGGTGGTGACACGCCGTTCCACCCGCACGCGGGCCTCGTCCGGCCGAAGGACACGCTGGCACGGCTCGCCGTCCACCGCCTCGATCAGGGTGCGCAGCGGGGCGTGGCGTTCGACGACGTCGTTGAGCGCGGCCTCCAGCCCCGCCGTGTCCACGGACCCGTCGACCCGCACCGACAGCGGAACGTTGTAGGCGGCGCTGTCGCCGTCCAGGTCGGCCAGGAGCCACAGCCGTCGCTGGGCGAAGGACGCGGGCACGGGGCCGGACGTGAGGGCGGCGGGAGTCAGGGCGGGCAGGGCGGTCGCCTTCTGTGCGCCCATGCCGGTGATGTGTGCGGCGAGTCGGGCGGGGGTGGGGTGCTGGAAGACGTCGCGGACGGTGAGTCGGACGTCGAAGGCGGTGGCGATGTGGTTGGTGAGGC
>NZ_JBEOVU010000070.1:0-3826 GCF_040295685.1 Streptomyces sp. NPDC002734
TCACCACACCAACGACGAGGGGCTTCGCCACGTCACCACCCCACCTGACCAGGGCGTTCCGCACCTCAAGCGCCAGGATGAAAGACGTTCACTGAGCTAGATCTTCAACCTTGCTGGGATCGTGAGCAGACACAGCAGCACGATCCTCGCGCCACGTGAGATGACCTCTTAGGACCGCGTTTCATTCGCCTTCACCCCAACCGGCTGCCGCCGTGAAACAAGGAGGCCGGTGCCGTCCCCTCCGCCAACCCGGCATCCTACGAGCCAACGCAAACCAGAAACCGAGGAGTTATTTTTCGAAAGCCCTTGGCTGATGCGTCCATGTCGCGGTCTATCGGACCCGCAGGTCGGCATGGATCAGGTCGTGATCCGAGTAATTGGGGTGTACTCCCACACTTGGCGCGGAGAAGAAGCCGCTCTTGCGGAGGAATATGTAATCGAACTTCTTCCGGTACGGGGACGCGTCGGCAGTCGGTTGGCAGAAGGGCGGACGGTTCCGCTTCCGGCCGCACTTGGGGTCGGCATCACGGAATTGCTGCCACATGGGCGCCATTTCCAAGTACGCGGGGTCGGCGTTGAAGTCCCCCAGGACAATCGCATTCGGATACGTGCGCACGGCGGACCGCAACTCGGCGATCTGCTTCGATCGTGCGTCGCGCTGGCCCGCCTGCGCGAGATGGGTTGCGAATACCCGCACCTTCCTGCCGGCAACGGTGGTGAGGGCCGAAACGTATCCGCGGTTTTCGGTCCCGCCTACCGTGTAGCGCTTGTTCACCCTGCCGGTCAGTGGCGCGGCGGAGAGAATCGCGTTGCCATAGGCGGAGCCGTGGCCGAGACATGCCCAGGTCTTCTTCTGTACGCTTCCGTGCGCTACGTAGTAGCGGTAGCCCTTTTTCTTGAGATCTCTGATGATTCTGTTCGTTTCCCCGACGCAGATTTCTTCCAGTGCGATGACCTGCGGGCGGTACCTGACGATCTCATTTTTGATCCGCTCGATGTGACGGCTCGGATTGTTGACACGGCAAGGATTACATACGTTAAAATTGGCGACCCTGTTAGTGAAGGTGACTGCGGCAGTCTTTGTCACAGGCTCCTCAGCGGATGTCTTCTTCGCCGAAGCCGTCGAGTTCGGCCGATCGGAGGGCCTCACATTGTCCGGACTCTCGGCCGCACCAGGTCCGCACGCCGTAGACGCGAACAGGGCAGTGATCACCGCGGCTGCGAGAGCGTGGGACTTCCTGCTTCCGGTGTTCCTGTGGCATGTGCGGGACGAAGCGTTCATGTGATGTTCCCCCTGGTCGACTGTGCGTGGCCGCTTTTTGAGGTACGGGCCGAGCCTGTATCGGCAGCCGGCCCTCGGTCCACGTTTCGCACCGTACTGTGACGGAAGGGCTACAAGGAAGGGTCAAGTCCGCCGGAAGGTAACGGGCGTGGCCTGATTGAACACTTCACCGTAGGGCGTCGTTAGCCTCGTCCCGTAAATGATCTCTGAGTTGTCGCATGATGTGCCCCTCCCGGGCTTGCCTCTATCCGGTGAGGGCCAGGTTGTGTAGGTGAGCGATGCCGAGCATGGCGTGGTGGACCGTCGCCTTTCAAGCGGCAGTCGCGAAGGATCTTCCAGGTCTTCATGCGGGCGAAGACGTGCTCGACGCGGGCGCGGACCTGGGAGACGACGTGCTGTTGCCGGGGTATTCGAGCTGCTTTCACGCGCCTGATCCTGCCAAGTACCGGTGCGTTGCGCCGAGAGTTTTCCTCCTTTGAGAAGCTGACATTAATTCTTCCGCACGGGCCCTGGTGCGGGCGTGCCGTCCAACGGCTTCCTGCACGCGCCGTTCTTCTACCGCTGCTGCTGCCGCGTGCAGTGCGGTCCCGCGACCGAGCTCGAGCCAGCCCGGGCGGACCGGCGAGCGCCGGGCCGGCCGGAGCGGGAGCTCGCCGCCGTCGGCTCCTGCGAAGCGCGCCCGCCGGGCCGGGCCCGCGCCTTGTTCGATAGACGGGCTTCGGAGCGTCGCGGCGGAGGACCGGGCCCGCACCTGGACCGCCGGGAGGGTGTGGTGTCCCCCCGGCGGTGTCACGCCGCCCTTTCAGGTCTCTCGTAAGCAGGGCTGTGAACGGCACCGATGCCCGCCTGGCGAGGATCCGCCAGAACAGCGTGACAGCCGCCGTACCGGCGCCCCGCCGGGTGCTGACTCTCGCTTCAGCGCCAGAGCGTCTCCTCGCTCCGGTGTCCGCGAGATCGGGCCCTGCGCGGCCCATTCTCTGCACGTGGTGAGACGGCTGCCCAGGTCTCGTGAGAACCCCCAGCGCAGTGAAGCGGCAGTCAGCAACCAGCACTCGGCTACGCCGGCGAAGTTCGGCGTCCGAGGCATCCCTACCCTGATCATTTTCAAGAACGGGGTTGTGGCGCAGACAAAGGTGGGTGGACTGTCGAAAGCCCAGATCACCGCGCTTGTCGACAGCCACGTCTGACCGGCACAGGTGGAGCACCTCGACGAGGCCGCCTTCACCTTCGACGCCGCCCGCTCCCCGGCACCCGAGGGCGGGCCCGAGCAGCAGCTGCGCCTGGAGCTCGGCGGCCGCGACCTCTTCGAGGTCCTGGACGCCGAGCGGCTCGACGATCAGGCCCTGAAGGTCGTCCGGTCCATCGAGGACGAGCTGGGGGAGCGAGCCGCGGCCGCCTACCACGACCTCCTGGGCGGCCACTGACCTCACCGCCGTGGTGTCCCCGGCCGCCGCAGACCGCGCCCCTGTCTGTCACACCGCCTGTCACGTTCTCCCCAAACCCCTTCCTGACCTGCGAAAACACCGCCCAGGGGAGAGGCGGAGGGGCCAGCGTGACAACGTGACACCCCGGGGAAGCCCGCGCTTCACAGCGGCAGACCCCGCCCCGTTTCCCCCGACGTCTAGCCTTCCCGCATGTCCAAGAAGCCGCGATACCCAGACGCGTCACCAGAAGGGGAGGAGACCGCCCGCCACTTCGTGCAGCAGTGGGCCGAAGCGGTCATCCGTCAGGCCCACCGCACCCGCCAGGCACGCAACGACAGCGCCGCCAACTCGCGCGCCTACGACCTCGCCGAGGACTTCAGCCCACCCACCGAGCAACTTGAGACCGACTTCCGCACCCAGTGGGCCGAGGAACACCTCCTCGTCTGGTGCGCCCACCAGCTCGAGCGCTGGCGCGCCCGTCTTGCTCACGAGCGGGGCGAGGACCCGCCGGCGGAGAACCCGAAGCTCAAGCTCGTCCGCGACTCCCTGGAGCACCTCGACGAGGCAGCGTTCACCCTCGACGCCGCCCGCTCCCCGGCACCCGAGGGCGGGCCCGGCCGGGCTCTTCGCGGCCTCCCCGAGCAGCAGTTGCGCCTGCAGCTGGGCGGCCGCGACCTCTTCGAGGTCCTGGACGCCGAGCGGCTTGACGAGGAGGCACTGAAGGTCGTCCGGTCCATCGAGGACGAGCTGGGGGAGCGAGCCGCGGCCGCCTACCACGACCTCCTGGGCGGCCACTGACCTCACTGCCGTGGTGTCCCCCGGCCGCCGCGGACCGCGCCCTGTCACGCCCGCTGTCACGTTCTCCCCGAACACCCGCCTGACCTGCGAAAACACCACTCAGTGTCCTCTGCCATCGAACCTTGGCCGTTTGCCATCGAACTTCGACGGACGCGAGTTCGTGTCGTCGAAGCTTGATCACCGCAGGTCTTGGTCGGAAAGGGCCCCTGACGCGTCGGGCGTTCGGGTCAGTGAACGTCTTTCATCCTGGCGCTTGAGGTGCGGAACGCCCTGGTCAGGTGGGGTGGTGACGTGGCGAAGCCCCTCGTCGTTGGTGTGGTGA
>NZ_JBEOVU010000071.1:0-2828 GCF_040295685.1 Streptomyces sp. NPDC002734
TACATAACCCCCCCCCTACCAACACACTCCCCCCCCCCCCCGCTCTCCCGTTCGGGGGGGCCCCCGGCCCCCGCGGGGGCGCACCGCGGGCGGGCGGCCGCGCCGGGCGCGGCCGCCGTCCGGGTCCCCCGGGCCGGTAGGCGTCAGAAGGCGCAGGTGTTGCGGTACTCCTCGACGTCGCTGAAGAGACCGGTGCTGGGGCCCGGGCAGAGGAACTGGGAGTAGCGGGTGTCGTTGTCCACCCACCGCTTCAGCCAGGAGATGCTGTACTTCGCGATCGTCGTGTTCGACGTGTTGGGCGCGAAGTGGGTGGCGCCGTTGAGCTCCAGGTATGCCTTCTCGGTGGTCGAGGGGATGCTCGTGTAGAACGGCTCCGAGTGCGAGGCGACGGGGGCGACGGTGTCGGACTCGGCGCCGAAGATCAGGGCGGGGGTCTTGATCTCGGACCAGGTCTTGTCCAGGTTCCAGGGGGTCATCGGGATGATGGCCTTGATGGAGGGCCGGTCCTTGGCCGCCTCGAGGGTGCCGCCGCCGCCCATGGAATGGCCCATCAGGGCCACGCGGGTGGCGTCGACGCGGCTGCGCACGGAGCTGCTCTGCGTCAGGTAGTCGGCCGCCGCCAGCATCTGGTCGCCGCGGGAGTCGGGCTGGTCCATCGTGGTGTTGGTGTCGATGGTGAAGACCACGAAGCCCTGGGAGGCGAGCCGCTCGCCGAGCCACGAGATGGATGATTCGTAGGCGGTGAAACCCGGGGTGATGACCACGGCGCCGAAGGTGCCGTCGCTGGTGGTGGTCGGGTAGTAGATGGTGCCGCCGCCGAAGCCGCTCACCAGGGACGAGACGGAGGTGCTGGAGACCGAGTACGAGCCGCGCAGGGCCTCGATGCTCGAGTTGGTCGGGGCCGGGCCGCGCTCGTAGGGGTTGTCGGCCGCGGTGGCGCCCGGCGCCGCGAGCGTGCTGAAGGCGACGGCGGCCGCCACCGAGGCGGACAGGCCGGCGATGCGACCGAGACGGCGCCGCCGATCGGCCGGCGTGGGGGTGGCGTCGCTGGACGGGCTGCTCTGCGAGTGCTGCACGACGAGTCGTCCTCTCTGACGAGGCAGCCCTCCTTCGTGGTCCCGGCACGCGTCGTCCTGACGTGTCCGCGCCATCGGCGAGGGCCGCCGCTGACTGGCTACGTCACTGTCGGGCCGCCCGCGCCGCGCGTACATCGGCAAAATCACCGGTGTCACCGCGTCCCGTGGGCCGCGCGGCACCCCGATTGCCTCTGTGAGCTGCGCCTTCGCCCCCTGGTACCGGAGGGCCGGAAGAGAGAGGGTGTAGACAGCGCCGCCCTCGTCGCGGGTGCGGCGCCGGTTACCGGAACGTCGTCGTGCCGATGAGGAGTCAACTGTGAACACTGCCGCGCCGTCGCCCGTGAAGGGCGCCCCGCACACCGTCGCCGACGTGCTGGAGCGGGCCGTGGCGACCGGGCTGCTCGGCCCGGAGCAGCCGGTGGCCGGCTTCCTGGACACCGCGGGCATCCTGCGCGCGGTGGACGGGCTGCGCGAGGCGTTCGCCGGGGTGCCTCAGGTGCTGCACACCTTCGCCGCGAAGGCCTGCCCGCTGGTCCCGGTGCTGCGGCTGCTGGCGTCGACGGGCATGGGGTGCGAGGTGGCGAGCCCCGGTGAGCTCCGGCTGGCGCTGGCCGCGGGCTTCGAGCCCGGGCGGATCGTCCTCGACTCCCCGGTGAAGACCGAGGCGGAGCTGCGGGAGGCCCTGGAGCTGGGGGTCGCTGTCAACGCCGACAACCTGGCGGAGGTGGAGCGGATCGCCCGGCTGCGCCCGGCGAACTGCGCGTCCGTGCTGGGGGTTCGGGTCAATCCGCAGGTCGGCGGAGGCTCGATCGCGGCCACCAGCACCGCCACCGAGCACTCCAAGTTCGGTGTGGCGCTGCGCGATCCGGGGGCCGAGGAGCGGGTGGTGGATGCCTTCGTCCGGTACCCGTGGCTGACCCGCCTCCATGTGCACGTCGGCTCGCAGGGCTGCCCGCTGCCGTTGATCGCCGAGGGCGTCGCCGTGGCGCACCGCCTGGCGGCCACGATCGACGCACGGCTGGGCGAACGCCGGGTCACCGGGCTGGACATCGGCGGCGGTCTGCCCGTCAACTTCGACGACGACGAGGTCCGGCCGACGCACGCGGAGTACGTGGCCGCCCTGCGGGAGGCGGAGCCCGCGCTGCTGGACGGACGGTACGCGCTGGTCACCGAGTTCGGCCGGTCGCTGCTCGCCAAGAACGGCTTCCTCGCCGCGCGGGTGGAGTACGTCAAGGACGCCGGCGGGCGCCGGGTGGCCCTCACCCACGCGGGCGGACACGTCGTCACGCGGACGGTGCTGCTGCCGGACGCGTGGGCACTGCGGGTGACCGCCCACGGCCCCGACGGACGGCCGAAGAACTCACCGGCGACCGAGCAGGACGTCGCGGGGCCGCTGTGCTTCGCCGGGGACGTGGTGGCGCACGGCCGCGAGCTGCCCGAGCTCGCCGAGGGCGACTGGGTGGTGCTGCACGACGCGGGCGCCTACTGCTTCACCGCCTCGTGGAGCTACAACAGCCTGCCGAGGCCCGCGGTGCACGGATTCCGGACCGGGGACGACGGCCGCCCGGTCCTCACGACGGTGCGCACCGCCCAGACGATCGAGGAGATCGTGCGCGAGTGCGGCCTGGACCACGCCGACGCGCTGCTCGACGGGCTCGGCGGCTCGGCGGGCTGAGCCGGGGCCGCCGGCCGACCAGGCCGCCTCCCGCGCACACGTCGGCGCCCGCACCGCCAGAGCGGGGCGGGGCCCCC
>NZ_JBEOVU010000072.1:0-2341 GCF_040295685.1 Streptomyces sp. NPDC002734
CGCCCGTGTCCTGGGACGCCTTCAGCCTCGAGTTCTGGGGCGCCCTGCTCCACGGCGCGGCCACCGTCCTGCAACCCGGGCAGCGACCCGAACCCACGCTGATCGCCGAACTCTCGCAACGCCACCGCGTCACGATGCTGCAGCTGTCGGCAAGCCTGTTCAACTACCTCACCGACGAGCACCCCGACGCCTTCGACACCGTCACCATCGCCTACACCGGCGGCGAAGCCGCCTCCCCCGCCCACGTCCACAAGCTGCAGCAACTGAAGCCCGGCATCACCATCGTCAACGGCTACGGCCCCGCCGAATCCATGGGCTTCACCACCACCCACACCATCGAACCCGCTGACCAACCCCACCCGACGATCCCCATCGGATCACCCCTGGTCAACAAGGGCGCCTACGTCCTCGACGACCACCTCCAACTCACCGCCCCCGGCGTCACCGGCGAGCTCTACCTCGCCGGCGACGGCCTCGCCCACGGCTACCTCGGCCGCCCCGACCTGACCGCCACCCGCTTCATCCCCAACCCCCACGGACCCACCGGCAGCCGCCTCTACCGCACCGGCGACCTCGTCCACTTCGACGCGGACGGCAACCTCCACTACGAAGGCCGCGCCGACAACCAAATCAAAATCCGCGGCTTCCGCGTCGAACCCGGCGAAATCGAAGCCGCCCTCCTCACCCACCCCGCCGTCACCCAGGCCGTCGTCACCACCCACCAGCAGCACCTCGTGGCACACGTCGTCGGCGGAGCAGCGGAGCAGGGCCTGGCGGGCGACCTGGCCGACCTGGCACGCCGGCATCTCACCGAGCGGCTGCCCGAGCACCTGGTGCCCGCACACATCATGGTTCTCGACCGGCTTCCCCTCACCCCCAACGGCAAGATCGACAAGCGGGCTCTGCCCGAACCGTCCTCCGTCTCCACGGGTGGCCGTGGCCCTCGTACGCCGCTCGAGGAGACCTTGACGGCTCTCTTCGCCCGGGCGCTGAACGCCTCCACGTCCCTCACGATCGACGACGACTTCTTCCGCCACGGCGGGCATTCGTTGCGGGCGGCGCGGCTCACCAACCACATCGCGGACGCACTCGGCGTACGCCTGACCATCCGCGACGTCTTCCAGCACCCCACCCCCGCCCGACTCGCCGACCTGATCTCCCACCACAAGGGACTGCCCGCCCTACCCCCGATCACAGCCGGAGAAGGCACGGGCAACAACGACTCGCTGCCGGCCGCGTCCTTCGCCCAGCGACGGCTGTGGCTCCTGGCCGACCTGGACGGCGACAGCACCGCCTACAACGTGCCCCTCGCGATACGCCTGCACGGCGAACTCGACACGCCGGCGCTGGAGGCCGCGCTCAACGACGTCGTCGAACGCCACGCCCCGCTGCGCACCCTGATCGAGACCGTCGACGGCGAACCGCGCCAGCGGATCCTGCCGCCCACCGAGGTCCGCGTACCGGTCGAGCGGCGCCGGATCGCCGCTCATGACGTGGACACGGAGCTGGCGACGGCCGCGCGACAAGTCTTCGAACTGCGGACCGACGTCCCCTTCCGAGCCACGGTGTTCGACCTCGGCGACAGCACCTGGGTGCTGTTCCTTCTGCTGCACCATGTGGCGACGGACGGCGCGTCGAACAGCGTGTTCTTCGACGACCTCGCCCGGGCCTACGAGGCACGGCTGTCGGGCGCAGACCAGAACGTGCTGCCGCCCTTGCCGGTCCAGTACGCCGACTACGCGCACTGGCAGCACCGAACCCTGGGCTCGCCCGACGACCCGGACAGCGTGCTGGCACGCGAACTCAAGTTCTGGCGCTCGACGCTGGACAGGGCTCCCGAGGAGCACGGTCTGCGCCTGGACCGGCCCCGTCCCGCCCGGGCGACCCACCGAGGCGGCGAAATCGGAGTGGACCTCGGCCCGGATCTTTTCGCCCGGGTGGGCGAGCTGGCCTTGGCAGAAGGCTGCACGCCGTTCATGGTGGTCCACGCCGCCCTCGTCGCCGCCCTGACCCGCCTCGGCGCCGGCACCGACCTGGCGGTGGGCACGCCGGTCGCCGGGCGCGGGGACGAGCAGTTGCGTGACCTGGTCGGATTCTTCGTCAACACGCTCGTGCTGCGCACCGACAGCAGCGGAGACCCGTCCTTCCAAGAACTGCTGGCACGGATCCGTGCGACCGACCTGGACGCCTTCGCCCACCAGGAAGCACCCTTTGACCTCGTCCTCGACTCCGTCAACCCGGCCCGTTCCCTCGCCCGGCACCCCCTGTTCCAGATCTGCCTCGGCCTCGAGACGGGCGGCGCCTCTCCGTTCCGGTTGCCCGACGGCCGCCTGGCCGACGT
>NZ_JBEOVU010000073.1:0-1864 GCF_040295685.1 Streptomyces sp. NPDC002734
TTAGAAGTCATCTCAATTGGTGGTCGAGCTGCCGTGAAAGTCCGGTCAGCGTAGGCGTGGTGGCTTGACCGCGATGTGAGACTTGCAGCATGGACATGGGGCGTGAGTCGCGATGGGAAAAGGACGCTATGACGGTGGAGATCGTCTTCGCCCTGGTGACTGCGGCCGCGCTGGCTGGGTTGATTTTCGTCGTCTCCTGGGTTCTCACCCTGCCCCTTGACCTCTCTGGTTCGGCAGAGAGGCGCGTGTTGACCGGTGGTGCCCTGCTCGGAGCGTCGGCCGGAGCGTGGCGTCTTGTACGGGTGCTGCTTCGCTTCGACAATCAGCGCCGTTTGGGTCGCTGACCACGGACCTTTCCTAACGGCCGGTAGCCTCTCAGCGTGGGGATCGTTGAGCGGCTGGTGCCGGATGAGCTGTGGCAGTTGTTCCAGCGAGTGGTCCCGCAGGCACCGTCGCGGCCCCAGGGTGGTGGCCGGCGTCGCCACGGCGACCGTGAGGTCCTGGCCGCGATCGTGTTCGTGGCGACCTCAGGCTGCACGTGGCAGCAACTGCCCTCGGCCTCGTTCGGGCCGTCCGGCGCGACGGCCCACCGCCGGTTCACCGAATGGACCAAGGCCCGGGTGTGGGCCAAGCTCCACCGCCTGGTCCTTGACGAACTCGGCGCCCGTGGCGACCTGGACTGGTCACGATGCGCGATCGACTCGGTGAACGTGCGGGCCCTGAAAAGGGGGACCTGACAGGTCCGAATCCTGTAGACCGGGGCAAGTACGGCTCGAAGATCCATCTGATCACCGAGCGGACCGGTCTGCCCATCTCCGTCGGCATCTCCGGCGCCAACGTCCACGACAGCCAGGCCCTGATCCCGCTCGTGAAGGGCATCCCTCCGATCCGGTCCCGCCGAGGACCGCGCCGACGAAGGCCCGGCAAACTCCACGCGGACAAGGGATACGACTACCGTCACCTGCGGCACTGGCTGGCACAGCGCGGCATTCAGCACCGCATCGCGCGTAAGGGCGTCGAGACCTCACAGCGACTCGGTCGACACCGCTGGACAATCGAACGGACGATGGCCTGGCTTGCCGGCTGCCGCCGACTCCACCGCCGCTACGAACGCAAGGCCGATCACTTTCTCGCCTTCGCGAGTATCGCCTGCACCATCATCTGCTTCCGCAGACTCGAGTCTGGGAGAAGCCGCGCGAGCGCTCAGGCGTTAGCGGCTCCGTAGTGCAGGACGCCACCTACGGGCAGCAAGTATCCAACGCCCCGTTCCTGCGGCATCTGCCCTGCCAATGTTCCGGCGTCCGCGCAGCCGGAGACCTCGAACCCGACGACCCCCAAGCTGAAGGCGGCTCTGGCGAACGTCTCCCTGCCCATGGCAGCCAGCCAGTCGTCCATCACGTCGGATCTGAAGAAGGGCCGGCCGTCCCAGTAGGCGAGGCCGGCGTTGTCCAGCGCGCCCACCGGAACATAGAAGTCCAGCCAGTCGCTGCTGTCATCGCCGCCACGGATGGCCACACAACCACACACGACCAGCTGATTCGTCGGCAGACGAACCTGACCGTGAAGGTGGCCGTACTGGGCCAGAGAGCTGACTGTGCACGGCACCGGGTCCTGCTCCTCAGGCTCAAGATCGCTCCGCCCGAAGCACCCCTGGACGCCAGCCACAGCCCACAGGGCAGTCAGTACGTCCTGCAATCGGGCATCATCGGTCGCCCCGACCTCGATCGCCAGCTCATAGAAGCCGTCGGACCAGTTGGTCGGGTTCCGGAAGGAAGCAGGAGACGTCATGACGTGATCATGCGTCCATGCTCACTCCAGAGCCACCAGATTGGGGCTGCGGCCAGCCAAATGAGATGACTTGTTA
>NZ_JBEOVU010000074.1:0-1851 GCF_040295685.1 Streptomyces sp. NPDC002734
GTGATGGGTAGGGGAGCGTCGTGTGCCGGGTGAAGCAGCCGCGGAAGCGAGTTGTGGACGGTTCACGAGTGAGAATGCAGGCATGAGTAGCGATACAAACGTGAGAAACGTTTGCGCCGATTGACCAAGGGTTCCTGGGTCAAGCTGATCTGCCCAGGGTAAGTCGGGACCTAAGGCGAGGCCGACAGGCGTAGTCGATGGATAACCGGTTGATATTCCGGTACCCGCTTTGAAGCGCCAAACATTGAATCCAGTGATGCTAAGCCCGTGAAGCCGCCCTTGATCTCTTCGGAGTGAGGGGGAGTGGTGGAGCCGGTGACCCGAGCTGGTAGTAGGTGAGTGATGGGGTGACGCAGGAAGGTAGTCCATCCCGGGCGGTGGTTGTCCCGGGGTAAGGGTGTAGGCCGTGCGGTAGGTAAATCCGTCGCACATCAAGGCTGAGACCTGATGCCGAGCCGATTGTGGTGAAGTGGATGATCCTATGCTGTCGAGAAAAGCCTCTAGCGAGTTTCATGGCGGCCCGTACCCTAAACCGACTCAGGTGGTCAGGTAGAGAATACCGAGGCGTTCGGGTGAACTATGGTTAAGGAACTCGGCAAAATGCCCCCGTAACTTCGGGAGAAGGGGGGCCATTTCCGGTGATGAGCTTCGCGCTCTGAGCTGGGGGTGGCCGCAGAGACCAGCGAGAAGCGACTGTTTACTAAAAACACAGGTCCGTGCGAAGCCGTAAGGCGATGTATACGGACTGACGCCTGCCCGGTGCTGGAACGTTAAGGGGACCGGTTAGCTGGCTTTCGAGCCGGCGAAGCTGAGAACTTAAGCGCCAGTAAACGGCGGTGGTAACTATAACCATCCTAAGGTAGCGAAATTCCTTGTCGGGTAAGTTCCGACCTGCACGAATGGCGTAACGACTTCTCGACTGTCTCAACCATAGGCCCGGTGAAATTGCACTACGAGTAAAGATGCTCGTTTCGCGCAGCAGGACGGAAAGACCCCGGGACCTTTACTACAGTTTGATATTGGTGTTCGGTTCGGCTTGTGTAGGATAGCTGGGAGACTTTGAAGCTCACACGCCAGTGTGGGTGGAGTCGTCGTTGAAATACCAGTCTGGTCGTGCTGGATGTCTAACCTGGGTCCGTGATCCGGATCAGGGACAGTGTCTGATGGGTAGTTTAACTGGGGCGGTTGCCTCCTAAAGAGTAACGGAGGCGCCCAAAGGTTCCCTCAGCCTGGTTGGCAATCAGGTGTTGAGTGTAAGTGCACAAGGGAGCTTGACTGTGAGACCGACGGGTCGAGCAGGGACGAAAGTCGGGACTAGTGATCCGGCGGTGGCTTGTGGAAGCGCCGTCGCTCAACGGATAAAAGGTACCCCGGGGATAACAGGCTGATCTTCCCCAAGAGTCCATATCGACGGGATGGTTTGGCACCTCGATGTCGGCTCGTCGCATCCTGGGGCTGGAGTCGGTCCCAAGGGTTGGGCTGTTCGCCCATTAAAGCGGTACGCGAGCTGGGTTTAGAACGTCGTGAGACAGTTCGGTCCCTATCCGCTGTGCGCGTAGGAGTCTTGAGAAGGGCTGTCCCTAGTACGAGAGGACCGGGACGGACGAACCTCTGGTGTGCCAGTTGTCCTGCCAAGGGCATGGCTGGTTGGCTACGTTCGGGAGGGATAACCGCTGAAAGCATCTAAGCGGGAAGCCTGCTTCGAGATGAGGACTCCCACCCACTTGATGGGGTAAGGCTCCCAGTAGACGACTGGGTTGATAGGCCAGATCTGGAAGCCCGGTAACGGGTGGAGGTGACTGGTACTAATAGGCCGAGGGCTTGTCCTCAGTTGCTCGCGTCCACTGTGTT
>NZ_JBEOVU010000075.1:0-1669 GCF_040295685.1 Streptomyces sp. NPDC002734
AGAAGTTGTTGTCCTTCCGTCCGCGCGCTCGCTCTTGATCGAACAGGGCCCTGGATCGGGTGAGTTGGCGACGGGGTGCGCATGAAGAAAGGGCCTCCTGGTAGCTCACGGTTGTCGAAGCCAGAGCGGCAGGAGGCCCTGTGTCGCAGTTGTACGTCGTGACGTCCGTGCAGTCCAGTTCGCCCACCCGTGGGTGTGACTGTCTCGCCCACAGGTTCGGGAACGCGGCTGATCATCCGGACCGTGAGCCCCGTTACGGCTCTGACATGACGGACGGCGAGTGGGCGGTGGTGCGGCAGTCGTTCCCGACGCCGGGCTGGATGGAGGGCCGGGGCGGCCGGCCGGAAAGCTACTGCCACCGGCAGATGATCGACGCGGTGCGCTACCTGGTCGACAACGGCGTCAAGTGGAGGTCCCTGCCGGTCGACTTCCCGCCGTGGGACCGTGTCTACGCGTTCTTCCGCCGCTGGCGCGACGATGAACTGGTTCATGAACTTCATGACCGGCTACGCGCGAGGGTCCGGTTGTCGGAGGGCCGGGACGCCGAGCCGAGTGCCGCCGTGGTGGACTCGCAGTCGGTGCGAGCGGGCGCCACCGTCAAGAACGTCTCCCGCGGCTTCGACGGCGGGAAGAAGATCAACGGCCGCAAGCGGCATCTGATCGTGGACTGTCTCGGTCTGCTGCTGGATGTGCTGGTCACCCCGGCCTCGACGCCGGATCGGGACGCCGCCCGCATGATGCTCCCCGTCGTCCGGGACCGTTTCCCGGCACTGCGGCGTGTGTGGGCCGACGGCGGTTACACCGGCCATCTCCTCGACTGGGCCGCCCAGCAACTCGGACTCGTCGTGGAGGTCGTCAAGCGCAATGACCACCGGGCCGGCTTCGCCGTTCTGCCCCGCCGGTGGGTCGTCGAGAGAACCTTCGCCTGGCTGATGCGGACCCGGCGCCTGGCCCGCGATTACGAAACCCGGCCCGCCAGCAGCCAGGCCATGATCCTCTGGTCGACGACCATGATCTGCGGCCGTCGCCTCGCCCGCCTCACTCCCGCCCGGACCCCGCGGCTGCACTGGCCGACGACAGCATGAACCGGCCGGGCCGGACCTCCACCAGCCAGCCGCGTTCCACCAGCCGCTTCAGCCTCGATCGCGCACCCTCGACGCGGGTCGCCAGCGACGAGTCCCAGCCCAGCAGCACCGCGACCTGCCTCGCCGACAACCCCTCACCACCGACCTGGCCCGCCGCCTCCATGATCCGGCGATAGTCCGGGCCCAGCACGTCCACCGGCACTCCGTCCCGTTTGCGGGCCACGGTCCTGCGCGGCTCGACCACCTCCGCCGGCTCCTTGTCCACGACCGGCACGGCCTCCTCGGCCGCTTCGGCGTCCTGTTCGGCCAGGGCCTCGAGATACTGCTCCAGCCCGATCACCCGCTGGTTCAGCACCTCTTCGGCTTCCGTGAGAGCTGCTCGCACCCGCTCAAACTCGGCACGCAGTTCCTCCACCCGCACCAGCGCGGTCTTCTCACGACGCTCGAGCACAGCCCGCATCGACGGCATCGACGGACCTCCACCCACCTGGGAAACAAGACCCGCTCAGACTGCCTCGACAACGAGAACAGTACGTCTGACCAGCAGAAACCCGCACATCAGGTTCGGAAGGACAACAGCTTCT
>NZ_JBEOVU010000077.1:0-1447 GCF_040295685.1 Streptomyces sp. NPDC002734
GGCCCTTTCTTCATGCGCACCCCGTCGCCAACTCACCCGATCCAGGGCCCTGTTCGATCAAGAGCGAGCGCGCGGACGGAAGGACAACAACTTCTGATGGACGCTGTCTTCACGATGCAGACCGAACTCAACCTGCCGCTTGAGTTCGACGCGGTGGTCGAGGCGGCTGCCTGATGCGTGTCTGCGAATGTGTGGTGCCTCAGCCGGATGATCAACTGGGGGCACCACACGTTCGGCTTCCCCTGAAACAGGTCAAGGGGCCATGCGCGGCCTCTGCAGGCGCGCCTACGTCAAGGCTTCTCATCCTCCTTCTGCTTCGGCAGGATTCGCAGAGCCATGACGGTGCCGTCGTCGCCGAAGGAAACGGGACCCCACTGCGGGGCTGTGGTGCCGATCGGGTAGGTGTCGCGTAGCGCGTACGCCCGAGCGCGGTATGCCTCCACCTGTCCCTTGACCAACAGGTCGTACAGTTCCTCGGCCATCCCTGAGAACGCCTCGACACGGACCCGGTTGAGTCGGAACACCTGATCCGTTCCGACGTAGACGGTCGCGCCGATCGTGTGTCGCGCGTCGCGGACGCTGGACGAACCGGCGAAGGTCTGCTGCTCGTAGTGTTTGTGACCCTGTTTGTCGGTCAGGTATTGGGCGATTTCGGTGCCGGCTCCAGCGAAGGCCAGCTGGCCTGCGGCCCCGGTGCGCGCGAGCAGTTGGCCGAACCAGCCAAGCTCCTTGCGGGGGATGAGGAACCCGTCCCGGGTCCGCTCTTTGCGACCGTCGGCAGGCACCTTCACGGCGCCGGCGTAGACGAGGTTCCGCTCCGACAGCACTGCGTCCGCACTGCCTCGCCCTATGGCCGGCCTCGCGGGCAGTACTGCTTCGCCGAGGGCTTGCAGGGCGTTGACGGTGATGCCGTCCAGCGCGAGTAGTTCGGTGGACATCAACAGGCACGGCGTGGTGTTCCACTCGGCGAGGTGAAAGTGCTCGGCGCGTTCGCTGCCCCTGGCCAGCTGCTTGAATGCCGAGCGGTCGGTCTTGGCGGTGCGCTTGTTGGCCTTCTGGTGGTTGCCGTTGACCGTCACCGCGAAGATGCGCGACGGCTCGCCTGGGCGCCACGCTTCAATGAAGAAGTCGGGCCGCGGCCGGGCTCCCAGAGACGGTCGCGGGCCGGAGCGCGCGAAGCCCGCCAGGAGTATGGCTTCCGCGTCCAGCGTGGAGATCATGTGGTCCGGGAAGCGATTCCGGACGGTGCGTTCAGCGACGGCGACTCCGAACGCTCGGCCCAGTTCTCGTGCCTGCATGGCCCTGTAGGAGAGTTCCGGACTCTGGCCCTCGTCGGTCAGCGCCATGTGACCGCCAGGGCCGGTGGCCAGGGCCTGGCAGTACTTCAGTCCTTGCCAGTGTTCGGCCAGTCCTCTGCCGCGTCCCTGTCGGGCGAGGGTGGTGGCTC
>NZ_JBEOVU010000078.1:0-1104 GCF_040295685.1 Streptomyces sp. NPDC002734
CCGTCCCCGTTCGCCCCGACCGCGATGTCGAGACCGCCGCCGCCGAACGTCTCCCAGCCCGACCAGCTGCCCGACGGCCGCAGCTGGTACATGTGGGAGAAGCCCTTCCCATTGATCGCGAACAACTCCAGCCGGCCGTCGGCGTTCGCGCCGATCGCGAGTTCGGCGCCGTTGGGTCCGCCCAGCGACTCCCACGCCGACCAGTCGCCGTTCACGCTCGTCTGCCAGGCGTGATGGACCCCGTCGGCACCGGCCGCGAAGACCTCCAGCCTTCCGTCCGCGCCCCGGGCCGACACCACCCGGCCCGACTCCGCCGGGTAGACCAGCGGAACGGGACCCGGTCCGGAGTTGCCGAGGCGGTCCACCGCGGCGCGCGCCTCGCCCAGGTGCCGCAGGTGCAGGTTCGCGTTGTAGGTGGACCAGGGCTGCCAGTCCGTGCCCCTGGAGGAGATGGTGAAGGCCGCGTTCGCGTTGCACTGGGCGTTGTAGGCGCAGGCGTCGCTGACCTCCGGGTGCCAGTAGTCGTTGATCTGCCACAGACCGCGGTCGGCGGACGGCGGGGTGTTGTTGGAGGTGTTGGTCGCCTTCGGGTCGCAGCTGGACTCCGCGAGGGCGACGGCGACGGCGGTCACGAGCGCCTCGCCGCGGAATCCCGCGGTGTGGCCGACCTGGGCGCACAGATCGCTCGGAGCGGCGTACGCGGGCGTGGCGGCGGTCATGACACCCGCCGCGACGCACAGGGAGACGAGCACCGACAGAATGACGCGGTGAGGTGCTCTTCGAGCACGTCTCTCGGGGGACATCCGTTGTCTCCTCACGGGGTCTGCGGGCCGGGGGTGTCGTTGACCCATGTCCAGTCGGACCAGGTGGCGTGTCCGGTCTGCCACTTGTGGTGGACACCCCCAGGGCCGGTGCCGAAGACCTCCATGCGGCCGTCGGCGTTGGCCGTGGCGACGATCTCGCTCCCGCCGGTGCCGAATGTTTCCCACCGGCTGTAGGGGGCGTTGGTTCCGGTCTGCCACATGTGCTGGGCGGCGCTCGCGTTGATGGCGAACACCTCGACCCGACCGTCCGCGGTGCGCTGACTGGTCAGCTGCGCGTCGG
>NZ_JBEOVU010000079.1:0-1059 GCF_040295685.1 Streptomyces sp. NPDC002734
CCGGGCCAGATGCTCCACACGCCGCATCGGCACGATCGTCCAAGCCGTCCACACCCTGCTGACCTGCGACTACTCAGGATGAAAGACGTTCAGTGAGTGTTTTCAGCGTTGCCTCTCCAGGGTGAGGACCGCGGCGGCGATGACCGTCATCCGGTTCGGGCTGCAGCGGCTTCGGCGGAAGATCCGCCAGGACTTCAGGCGGGCGACGCCTCGTTCGACGGGAGCACGGGCGTGGGCGAGTGCGCGGTTCAGCGTCCGCTCGGTCGGTGACAGTTCGCCGTTGGGCGGGCGGCGGATTGCGGTGGTGACCCAGGAGCCGGCGCCGATGTAAGCGCGGTCGGCGACGATCGGGACGCCCTGGCGTTCGCAGATCCGGATGATGTGGTGGGTGCGTGCCGCGGTCAGGTCGTGAGCTCGGCCCGGCAGGGCTGGCGAGATCCATAGCAGCCGGCCTTCGGGATCGGTGACGACCTGCACGTTCACCCCATGGCGTCGGTGCTTGTGGGAGTAGTCGGTGCGTCCGTCGCCCAAGCGGTCGCACTCGCTGAGGGTGCCGTCCAGGAGCACGTATTCGGGGTCGTGCTCGCGCAAGGTCTTGAGCAGGCCCGGGGCCCGGCCGGCTAGGAGTTTCACGACCGCGGTGGTGTAGGCGTGGGCCGTGCCCACGGATATGCCGAACCCGGCGGCGATCTGGGCGAGGGTGTCGTGCTTGCGCAGGTAGGCGAGAGCGACGAGGGCGCGCTGGTGCGGCGGAAGCTTGCAGCGGCGGTCACCCTCACGGGTGACGATGAGCATCGTGACCCACTCGACCAGCGCATGAGGCAGGTCGAGTGCGGCAGGATAGGGAACCAACAGGGCTCCTGGACCGGCAGGTTGAGACTTCGAACACCTCACCCAACGGCACGGGAGCCCTGTCCGTTGCGGGCACCGAGGCCATCACCCGATCGGTGGCCACGCTGAAAGCGCTCAGTGAACGTCTTTCATCCTGGCGCTTGAGGTGCGGAACGCCCTGGTCAGGTGGGGTGGTGACGTGGCGAAGCCCCTCGTCGTTGGTGTGGT